>CAKTGS010000001.1 GCA_934561485.1 uncultured Faecalibacterium sp.
TCATCAGGTTGCAGATCTGGGCCAGAAAGGTCCAGCCATCCAGGGTGATCAACGCCTGGTACAGTTCCATAAGCGTCCTCTCCTTTCGTTGTTTTTGGGAAACCGAACGCTTATGCCAGGTACTTCATGAACATGCCGGGTGCCAGGAAGATGAGCAGCAGGCCGGTGACAAAGCCGTAAATACCGGTGGTCTCTGAAAGGGCAACGCCCAGGATCAGGGTGCTGGTCACATCGCTTTTGCACTCGGGCTGGCGGCCAACGGCTTCACAGGCAGCTGCTGCTGCGTTGCCTTCGCCAATGCCGGGGCCAATGCCTGCGATCAGTGCACAGCCTGCACCGATGCCGCAGCCTGCCAGAGCGATACCACGAGCCAGATACTGAAAGTCCGTCATAAGATTTGTCCTCCTAAAAGAAGTTGTGTTTTGGGAGATGCCGTGCAAGGTCAGTCCTCACCGGCAGCACGTTTGATAAAAATGGTGGTCAGCGTACAGAAGATGAAGGCCTGGATGCAGCCGCCGAACCAGTCGAAATACAGGCCCGTAAAGGCCGGAATGCCGATCTGGAACAGCTGGAGACTGCCCAGGAAGCCCGGCAGCCAGCCGAACACGACATGGCTCAGGCTTGCCAGCGCCCAGTACAGCAGGGTGGAAATGACCGTACCGGACAGAATGTTGCCAAAGTGACGGAACGCCATGCTGACCGGGGTGGACATCTCCGACAGCACATTGATGGGTGCCATGAGGAAGATGGGGTCCAGCAGGCCCTTGAGGTAGCCAAGGATGCCATTTGTTTTGATCTTGTAGTACATGATCAGTACAAACACCACAATGGCCCAGGCCGCCTCGGTGTTCAGGTCTGCCGTGGGGCTCCACAGGCCCACCACACTGATGAGGTTGCACCCGATGCTGAGTGCGAAAATAGCACCCACCAGCGGGATATACTGGTCAAAGTGATGGCCCATGTTGTCGTGCACGAACTGGTCCAGCCTTGTTACGATGAACTCAGCTGCGGCCTGCCGCTTGGACACATTTTCCAGCTTGAGGCCGTGCCCCAGCCAGATGGCCAGACCCGAAAGCAGCGCCATGACGATCCATGTGCTCACAAGGGTCTGGGTGATCTTGAAGTCGCCCAGAAGCGGGAGTTCGGTATGGATGGTATACAGGATCTTTGCGCCGTTCAGTTCCATTTGTTAGGTTTCACCCCCTTTGTCACGGGGTTCAGCCGCCGGGGCGGCAGCAGGTGCGGGGTCGTCCTCCACCGAGACGTCCACCGGCTCCTGCGTGGCCTTGAGCGGCTTGTACTTGCCGGTTATTTGCAGATAATAAATGGTGATCCGCGGGAAAAACAGCGGCAGAACACCGGCAAATGGCTGGAAGCAGGGGGCCGCAATGGCCACCACCACCCACAGCGCCTGCAGCAGCATTCGGCTGTTGTAGGATACCTTCAGCATTGCACTGCGCTTTTTTTCGTCCTGCTCGTCAATGACCTTCTGCACCACAAAGCAGATGCCGGCAAAGTTGCCGACTGCCACCAGTGCGCCGATCAGGCTGCCCAGAATGACCGTGTAGTCAAACCGGACCCAGCCCACAACATGCAGCGCCGCAAACAGCGCCCACATGGCCGCCGTACAGATGGCGGTGCCGCAGGCAATGCGCAGCAGCTCCTTTTTGGATTCCGGCTGCAATTTCATACGCAACGCTCCCTCCGTTACTGGTGGGTGTTAAACCCCACCCGGTGATGTTTTTCTTTTTTGCTGCGGTCCAGCCGCTCTTTGCAGAATACCCAGAAGTTCTGCGCACCGGCGGCCAGCCCCAGCGCAACAGCCGGGAGAAACAGCCACTCCGGCCAGTTCCAGTTGGTCACGGCCCACCAGCAGCCCCCCAGGCACAGCACCAGCGGCAGCAGCATGTTCAGCCCCAGCTGGGTCAGCCAGACGAGGTCTTCCAGCGCCTTATACCAGCCTTTCAATGCGGTTTTCCTCCCTCTTGGCCGGCATGTCCCCGGCCCCAAAACGTCCGCGGCCCGCACCGGCTAAAATTCTTATAGGCATAGTATAATTCAAATCGTTGGATATTTCAATCAATTTTCCACCAACTTCTAGTAAAACTTCATAATTTGCTCACATTTTTTCTACAACTGTTCTCTTCCTGTGGAGTGTGTGCGTCTGCGGGCACATCAATACCAAAAGTTTGAGGCATTCTTTGTGCAGAGTGCAAAAAAGCACCCGCAGCAAATCGCTGCGGGTGCCTGCAGGGTTCTTTCCGATGATCGGGCAGGGGATCAGCTGTCCTTGCGCTGAATCCAGATCTGGGTGCCGTAGAAGGGGTTGGCCGTGCCGATGCACAGGCCCTGGTCGGTGGTGGCAAACACGCGCAGACCATGGTTGTACGGATCGCCGAAGCCATTGGTGGTAATGGTCTCAAAGTTCACGCCGTCCTCAGAGACGTACAGGTCAAAGCCGCGCTCTGCCTTGCGCAGGTAGTGGAGCAGCTTGATGGCGCTGGCAATGTTCTTGACCGAGATGTTCTTGAAGACGAAGTTGTAAGAGAACTTGATGGTCTGTGCCAGGGTGTTGGGGTTGCCGGTGCCATCGGCGTCCACCTCGCCCAGAACCTTCATCAGAGTCACCAGGTAGTTCCACTCGCTCTTCCAGGACTCCGGTGCCCACTTGAAGATGTCGCCATTGGAGAACTGGCCAAAGGTCTGCAGTATGCTGCTGGTGTCAAAGGTACCCACATACAGCTTGCCATCGTACACTTCCATGCGCCAGATGTACTGGTTTTCGTTGTGGCCGAAGCCGGACTTCAGGCCGGACAGGCTGCCATTCGGGAACATCTTGGTCTTATTGCCCACAACCAGTTCCACATTCTCGTCCTTGTCCATGCGGTACAGGTTGACCGACTGCTCCAGGTTTGCATTGATAAAGCTGCAGTCCAGGCCGCCGCCGAACTGGCCATTGGCCTTTTTGCCGGTCTTGGAGAAGAGGATGCGCTCCAGAGCGATCTCTTCATCGTTGTACTCGCCGATGTAGAGGTAATCGTTGTACACGATCAGGTTGGCTGCGCCGGAACGGGTGCGCTCCGGGTCGATGCCAAAGGTATAGCGGGCACCGTCCTTTTCCTGGTCACCGGCCACAGCCGTCCAGGTAAAGGTGCCGTCCGGGTTCTGATCACCGCGCACAAGGGCAAAGGACTGCATGGTGTTTCTGTCCGGCATGTTGTCCTCGGTGCCGGTGCACAGAGAGACATACAGGCTGTTGTTGTACTCCACCATATCCCAGATGCTGCCACCGTAAATGCTGTCGGCATACTTGTAAGCGGGATAGTTGAACAGGTCCTCGGAATCCGCGATCTGGGTAAAGCCTTGCTCCGGGTCAGAGGAGATCAGCAGGGTGGCGTTGCTCTTGCCGGTGGTGCTGTCCATGGTCACGTTGCTGATCACCAGCTGGCCGTTGTACACGCACATGCCGCGGATGCCGGTGGACACGCCTGCACGGTAAGCTGCCATGTAGTCCTGCATACTGGAAAGGCCCTTGTACACCGACTTGCACTCATCGGTCTCCGGGTCGATCTGCCACACGCTGGGGTAGGCTCCGCTGGGGTCGCCGCGCACGGTGCCGCAGAAGTACAGCTTGCCGTTATACTCCGTTGCATTGCGGAACAGCACCGAGTAGCCGTTGACGGATGCAGCCATCAGCACCTTGGTCTCGCCGGTCTTGGTGTTGATCTTGACCAGCACGCCCTTGGACTCTGCGCCGTCTTTCTGCGCATTGAAAAAGTCGCCATTGAACATGGCGTCAAAGGTTGCGTGCAGCACCTTTTCGTCATACTTGTCGCCCAGGCTGCTCTTCATCAGGGAGAGGGTCTGCCCTATGGCGGCATAGCAGGTGCCCACGTACAGCCAATCGCCATAGCCAACTGCAGCCCAGGCATAGTTCTGGCCGCGGTCGCCGGCGTTGTAGTCCTCGTCCTCCGGGTCGGTCACCACGTCCACTGCACCCTGGCCCAGGTAGTCCACAATGCCGTCTGCCGTTTTCACATCCTTGTCCGGGTGCGAGAGCTTTTCAAACGAATAGCTGCCTGCGCTGTAGACCGAGTTGGTATCGTCCACACTCTCAGCCGAGGCCAGCAGCTGCACCGGCCCGGTCAGCAGCATACCGGCCGCCAGTACGCCGCTGAGGATCTGTTTCCAGTTCATAGCGTTTCTCCTTTGGTTCGTCACTTTCTTTTATAAAATTGCTTGCACAATCATGAAAATTGTGTTAAGTCGGGAATTCAGTATAGCATATCCGTGCCAGTATCTGCAAGTGACTTTTATGCAGTTGTGCACCGCTTATGCTGAAATTTGCACACAAAAGCCACCCGGCTGCTAAACAGCCGGGCGGCGGATGGATGCTTAATGCTTATGCAGCCCGCTTACCAAAGGTTTGCGGTCTCGTTGTATAAGCCCTCATAGCTCTTGGCCGAAACATCCCAGCTGAAGTCGCACTCCATGCAGTGGTGCACCAGGTTGTGCCAGTTTTCCTTGTTGTAGTAGGCATCCTGTGCATGGCAGCAGGCCTCGTACAGCTCGTGGGCACTGTAGCCGGCAAAGGTAAAGCCGTTGCCGTCACCCATGGTGCTGTCGTGGATGGAGTCGCGCAGGCCGCCGGTCTCGCGGACGATGGGCGGCGTGCCGTAACGGCAGGCCACCATCTGGGCCAGGCCGCAGGGTTCGCTCTTGGAGGGCATGATGAAGGCATCGGCACCTGCGTAGATCTCCTGCGACAGTGTCGGCTCAAAGCCGATGTAGGTGCCCACGCGGCCCGGGTGACGGGCGCACAGGTCGGAGAAGAAGCTCTCGTACTGGCTCTCGCCGCTGCCCAGGATCACCAGCTCGATGCCGCGGTCCACCAGGCCATCAGCGATGCTCTGCACCAGGTCAAAGCCCTTCATGCCGACCATACGGCTGACCATGCCAAACACGGGGCTGCCGTCCTTGTTCAGGCCGAACTTATCCTGCAGGGCTTCTTTGCACTTGGCCTTGCCCTCTTCAAAGGTGTCAATGCTGTAATTGCAGGGAATGTGCTTGTCGGTAGCGGGGTCGTTGGCGTCCATGTCGATGCCGTTCAGGATGCCGCACAGCTTGTACTGCTTCTCGCGCAGCAGAGCGTCCAGACCGTAGCTGAACCAGGGGTCCAGGATCTCCTGGGCGTAGGTGGGGCTGACGGTGGTGATCTTGTCGGCGGTCTCAAAGGCGCCCTTCATGAAGTTGGCGCAGCCATCATACTCCACAATGTGCTGGTCCCGGCGGCCGATGCCGCAGGTGTCTTCCAGAATGTCGGTGCCGTACTTGCCCTGGTAGGCAATGTTGTGGATGGTGAACACCGTCTTGATGCGGTTGAACTTATCCAGGTGGCGGTAGTACAGGTTCAGGTACACGGGCACCAGAGCGGTCTGCCAGTCGTTGCAGTTGATGATGTCCGGGGTGAAGTCGATGTAGAACAAGGTCTCCAGCACGGCACGGGAGAAGAAGGCAAAACGTTCGCCGTCATCGTAAAAGCCGTACAGGCCGCGGCGCTTGAAGTAATATTCGTTGTCCAGGAAGTAGTAGGTCACGCCGTCCACTTCGGCCTTGAACAGGCCGCAGTACTGGCTGCGCCAGCCCACAGGCACCGAATAGTTGGTAACGTACTCCAGCAGCTCGCGGTGCTTCAGGTCGCCGTACAGGGGCATGATGACGCGGGCGTCCACGCCGTCCTTCACCAAAGCCTTGGGCAGTGCACCGGCCACATCGGCCAGACCGCCGGATTTTGCAAAGGGATTGGCTTCCGAAGCAGCATACAGGATTCTCATAAATTGCTCCTTCCATATTCCAAAAAGAGTTCGTGTTCCCTTCCGCCGGGCAATGCGGCGGCACGAAAGTTTTCAAACAAAAGAGCAGGCGGGGGCACAACGGCCCCCGCCCCTCTTGAGAGGGGCTACCGGGGAGGAAGCCGCCCCTATGGATGATTCAAAGGTCAGACGGTGTGGTTCTTCTGCACGTAGACCGGGAAGCTCTCGGTGCCGGACAGCTTTTTACCAGCGGTGATCTTCACGTTCTTATCGGTCACCACGCAGTCCAGTGCGGCATCTGCTTCCACCACGGTATCCTGCATGAGCACGCAGTTCTTGACCACAGCACCCTTCTTGATCTGCACGCCGCGGAACAGCACGCAGTTCTCCACGGTGCCCTCGATCACGCAGCCATCCGCCAGAATGGAATCCGTGACCTTGGAACCGGTGACGTAACGGGTGGGGTTGTCGTCACGGATCTTGGTGTAAACCGGGCTGCTCTTCGGGAACAGAGCCTCTAGGTTCTGCTCATCGGTCAGCTTCAGGTTCTCGTCAAAGTAGCTCTTCATGTCGCAGACATGGGCCACATAGCCGGTGTACTCCAGAGCATGGATGTTCAGGATGTTGACGTTGTGGGCCAGGATGTCGCGCTCGAAGTAGATCAGGCCGCGGGAGGTGGCGTCCTTGACCAGCTTGATCAGGGTCTCGCGCTCCAGCACATAAATGTTCAGGTCCAGGTTCTGCACACCGGGGCGGTAATCGTTGAACAGCAGCTCGGTCACACGGCCGTCTGCATCCACGGTCAGGGTGTAGTTGTCGTTCTTGCGGCCCTCGGGGATCTCGGTTTTCTGATAAGCAACGGTCACATCTGCACCGCTTGCCTGATGGGCATCCAGCAGAGCGTTGAAGTCGTAGTTGATGGCAATGTTGGCATCGCTCATGACCACATACTTCTCCTTCTGATTCTCCAGGAAGTTCAGGATGGAGCCCAGAGCCTCCACACGGCCGGAGTAAATGCGCACGCCCTTTTCTGCAAAGGGAGGCACAATGTTCAGGCCGCCGTGGCGGCGGGCCATATCCCACTCGCGGCCGGTGCCCAGATGGTCCATCAGGGAGTGGTAGTTTTTGCGCACCACAATGGACACGTTGGAAATGCCGCAGTTTGCCATGCTGGACAGAACAAAGTCCACCATGCGGTAACGGCCTGCAAAGGGAATCGAGGCCATTGCGCGCTCGGTCACCAGTTCGGGAACGGTATTGTCATAGCTGTTGGGGAAAATAATGCCCAACGCATTGGTGTTCTGTCTCAGCATACTTCCACACCCTCCTTGACGGATTCAAAGACTTTTGCGCCCTCCTTGACGGCAGCGCCTGCACCGATGGTCAGGCCGGTGCCCACGTGTGCGATGGGGCCATCGCCGCCGATCTTGGCACCTGCGCCCACCACGACATCCTCAGCCAGGATGCAGCGCTTGACCACGGCACCTGCCTTGACGACCACGCCATCCATCAGGACGGCATCTTCCACGGTAGCGCCCTCTTCCACGGTGACGCCTGCGCTCAGCACAGAGTGCTTGACGGTGCCGTAGATCTTGCAGCCCTCGGTCACGAGAGAATCCTGCACCACGGCGCGGGGGCCGATCTTCTGGGCCGGCAGCACGGGGTTGCGGCTATAGATCTTCCAGGTCTTGTCAAAGATATCAATGCCGGAGTTTTCGGGGTCCAGCACTTCCATGTTGGCTTCCCACAGGCTGTCGATGGTGCCCACGTCACGCCAGTAGCCGGCAAAGCGGTATGCATACATCTTGCGGCCGTCACGCAGCAGGGCCGGGATGATGTTCATGCCAAAGTCGTTCTTGGAGTTGGGGTCTGCCTCGTCCTCTTCCAGGTACTTCTTCAGGACATCCCAGTTGAAGATGTAAATGCCCATGGAAGCCAGGTTGGACTTGGGTACCGGGGGCTTTTCCTGGAACTCGGTGATGCGGTCGTTCTCGTCCGCCACCATCAGGCCGAAGCGGGAAGCTTCCTTCCAGTCCACTTCCATAACGGCCACCGAGAACTCAGCGCCCTTTTCCTTGTGGAAGCGCAGGAAGTCGGCATAGTCCTGCTTGCAGATCTGGTCACCGGACAGGATGATCACATACTCGGGATCGTAGCTGTCGATGAAGCCGATGTTCTGATAGATGGCGTTTGCAGTGCCCTTGTACCAGTCGGTGCCCTTTGCCTGCTCGTAGGGGGGCAGGGTGTGCACGCCGCCGTACAGGCGGTCCAGATCCCAGGGCTGGCCGTTGCCGATGTACTCGTTCAGCTTCTGGGGCTGATACTGGGTCGCAATGCCAACGGTATCAATGTTGGAGTTCACGCAGTTGGACAGCGGGAAGTCCACGATGCGGTACTTACCGCCGAAGGACACCGCCGGTTTCGCCGTCTTTTGTGTCAGCGCGTACAAACGCGAGCCACGTCCGCCGGCAAGGATCATTGCCACAATTTCTTTTGCCATAGCTTTATTCTCCCCTTTAACATTACCATTTCCGCGCTTGGATTTTTGCGGAAATGAGCGTCAACAATGTACGGTTCCGGGTCGTCCGGAGGGCCGGGATCACTCTTTCGGCTCCTTCGGTTTACGGGTGCGCTTTGCAGGAGCCTTTTCTGCCTTGGGTTCCGCCTCTGCCTTTGCCTTACGGGTGGTTTTCTTGGCAGGCTTTTCAGCCGGGGCCTCCGCTTCTGCCTTTGCCTTGCGGCCGGGCTTTTTGGCCGGTTTTTCCGCCGGGGCTTCGGCTTTTGCTTTGCGGCCGGGCTTCTTCACAGCCTTTTCCGGCTCCGCAGCCTTTGTGGCCTTCGTCTTGCGGACGGCGGGCTTCTTTTCGGCCTTTTCGGCTTTCTCCTCTGCTGCCTTGCGGGTGCGCTTTGCGGGCACCTCAAAGTACAGGGTGCTCATGGGCGGCAGGGTAATGGTGATGCTCTGCTCAAAGCCGTGCAGCGGCTTTTTGTGGGTGCGCACCGACTTGTTGTGCACCGCGCCGGATCCGCCAAAGGCCTCGTCATCGCTGTTCAGCACTTCCTTATAGGTGCCGGCCACCGGTGCACCCAGGGCGTAGCCCTCGCGCAGGACGGGGTTGAAGTTGCACACCACCAGGATCTGCTTGCCGGAGGCATCCTTGCGCAGGAACGCCACAACGCTCTGCTGCGAGTCGTCCGGCACGATCCACTGGAAGCCTTCCCAGCTGTAGTCGATCTGCCAGAGGGCAGGGTGCTCTTTGTAGAAGGCATTCAGGGTCTTGACGTAGTTCTTCAGCTCGGTGTGCTTGTCGTAGCCCAGCAGCATCCAGTCCAGCTGCTTTGCTTCGTTCCACTCCGCAAACTGGCCGAACTCCTGGCCCATGAACAGCAGTTTCTTGCCAGGGTGCGCCATCATGTAGCCAAAGAAGGTGCGCAGGTTGGCAAACTTGGCTTCGTACTCGCCGGGCATCTTGTTGATCAGGCTGCCCTTGCCGTGCACCACTTCATCGTGGCTGATGGGCAGCACAAAGTTCTCGCTGAAGGCGTAGAAGAAGCTGAAGGTGACCTTGTTGTGGTTGCCTGCGCGGAAGAGCGGATCGGTTTTCATGTAGCTGAGCATGTCGTTCATCCAGCCCATGTTCCACTTGAAGTTGAAACCCAGGCCGCCGTCCGAAGCAGGCTTTGTGACCATGGGCCAGGCCGTGGATTCTTCTGCGATCATGTACTTGTGGGGGTGGCGGCCCAGCACGGTGTTGTTGAGCTTGCGCAGGAAGGCAACGGCTTCCAGGTTTTCCTTGCCGCCGTCCTTGTTCGGCTCCCACTCGCCCTGCTTGCGGTTGTAGTCCAGATACAGCATGGAGGCCACGGCGTCCACCCGCAGGCCATCGATGTGGTACTGTTCCAGCCAGTACAGTGCACTGGAAATGAGGAAGCTCTGCACCTCGTTGCGGCCAAAGTCGAACACCATGGTGCCCCACTCCTTGTGCTCGCCGCGCTTGGGGTTGGGGTCCTCGTAGCAGGGTTCGCCGTCAAAGCTGTACAGGCCGAAGGCATCCTTGGGGAAGTGGGCGGGCACCCAGTCCATGATGACGCCGATGCCGGCTTCGTGCAGCTTGTCCACAAAGGCCATCAGGTCCTTGGGGGTGCCGTAGCGGCTGGTGGGGGCAAAATAACCGGTGACCTGGTAGCCCCAGCTGCCATCGAAGGGATATTCCATTACCGGCAGCAGCTCCACATGGGTGTAGCCCATCTCGGTGATGTACGGGATCAGCGCATCGGCCAGCTCGGAGTAATTGTAGGGCTTGCCGCCCTCCTTCATTTTCCAGCTGCCGGCGTGCATCTCGTAGATGTTCATCGGCCCGTTGATCACGTCCGCCTTTTTCTGGGCCGCCTGCCAGGCGTCATCGTGCCAGGCAAAGCCGCCGATGTCGTACACCTTGCTGCCGTTGGACGGACGGGTCTCGGCATGAAAGGCATAGGGGTCTGCCTTGTAAACAAGGTCCCCTGCGCGGGTGGTTACGCAATATTTGTAAACGTCATATTCCTTCACACCGGGAATGAACAACTCCCACACAGAGTCGCCATCCACCTTGCGCATCGGGTGGCTGCCCGGTTTCCAGCTGTTGAAATCGCCCACAACGCTGATCGCGGCTGCATGCGGTGCCCACACACGGAACACCACGCCGGTCTCCCCGGCACGGCTTTCCAGATGTGCACCGAAGTAACGGTAGGCTTCACAGTTGTTGCCCTGCTTGAACAGATACACCGGCAGATCCGATGCATTGCTCTGAATCTTTTCTTCGGTCGGTTTCATAGACTGCTCCTCCCCGTACAAGCACGCGAACGCGCACCTGTAGCTTTTTACCCTTTTATATTAAAGAATTCCGACCATTTTTTCAAGGCCTTTTCCGGAAAAATTACCATAATCTTTTCTTCAATATTTCTCCCTTATATACACACCCGCCAAATTTTTACAAGTTTTATGGTCAATCTTGCCAATGCAGCAAAAAAGCGGAGCCTCTGTGCGCCTTCCGGTTGGAAAAAACACACAAAAGCTCCGCTTTTCATTTTCTGTTTCAGAATTCGGTCAGCGCTCAGCCCACCACATAGACATTTACCTGAATGGCCCCGTTGAGCGCGCTCTCGGCGTAGGTCTCATAGAACAGATCCACCAGGATCTGGCCCTTCTGCACCGCAATGCCGGTGTCCGTAGCCACGGCATAGCCGTACACAAACTTGCCGTCCGTGGATGTGATGTACAGCTTGGTGCCGTAGGGGATCACGTCCGGGTCCACCGCCACAGTGCCGTAGCCCAGCCCCAGGCCGGAAGAGCCCTTGCCGGTTTTGGAATAGTAACCGGTGGCCTTGCCGGTAAGCACCTTGCTGTAGGAGGTGGGGGCATTGGTGGTGCCGTCCGGCCCGGTGAGGGGCGAGACCGGCGCACCTGCTCCGTAGGTCTTGATCACATGGTTGGTCGGCTCCACCGTGGTGGTGGAATCCACCACCACACTGTTTTCCAGCTCACCGTCCACATAGCGGTCACGGGTGGTCACCGTCTGCTGGCCTTCAGAACCGTGCTGCACCGTGGTGGTGCGGCCGGTGTTGCGGAAATACAGGCTGGTGTAAACATACTCTGTATCATACGGGATGGCCTGGGTCTCCACGCGATCCTGGTAATCCACGCGGTGCACCACGATCTTGGTGCCGGCGGTAACCAGGCGGTCCAGGGCAGGCTCGGTGTAGTCATCGCTCTCCAAAGTGATGCCTGCGCGCTGCAGGGCATCGGCCACGGTGCCGTACACCATTTTGACCGGATATTCCTGGCCGTCTGCCGTAATGCTGACGGAGAACGCGCGCTCGATGTTCAGGGTGGCAAGGTTGCCGCTGAACGCCGTGTAGTAAACGTGATCGCCCTCTTCGGACTGGATACCGGAAAGGCTCATCACCTGTGCGGGGTCGGTCTCGGAGGTGAGGATCACCTGCCGGGCACCATTGGAGTCTGTGACGTAGGTCAGCCGCAGATTCGCAGCGGTCACACCAAGCGTAGCCACAAGGCACACGACCATGACACAAAACGCCAGCACACGGGAAGAGACTGCACCTTTGCAGTCAGACAATGCTTTCTTCAATTTTACGGAAGCGATACGAGACAACTCCTCTCTTCTCAAATTTGGCTGCGGCTGCAAACGCCTGCCACGGCGCTTCAGCCGCCCGGACTGCAGGGCACGCCCCACAATCAAATACGATGCCCCCTTTTTGTCCGAAAGCCGAGCATCGTATTACAGGTTGGAATCCGTTCTGGGGCGCCCGAAAATCACCCCGGCATAAGGCCCCATCTGCCCCTGCCGCGCCGCCTGTGGGACGGCTTTTCACTTCATCCAGATAAATTTTAAACGCTGCAACGTCCGTTGCGCAGGTGCTATCTTACCAAACAAAAACGGATTTGTCAAATCAGGCTGCGGCGCTTTGTTAGTTTTTTGACGTAGTTTTTTGTGCAATTTTCACAGTGTTTTCTCCAAACAATTGTTTTTTAGGTAGTTTCTTTCCGATTTTTCTGCTTTTTTATTGCTCGTTTTGTTCATGAATTTTTAACATTTATTTTGGGATCTCCGGGCCGGAAAGCGCCGCTTCCGCACCGCATCCTTTCTGCAGCAAGCGGCCCCTTTGCGTTGGTTTTGCCCGCCTTACCGCCCCAAAAGCACCCCCGGCACCGCCCCGGAAAAGCCCGCCGAATTTCCCCCAAAAACACCCCTTGAGCAAAATGCCGAACGCCTGTTTTTGCGTGAAAAATTGTACGAACTGGAGAGCCGCCGCACCGGGCGGTACAATCAAACAAAAAACAGAAAGGAAGGTTTTTCATGCAGATCCAAATCATTCAAAAACAGTGCGGCGGCACCGAATTTCTGGCCCGGCCGCACCGGCTGCATCTGGGTGCACAAAACGCCCAGGGCGTGGACACCCTGCAGTTCACCCTGCCCGCCGCATGGGTCGGCTGCGCGGCTGCGCTCTACCTGCGCCGCAAGGACGGCACCCAGATGGCCCCTGCGCCCCTCAGCGCCGAAGGCACCGTGACGGTGGACCGCCGCCTGACCGGCTGCACCGGCGGGCAGTGGATGCTGGCCGCCACCGGCCCGGACGGCTACACCGCCTACACCCGCCCCGGCACCTACGATGCCTATGCCACCCTGCCCACAGACGGAGGCAGCGAGGACCTGCCGCCCACCCTGTACGAACAGTTTGTGGCCCGCGTGCTGGAAAGCGCCAGCAGTGCTTCCAGCGCCGCTCAGAAAGCCGCAGCCAGCGCTTCCGGGGCAGCAGACAGCGCAGCAGATGCTCGGGCAGCTGCCCTGCAGACCGGCACCGACCGCAGCACCGCCGCCGACTGTGCCGCCCGGGCGGAAGCTGCCGCCAGCCGGGCAGAGCTGCTCTCCCCTGCCGATGGCCGGGTGCTGAGCGTAAACGGCAAAGGCGGTACCGTAACCCTGACCGCCGCCGATGTGGGGGCGCTGCCCCAGCCCTTGTATCCGACATCCGGCAGCCTGCTGCGGATCATGAGCGTGGATCCCGACAACGGCGCACTGTCGCTGGACACGGTTCCGGTTCCGGCAGCCCCGGATGCCACCCTGACCGCCCGGAACGCGCCTGCCGAAGCCAAGGCCACCGGCGATGCCCTGGCCGCCAAAGCAGACGCCGAAACCGTAAACAACGCCCTGGCCGCCAAGGCAGATGACGAGGCCATCCGGAACGCCCTGAAAGAAGCTCTGGCCGAAAAGCTGGGCCTGCACGACACGGCAGAGGATTCCACCAAGTGGGCGGGCAGAGCACTGCGGCTGGAACACAACACCAGCGACACCTGGATTCCGGTGTTCTGTGAAGGCTTCGTGGATTACGTGCTGAAAAGCGAGATCATTCCCGGCTATGCACCGGTGGCCGCCAAGCTGGGCCAGAGCGGCAACCCGGACATTCCCATGCAGTTCAACTGGAGCGGCCAGAACGGCCAGCCCACCTGGCTGTGGGGCGGCAATGACGGAACGAACATGTACGTATACAACCCCTCCAACTTCAGCGTAAACTACGCCAACAACGCAGGCAACGGCGTGAACTCTGCCGGGTATAACTACATCCGCTTTGCCTGCGGCGTGCAGATCTGCTGGACCTCGAGCCTGAACGCCACTTCCGACTGGACATTTCCGGCCGCTTTTTCCAACACCAACTATGCGGTAACGGCGATTCCACAGACCTACGATGCCTACTGCTACGGCGGCAAAATCGCCACCAGTACCCGCTGCAGCACGACCAAGTGCAAAGTGGAAGGCAGATACATGAACAACGGCAATCTGATCATGGCCATTGCCATCGGGCGCTGGTACTAAAGAAAGGAACCGCTTATGGAAATTACGATTGGAACCGCAATCTCAAAACCCGTGCAGACCCAGGCCCAGTGCACTGCCTACGCCGCCATGGCCGAAGCGGTCAACGCCCACAACGCCGCCTGCACCGTGGGCGATGCGCTGTGGACCATTGAGGACGGCGAGGACTGCTACACCGTGGCCGAGGACGGCACCGTGCCGGAGCCGGAAACCCCGGCCCCCGCTGTCGAAGATGACCTGGCCGCTTTGATGGTGGACCATGAATACCGCATCACCCTGCTGGAGCTGGGGGTAGCAGAGGAATAAAAAACAGACGGCCCGAAGGCCGTCTGCCTGAATGCTATTTGTCCCGGTAATGGGAGCCGCACTGTACAATTTTGACCACATTGCCGTCAATACGGTACACGATGCGATTGGCATCATCAATGCGGCGGCTCCAGTAATTGGATAGATCGCCGCTCAGCCGCTCCGGCTTTCCAATGCCCTCATAGCCGTTGCGGTCAATGTCCTTCAACAGCTGCAGAATCCGCTTGAGGATCTTCCGGTCCTGCCGCGTCCAATACTCGAAATCCTCCCATGCTTCCTCCGTCCACGCTTTAATCATCCAGATCTACCTCGTGGATGGTTCCGCCGGTGGCTTCCATCTCTGCAATGGACTTGCGCAGCCGCGCCAGATTCTGCTCGGAATAGAAAGGGTCCACCGAAAGCTCAAACGGCAGCCGCTGTTCGCGGGTCATCTTTTTGGCCAGCATTGTAACAGCCGTGGACATGGACATCCCCAGCTCATTGCAAACGTGGTCAAAATTCCGCTTGAGTTCATCATCCATTCGGATGCTTACCGTAGTCTGAGACATACCAATCACACTCCTTCGCCCCTATTATAATACATTGTATGAACATTGTCAACAAAACGTGAGGTGAATCTTCTATGAACAAAACATTGTATCGCACCTGCAAACGCCTGATCGAGCGCGGCCTGACGGCCGGCCTTGCCGACAAGCTGGACGTGCTCTTCGCCGCCGGACGCCTGACCGAGGACGAATACAAAGAGCTGACCGGGCTGCTGGCTCCGGCGCAGGAGGCAGCCCATGCGTGACCCCATTCTGGATGCTTCCCGCTGGCAGGGCAGCATCGACTGGGCCGCCGTGAAGGCCGGCGGCACCGTAGGCGGGGCCATGCTGCGGGTACAGGGCAGCCGGAACGGCCAGCCCCGCGCCGACCCTGCCTTTGAGCGCAACTATGCCGCCTGTGCCAAATTGGGCATCCCGGTGGGCGTGTATTATTATAGTACCGCTGTTTCCAAAGCCGAAGCCGGGGCCGAACTGGCCGCCCTGCGCCGCGCGCTGGCGGGCAAAACCCTGCAGCTGCCGGTGGCGCTGGATCTGGAGGACGACCGTCTGCCCCGGCTGAGCAGACCCGCCCTGACCGACCTGGCCGCCTACGAGCTGGGGGTGATCCAGAGCTGGGGCGTGTACGCCATGCTGTACACCTACCTGAGCTTTGCCCAGAACCGCCTGCTCATGGGCAGCGCCGCCCTGAAACCCTATGACGTCTGGCTGGCCGCCTACCGCACCCGGAAGCCCGCCCCCGGCTGGCCTTTTGGCATGTGGCAGTACACCAGCAAAGGCCGGGTGCCGGGCATCTCCGTGTCGGTGGACCTGAGCCGCGCCTACAAGGATTATCCCGCCATCATCGCCCGCGCCGGGCTGGGCCGCGTAAAGGAGGGCTGACCCGTGGAAAGCATTCTGTCCGCCGTCATTGCCGGGGCTGTGACCCTGATCGGCGTGCTGATCGCCAACAGCCGCAGCCAGGCGGTGACCGACACCAAACTGGAGGAATTGACCCGCGAGGTACGCGAGCACAACAACTTTGCCCGCCGCGTACCCGTTTTAGAGGAACAGATGAAGGTGGCCAACCACCGCATCGCAGACCTGGAAACCCAGGAGAAAGGAAGGACCTGATATGAACACCACCCCCAAAATTTCCGCCGCCACCATTACCCGCACCGCCGTGCTGGCTCTGGCGCTGACCAACCAGCTGCTTTCGGCCTGCGGCAAGCCCCTGCTGCCCATTGAAAGCGCCGAGCTGGAACAGCTGATCAGCACCGGCCTGACCGTGTCCGCCGCCCTGGTGAGCTGGTGGAAAAACAACAGCTTTACCCCCGAGGCCCGCCAGGCAGACTGCTACCTGAACAGCCTGCGCAGCAAGCGCTGATGTCTTTTTAAGAAAGGTGTATGCTCCCCGGAATCGACCGATTCCGGGGAGCATTTGTTATAGGATAACAGCAGCGGACCCTGCACTTTTACGGGGTGCAGGACCCCACTCTGTGCAGAAAGGAGAACAGACTGCCCACACAAACCGTATCACAAATGCAACACCAACGTTTCAGCACTGCAACAACAGTTTTAAAAGTGCAACAAAGCGGTGTAATTTGTGCCCAAAGTGCGGGAAGTTATTTTATATCTCATGCCGAAAAATGCACGGCCTGCCTGCTTTTTCTTGACAAACTCAGCCAAAAAATGGTATACAGTAGGTAGACGAATTTCAACAAGCAATTCAGCTTCTGCCATCCAAATTATCGGACATATCAATTTATGTGATCTTTAAAACTCTATGTGATCTGAAAGGAGCCGAACGACCATGACGAACAAGAAACTGAAACTCGCTGCAATGTCCGTAGCACTTACTGCCTGCGTTGCCGCACAGCCTCTGGCTGCCAACGCCGCCGATGACCCCGGCGAAGCCCAGAACCCCACCGCCAAGGTGACCGAGGGCGAAAATGCCAATGCCAACGGCAGCACCGAAGGCGGCGAAAATGCCAATGCCAACGGCAGCACCGAAGGCGGCGAAAAAGCCCATACCAATGGCGGCACCGAAGGCGGCACCGAAGGCGGCGAAAATCCCAACGCCAACGGCGGCGAGGAGACCACCGGCAAGGACGAAACCGGCAAGAAAACCGAAACGCCCGCCGGTGTCAACCAGCAGGGCAAGAACCCCGAAGACCTGCTGGGCGACAAGGACGTGAACTACGACCACGAGAATCCCCCCACAACGAACAAGGACGGTTCCACCACCATCGAGGGTACCGTGACCGACCCCAGCAGGAAGGACGACACCCCAACGGGCGGCACCACCGGAAGCGGCACCGAGACCGGTTCCACCGGCACCGATCAGGGTCCCACCGAGCAGGGTCCCACCGATCAGGGTCCCACCGAGATCCAGCCGACCGAAAAGGACCCGAGCCAGATCGGCACTGTGGATAAAACCGAAAAGGACAACAAGGACACCACCACCGAAAAGAACCCCAAGGAAAACGCCAAGCCGGAAGTGGACCCCAACAAGTCCAGCAGCTCCGAGACAAAAGAGGACGGCACCATTGTCATCAGCACGCCCACCCGTGTGCCCGCCACCGAGGAAACCACCAGCACCGGCAGCGGCGAAGCCAACGCCAAGCTGAACGAGGTGGAAAAGCCGAAGCAGGATTTCTCTGAGGACCAGGAAAAGCTGAAAGAGGAACTGCAGAAGGAACTGGGCGATACGCTGCCCGGCTGGGAGACCGGCGTAGGCGACCCCTTCGGCACGAGTGAAAAAGAGGAAGAGCGGTATCACGTTGAGAAAGTCAGCGAATCTGCGGACGGCAACTCCAAGGATCTGACCCTGAAAAAGACCACCGAGACCCCAACCGACATGACCGCCGAGGACATTGCCAAGCTGCTGGAAGCCGAGGCTACCACCCCCGATGAAAACGGCAACTACACCCTGACCCGCGACAAGGTGGAAGGCGTTGACGAAAACGGCCGGAAGTTCACCCGCATCACCTATATCACCGTGGTGCCGGGCACCGGCAAGGTGACCACCCACACCGAGACCACGCTGGTCGTGACGGTGGAAAAGGGCACGCAGACCGTTGATAAGGAATTCACCGAGGAGGAGAAGGACTACACCAAGTCGGACAATTGGAACAAAGAGACCATCCTTGAGGACGAGAAGGGCAACAAGTACACCGTCAACCTGCAAGAGCTGCTGAAGGATAAGACCGCGGAAGAGATCAAGTCTGCCATGGCGTCCGAGGGTTCCTTTACGATTGATGGCGGGGACGGCGTGACCTATGAGGTCACTTTCGGCAAAGAAGATGATGGCACGCAGCTGGATCTTTCGCCGTATGAGCTGGCAGCCATGCTGAACACCGACTATTGGTATGACAAGGACACTGACACGCTCTACTATATCGGCGAGGGCAGCGAAAACAAGACCGAGGTGACCCCGGACAAGACCAAGGCCCTGCTGAAGAGCCTGTCCGTCACGGTCAAGGTGACCAACACAAAGGGCCATATCACCGACACGGGTTCCAACATCATTGGTGACAAGACTGAGGCAGATGCCACCGCAGAAGCCAAACTGAATGCCATCAAGAACGCCCTGAAGATCGCCGCTGAAAAAGAGAACCTGACCCTTACCGATACCGATCTGGCCAATGTTTCTGCGGACGAAATTTTGTGGACCTACATTGATCCGAAAACCGGCACAAAATACACTTTCCTCTACACCCTCTGCGATGACTTCAAGAACCATCCGGAAGATATCACTGCGTCTGTCAGCAAGGAAGAAAAGGATAAGCTTGACGGTGATGAGATCAACAAGGTCTGGAACAATACGGTAAGCGGCACTGCCTTTGTAGCCGGCGCCACCATCACCAGCACCGGCGAAAGCCAAACGTATACAAGTGGTAGTCTGGGCGACCTTACGGGCGATTTCAGAATCGCACCTGACGGCGCAACAGAGGTCAAGCGCGAGGGCAACAGCGAGAATGGCCGCATCATCTCGTATGTAAAGGATGGCAAGACCTATACCTTTACGTACACCCCCCTCAAGTTTGAGAATCTGGACCCGAAGCTGCAGGACGAGCTGCGCGAAAAGGCCAAAAAGGACGGCCTTACTCTGAAAGAAGTGACCGCCGATCTCACGAAGGTCGATTGGACGATCTTTACCGGTGCGAAAGAGGAAAAGCACGAAGAAACGATCACGAACGCTGATCCGATTTCGGTCTTGCCGGAGTCTTCCTGGAGCCAGAGTGACGTGAAATCCAACGGCAAGTATGACTTCACCTACAAGGGCGGCTCTGCCGAGGACATGGACCTGACTTCTACTGTTACGGATGAGGACGGTGTGAAAACCGAAACCTTTACCAAAACGGACGAGAACGGCACCGTCACCACCATCACCGTGACCACCCGCCGTATGGGCGAATCTGAGCTGCGCGAAAAATTTGATGGCAAATTCGGCGAAGGCAGCTATGATCTGAACACCACCGATCACACCGTCACCTACACCGAGGGCGACAAGACCTATACCGCCAGGTACGATGACAGCGTGCAGACCATGAACGTTGAAACCAAGGCTCCGCAAGAAGCAGCCGGCACCGGCAACAGCGAGCAGGCTGCCATTGATAACTTCATGGTAAACCTCGAAAAGGCTCGCAAAGAGGCTGCACTGGCCGGTGAGGAGCTGATCCTTGAACTCCCCGATGGCCAAAAGCTGACCATCACGGAAGAAACTAAGTGGGAAGAAATCAAAACCCACGTGAAGCATGTGGTCAACTTCAAGGCCATGAGCGATGCAGACCTGGTCAACTACCTGACCAAGCTCAGAGACGATGCCGTCAGCTCCAAAACCTCGTACACCGGCGACTATGGCAGCCATACCCTCTACTACTTTGATGAGGACGGCAAGTCCTACCATGTCTCGGATACGCAGAAGGACGAGCAGGGCAATATCAAAAAGGTCCTTGTCGATGGCCAGTGGAAGGATGTCACGTATGAATGGGTAGGCTGGGGTCATTGGGGGTATTATGAACCCACCAATATCAAGAAAGGCCCCAACTATATCGGCCATCTGGACCTTGCCACCGACTCCAAACTGCAGGATGAGGATGGCGGCCGGCTCTACGATGACTGCGTCCTGACCGAGAAAACGCTGGAGTGGAACAAGAACGCCAACGACCTTGTGAATAAACCCAACAGCAATCACAAAGTCGGCCTGCTGGACCGCATCACCTACGACAACGAAAACGATAACGACCCGGAAACCGGCCACTACGAATACCCCCGTGCCAGCTGGGATGGCGCTTCGGAACGGTTGAACCACGCCCCCGATGAAAGTGCTTACTACAAGGTGACCGGCAAGGTCTCCTACGGCAAGTGCGGTGATGCATTTGAAGCAACCGCTACCGGACGGGATTGGCGGGGTAATACGTACTACACCGAAGAGGATTACGCCCGGGCCAAAGCGGCTGCAGACGCTGCGCTGGATGCCTACAAAAAAGCCCATGCCGATGACGGTTTGGACCTGAGCAAGGCAAAGGTCGTTGAGATCTACAAGAATCAGAGCAAGAATGGCGAGCGCTACTATCAGATCTACCTGTACGAATCCAACCTGACCGCCTACGGCTACCTGTCGGACAGCAGCAACACCTGCGGCAACGCCCACTATAACGCACAGGATCGTTCGGAGTATGTCGGCGGCTTCGACCTGACCCTTGGCAACCTGACCCAGGTGAGCAAGGAAGAAATTGTTGCCGTTGGCAAGAAAACCTTCAACTGCTCCGCCACCCTTACCCGCATCAAAAAGACGCTGGATCAGGCCAACAAGGATCTGACCTACACCAATCAGAAGGTAAAGTATACCACCACTACCGGAGCCACCTCTGAAGATCACACGGGTATGACCGGCAGCTACCAGGCCACCTACACGCAGGTGAAGAACTATGGCGGCGATAACGCTGCCATTGCAACGGGTACCGACAACTACTACTCTTACGACTACACCAACTACGATACGACCACCGGCGAAACGACCACCACCGTTACCCGCAAGGACGGCTTTGTGCACTTCATTTACCGGACCATCAAGGACGCCTTTGTTTCCAAGGCCTCCAAGACTGAGACCGAGAAAAAGAGTGCCAACGTCAAGTACACCTACACCACGGTGGAGACCCGTGACAGCTACCTGCCCGGTGACGATCAGATCACCATCATCACCCCGGAGGACCCCGAAGAACCGAAAACCCCCGATGACGATGGCCCTGTGACCCCGGAACAGCCCGAGCTGCCCCCGGTGCAGGATGCCACCCCGGACGAAGTGGTGGAGCCGGAAACCCCGGTGCTGCCGCCCGTGCAGGACGCCACCCCGGACGCCGTGATCCTGCCTGCAGCGCCTGAGCTGCCCCCGGTGCAGGATGCTACCGTGTCGGCTCTGCCGCAGACCGGTGTGAACTGGCTGACCGCCTTTGGCATGGCCTGCAGCGGCTTTGCCCTGATGGTTGTCGGTGCCTTCACCAGCCTCAAGTACAAGGAAAAGCACTGAGCCGCAGCTCCGCTTCTCCTGCGCGGCATCCGCCGCTGAAACAACCTTTCTAAGCTATCCACGGGCATACGGAACGCCCAAGATCGCATAGCAAAAGCCGCCCCGGCAACAAGCCGGGGCGGCTTTTGTGTTTGCATGTTTCACGGCTGCGCCGTGCACGCGATGCTTGAGCAATGATCCAAAAGCGCGTCCGGCTCGCCCCTTGCGGAGCAACCGCCGGACATGCGCAGTCGTGCACCTCGGTTCAGCAGAAACAGCTGCACATAACAAAAACGGCTCTGCCGAAGCAGAGCCGTAGAGATGCATACTGAAATATAATCAGCGCTTGCTGAACTGAGGTGCACGACGAGCAGCCTTCAGACCGTACTTCTTACGTTCCTTCATACGAGGATCGCGGGTCAGGAAGCCAGCCTTCTTCAGGACTGCACGGTTCTCATCGCTCTGCTGCAGCAGGGCGCGGCTCAGGCCGTGACGGATAGCGCCAGCCTGGCCGGAAACGCCGCCGCCGGAAACGCGGACGACAACATCGTACTTGCCCTCCAGGCCCAGCAGGACCAGCGGAGAACGGACGATCAGCTTCAGGGTCTCCAGACCGAAGTAGTTGTCAATGTCACGATCGTTGATGGTGATCTTGCCGGTGCCGGTGTAAACGCGAACGCGGGCAACGGAATCCTTACGACGACCAGTGCCGTAGAAATAAGGTTTGGTTTCGTACATGTTCGATTGCCTCCTTCTTAGAACTCGATCTTCTCGGGCTTCTGAGCTGCGTGAGCGTGCTCGGCACCCTGGTAGCAGTGCAGACGGGTCAGAGCCTTAGCACCGATGGTGTTGGAAGGGATCATGCCCTTGACAGCGTAGGTCATAGCCAGGTCGCTGTTCTCAGCCATCAGCTTGCTGTACTGGACCTTCTTCAGGCCGCCAATGTACTTGCTGTGGGTGATGTGGAACTTCTGCTCAGCCTTCTTGCCGGTCAGAACTGCCTTGTCGCAGTTGATGACGACCACGAAGTCACCGCAGTCCACGTTGGGGGTGTAATCGACCTTCTGCTTGCCGCGCAGCAGGACAGCAGCCTCGGCAGCGACGTGGCCCAGGCTCTTGCCGGCAGCGTCGAGCAGATACCACTTGCGCTCGACTTCAGCGGGCTTTACGAGAGTAGTGCTCATATCTATTTCCTCCTGATAAGCTTTTTGTACGTTTCAAGCACCCTTTTGGGGCGCGTGTGTCAGTATACATCATAAAAAGGCACCTGTCAACACCATTTTTTGATTTTTTCGGTGCAGATTTTTAAATCTCTCAAAATCGCTTGAATGCTCTTGAAAACTCGCGTTTTCTGATTTTTGATTTTCAAAAAACTTTTTTGCCTTCCGGTGTATATTTTCCGCACCTGCCCGCTACAATTTTGCCCACAGTTGTGCTATACTATAAAGGATACGGGCCGCAGCTGCTGTGCCCTTTGCAAACAAGGAGATTTTTCATGCCAAATGATATCAACCGCCAGACCTCTGCTCAGCGCCGCAGCGGCCGGCTGCTCACCGCGATGGGCATTTTTATTGTACTGGGCATCCTTGCCTACATCGTGCTGACCCTGCTGGTCAACCGCCGCACCCCCGCCAACCCCGACACCCATTACACCGGTGCCAATGGGGTCTCGGTCTACTACGAAAGCAGCCTGTGGCCGGTGTGCCAGATGACTGAGGACAACACCCTGGGCACCGTGCTGGAGCTTGCCACGGCCGACTCTGCCGATGCCGAGGATTACCAGATCGTGATGTTCCAGCGCGGCACCGCCGACACCTGCGAGGACTTTATTGAGCAGTCCGAAAAGGACCTGCGCCAGGCTTACGGCGTCATCAAGCCCCGCAAGGCCAACATCACGGTGGACGGGGCCACCGTCACCGCCGTGCGCTGTGACATTCAGGCCTACTATGCCGTGCTGGCCACCATCGCCTACGACAACGGCGAGGCGGTCTACGTTTCGGGCCTGACCAAGCTGGCCTCCATCAACGACATTGTGAACCTGGTGGAAAGCGTGAGCCTGTCATGACCGACCCGAAAGCGATGCAGCGGCTGTGCGGGCTGATGCGCAAAGCCGTGCAGGACTACGAGATGATCTCTCCCGGCGACCGGGTGATGGTGGGCGTGTCCGGCGGCAAGGACAGTGTGGCCCTGACCGTGGGGCTGGCCATGCTCAAGCAGTACATCGGCTTTGACTATGACGTGGTAGCGGTCACGCTGGACCCCCAGTTTGACCACCAGCCCATGGATTACACCGCCCTGCAGGCACTGTTTGCCCGGTACGGTGTGCCTTACGAGATCCGCCGCACCGAGATCGGCCCCATCGTGTTCGAGTACCGGCAGGAAAAGAACCCCTGTGCCCTATGTGCCAAGCTGCGCCGGGGTGCGCTGCACACCGCCGCCCAGGAGCTGGGCTGCAACAAAGTGGCGCTGGGCCACCACCTGGACGATGCCGTGGAGACCTTTTACATGAACCTCTGGCGGGAAGGCCGCATCGGCTGCTTTTCGCCGGTCACCTACCTGTCCCGCCGGGACCTGACCCTGATCCGCCCCATGCTGCTGGCCACCGAATACGAGGTGCAGTGCGCCGTGCGGGAGGCGGGCTTGCCCATCGTGAAAAGCCGCTGCCCGGCCGATGGCGTGACCGTGCGGGAGCAGACCAAGGAATTTGTGCGGGAACGCTGCCGCACCGACCACGCCTTCCGGCAAAAGACCCTGCACGCTTTGCAGGAAAGCGGCATTGACGGCTGGCGTCCCGTCCACACGGGCCGGGGCAGTTTCATCACATTAAAAGATGGATCTTAATTTTGTTCGATATATCGGAAACACTATTTCACTTGAATTAACGCACAATAATTTGTATCAGCTGCTTTCAATTGAACGAGGTTCGTATAGAATTATTGATGATACGGGTGAAGATTATTTGTATCCAGCTGGAAATTTTGAATTTATTTCTGACTTTACCTCAGTAGAAAGGAAGTTTCTTCCTATGCAGACTCAACCTTTTGAAAAACACGTCTGGGCCGAGATCGATCTCGATGCCCTCCGCCATAATTTCCGCGCGGTCAAAGCCCACGCCGGTGCCCTGCCGCTGTGCGCAGTGGTCAAGGCCGACAGCTACGGCCACGGTGCCGTGCAGTGCGCCCGCGTTTTTGCGGAAGAGGGTGCCGCCTGGCTGGCCGTGAGCTGCCTGACCGAGGCACTGCAGCTGCGCAAAAGCGGGCTGACCCTGCCCATCCTGATCCTGGGCCATGTGCAGCCCTACTACGCCGCTGCCCTGATCCAGAACAACATCACTGTGGCCTGCTACTCCCCGGACCAGGCTGCCGCCCTGAGCAATGCTGCTGTGGCCGCCGGCGGCCGGGTGCAGATCCACCTGGCTGTGGACACCGGCATGGGCCGCATCGGCTTTGCCCTGCGCACCGACTTTGATGCCGCCATTGCAGACGCCGTGGCGGCCTGCCGGCTGCCCGGCCTGGAAATGACCGGCCTGTTCCAGCATTTCTCGGTGGCAGACGACACCGCCGAAGAAAACATTGCCTACACTGCCCAGCAGCACGCGCTGTTTGTAAAAGCCTTTCACGCCCTGAAGGCCGCCGGGCACGAACCGGCCATTGTCCACTGCGACAACTCTGCCGGAGTGATGCTGCACCCGGACTGGCCCGAGGGCCTGCCCCGGGAGCACTGCATGGCGCGGCCCGGCATCATCCTGTATGGTTACGACCCCAGCGATGAAGTGCGCTTCGGGCAGTTCAAGCCCGTAATGACCCTCAAGACCGTGGTGAGCATGGTCAAGGAGATGCAGCCCGGCCAGTGCGCCAGCTATGGCCGCCGCTTTACCGCCGAAAAGCCCACCCGGGTAGCCACCCTGTGCACCGGTTACGCGGACGGCTACCCCCGCCAGCTGAGCTGCGGCAAGGGCGTTGTGGAGATCCACGGCGCGGCCTGCCCGGTGCTGGGCCGGGTGTGCATGGACCAGCTGATGGTGGATGTGACCGCTGTGCCGGATGTGCACGAGGACGAAGAAGCCATCCTGTGGGGCGGCACCGTGAGCGACACCGCCGAGACCATTGCCCGCAAGACGGGTACCATTCCCTACGAGATCCTGTGCGGCGTGTCCCGCCGCGTGCCCCGCGTTTACCGCAGCCACGGCCAGATCGTGGCCGTGGAGAACTGGATCCTCGAAGCTTGATTTTCCGCAGCCTTCCCCAGGGGGGAAGGCTTATCCAAACTGCCCGGAGGAACTACATGGCAAGAGACAACATCCGCAACTTCTGCATCATCGCCCACATCGACCACGGCAAATCCACCCTGTCGGACCGCATCCTGGAACTGACCAAGAGCGTGGACGAGCGCACCATGGAGGATCAGATCCTCGACAACATGGACATCGAGCGCGAACGCGGCATCACCATCAAGGCCCGCGCTGTGACCCTGAACTACACCGCCAAGGACGGCAAACTGTATGAGTTCAACCTCATCGACACCCCGGGCCACGTGGACTTTGCCTACGAGGTGAGCCGCAGTCTGGCTGCCTGCGAGGGCGCTATTCTGGTGGTGGACGCCACGCAGGGCGTGGAGGCCCAGACCCTGGCCAACACCTACATGGCACTGGAGCATGATCTGGAGCTGGTGCCCATCCTGAACAAGATCGACCTGCCCAGCGCCCACCCGGACGAGGTGGCGCAGGAGGTGGAGGATGTGATCGGTCTGCCCTGCCTGGACGCCCCCCGCGTCTCCGCCAAGACCGGCCTGAACGTGGATCAGGTGCTGGAACGGGTGGTCACCGATATCCCCGCCCCCACCGGCGACCCGGACGCCCCCCTCAAGGCCCTGATCTTTGACAGCATTTATGACAGCTACAAGGGCGTCATCGTCTACATCCGCGTGTTTGAGGGTACCGTCAAGCCCGGCGACACCATCCGCCTGATGGCCACCGGCGCGCAGTTCACGCTGGTGGAAGTGGGCCACATGGGTGCCACCAACCTGACCCCCTGCGACCAGCTGCAGGCCGGCGAAGTCGGTTACCTGACTGCCAGCATCAAAACCGTGCAGGACACCCGCGTGGGCGACACCGTCACCCTGGCCAACCGCCCCACCGCCGAGGCTCTGCCCGGCTACCGGCAGGTCAAGCCCATGGTGTTCTGCGGCATCTACCCTGCCGATGGTGCCAAGTACCCCGACCTGAAGGACGCGCTGGAAAAGCTGCAGCTGAACGATGCCTCCCTGACCTTTGAACTGGAAACCAGTGCCGCGCTGGGCTTCGGCTTCCGCTGCGGCTTCCTGGGCCTGCTGCACATGGAGATCATCACCGAGCGGCTGGAGCGCGAGTTTGACCTGGACCTGATCACCACCACCCCCAGCGTGCGCTACCGCCTGACCCTGACGGACGGCACCGTGGAGATGATCGACAACCCGTCCAGCTACCCGGACCCCTCCAACATCGTCAAGCAGGAAGAGCCGTTTGTGGATGTGCACCTGTACACCCCCAACGACTACGTGGGCAGCCTGATGGACCTGTGCCAGCAGAAACGCGGCGTACTGATCGACATGAAGTATCTGGACGATGTGCGCGTGGACCTGCACTATGCTCTGCCCCTGGGCGAGATCGTGTACGACTTCTTTGACGCCATCAAGAGCCGCAGCCGCGGTTACGCAAGTTACGATTACGAGTTCAAAGAGTACCGCGAAAGCGACCTGGTCAAGCTGGATTTCCTGCTCAACGGCGAGCCGGTGGACGCTCTGTCCATGATCGTGTTCCGCGACAACGCTTACGCCAAGGGCCGCCGCATCTGCGAAAAGCTGCGGGACAACATTCCCCGCACCCTGTTCGAGATCCCGGTGCAGGCCGCCATCGGCGGCAAGATCATTGCCCGCGAAACGGTCAAGGCCATGCGCAAGGACGTGCTGGCCAAGTGCTACGGCGGCGATATCTCCCGCAAGAAAAAGCTGCTGGAAAAGCAGAAGGAAGGCAAAAAGAAGATGCGCCAGCTGGGCAGCGTTTCCCTGCCCAGTGAGGCCTTTACCGCTGTGCTCAAGCTGGACAGCGATGACAACTGATCCTGTTTTGCGCAGCAAAAAAGCATCTGCGTGCCCTGCCCTTGCGGCAGCAGCATCGCAGATGCTTTTCGTTTTGGGTTGATCTTATAAGGTCACACTTCCACGTTCTTGCAGTAGTCCACAATGTGGTGGAACATCTGCTCCACGGCAGGGGCCATGGCAGCCGGGCGCTGCACGGCCAGGCCCACCACCCGGTACTCTTCCGGCTCAATGGGGTAGATCTTTACCGCAGCCTTGCAGTCCCGCAGCAGCATCTGCGGCATGATGGAAATGCCCAGGCCCGCTTCCACCATGGCAACGTTGGACTGGTCATCAATCACATGGCAGCGGCGCTCGGTGCTGATCTTGTATTTTTTGAGGAACTGCCGCATCTCGGCGTCCGTGGCATCGCACTGCACCACAAAGCTCTGGCCGTTCATCAGGGCAGGGGTCATCACGCCATCCTGCGGTTCGGGCCAGTCCTGGGGCACGATGCACAGCAGCGGCTCCCGGAACAGCTCGGTGAGGGCGAACTCTTCCCGGCAGGTGGAGGACAAAAAGGCAATGTCCACCTGGCCGGTGCGCAGCCACTCCTTGACATCATCGTAGGTGCCCTGGTATACTTCGATCTCGATCTGCGGGTACTGGGCAGCAAAGCTCTTGAGCAGGCCCGGCAGCAGCGATGCGCACACCGAGTTGAACACGCCCAGCTTGACCTTGCCCTTTTCCAGGCCGTTCAGGCGGGCGATGCTCTGCTTGAGCGCTTCGTCACTGTTGAGCACGGCACGGATGGACGGGTACAACGATGCACCATAGCTGGTCATGGAAACGCCGTTTTTGCCGCGGTTGAACAGGGCAAAGCCCAGTTCCTCCTCCATTACTGCAATGGCGTGGCTGATAGCAGACGGGGTCAGATGCAGCTGCTGTGCTGCCTTGTTGAAGCTGCCCTGCCGCGCCACTGCATCAAAAATCTCGTAGGAAAAAAGCGTCATGCCCAAAGCCTCCTTCCTGTCTGATATGGTTTGGAGACGCCCGATTCTCTGTGAATCTTTTTCATCTTTTATTTAAGATAGTTCAATTATCTTCTTGATTGTACTATCCAGCGCCCGTTCTGTCAAGCATTTTGCCCCGATTTGTGTCCTATTCCGGTGCATTTTGGCCGCTGTCTGCAGAATCCGGGCCGCTCTCCCCGATTCTCATCCATGGAGCAAAGAGGTATCGTCTTATGGCCGGAACCGTTTTCACGCACCGCCGCACACTCAGCGGCACCACCCTCAAGTACATTGCCTGCGGCACCATGCTGCTGGACCACATCGGGGCATCCTGCCTCGAGAGCGGCATTTTGCGCAGTGCAGCTGCTCCCGTTGTGCTGGACGCGCTGGACCTTGCACTGCGGCTCATTGGGCGGCTGGCCTTTCCCATCTTCTGTTTTCTGCTGGTGGAAGGCTTTGTGCACACCCACAATGTCCGGCGCTACATCGGCCGGCTGCTGCTGTTCGGGCTGATCAGCGAAGTACCGTTTGACTTTGCGTTTTTCCGCACACCGTTTCACCCGGAGGATCAGAACGTTTATTGGACGCTGGCCCTGGGGGTGCTGGCCATGGCCGCTCTGAAGCACTTTGAAACGCTGGACGGCACCCCCGGCTGGAAAGGCATCCTGTGCGCCGGGGGCTGCGTGCTGGCGGCTTTTCTGGCCAACACTGATTATAATGGCATCGGCGTGATCATTCTCTGTGCCCTGTACCTGACCCGCTCCGACCGCAAATGGCAGTGCATTACGGGAGCCGTGCTGTTTGCCTTTGAGTACACCGCCCCGCTGGCCTTTGTGCCGATCTGGTTTTACAACGGGCAGCGCGGTGCCTGCAGCAGCACCCTGCAGAAGGTGTTCTACTGGTTCTACCCCGTGCACCTTGCCCTGCTGGCGGCTGTGACCAACCTGCTGCTGTGACCCGGGAAAAAGGCGTCTGCCGCAATGGATACGGCAGGCGCCTTTTTGTGCGCAAAAATGGAAAAAGCCCGGTGATTTCAATGAATCATCGAGCTTTTTCTTGGCGGAGTAGGAGGGATTTGAACCCTCGCGCCGTTGTTTAGACGACCTACGCCCTTAGCAGGGGAGAAAAATCAAGCACTTTCAAACGAACTGCCGAACAAAAAAGGAGTGCTCATGTAATGTTTTGGAAGTGCATTTTCTCACCATCCGTTGCAAATCCCTCATTTTATGCCCCGTCACATTTTGGCAAATCTCGACCTTTTGCAACGCTTTTCAGCGTTTTTGGCACAATTCGACGCTTTTCGTTTACACTCTTTCTTGGATATTCCACAAACCGGAAAGGATGTGTTTAAAAGTGCCCATCACTGATTCGTCCACGCTCTCGCTGCGTGTTGCTCAAACGCTCCGGCCTCTGGGCATTATTCGCAGTATGCGCTCTTACTCCATCCTTGCCGACTGCCTTCAGCTCATCTGGGAACAGGAGGACCGGCTGGAAGCTGTCCAGAAAGAGGTCTATGAGCCGATTGCTGACAAGCAATGCAGTGACTGGACGGCCATTCAAAGCACCATCCGGCGTGCCGCGCAGACCGCATGGTATACCAATCCTTCCCGTGTGCAGGAACTGGCGGGCTACCCGTTGGATGGCTGCCCCAGCGCTGTGCAGTTCCTTGAGATGCTGTACAACGATCTTGCTCGTAATTCAGTCTAACTGAAAAGCTGCTGCGTAGACCTTCCTATGCAGCAGCTTATTTTTTAGGCTTTTCGTAGGCAAACAGATAGCCTAGCAAAAATGTAATAACCGTTTTATCCAGATCCAGTATTGTTGTTAGTATAGAGCTAGATGCTTTATCATTCCACAAAACTATGGTATCGATAATGTACAAAACTGCACCACCCACTAAGCAGGCGCATAGTAAACTGAACGCATTGTCTTTTAAATGGATCTCTTGCTCGGCCTTTTTTGCCTGCGCTCGGCGCTCTATCTTTTCCGCATCCTCGGATGGGATATCATAGATTGCAGCTCCCGCGCTTGCGGCAGACGCCGGAAGTTCCTGCTCCGACTCCGGAGAGTTCACTTCATAATCATCCGAAGCCATCAACCAATTTCCTCCGCCTTAATATCATCCTCTTTGAGGAACGGCAACCGTTCTTCCTTTGCCTTACGCCACGCAGAACCTTCCATATGTGTCAAATTGGACAAGGCAATGCCCGACCATAATTTGTACCGCTCCCACACGGCACTAATAGCCTGATATGCTTCCGGCGCACCTTGCTCCGAAAGGACACTTGCGCTGCCATTTGCATTTTTCGCAAACATTGTGATCGGGCCGGAATGGAACGACCTGAATTCTTCATACACACTCGGGAGCACCGGACCATACGGCCACGGTTCAAAGCGTTCGTTGAACAGCGGTTGCCCCGTTTTCTTCAAATACTCTCTGTGCGAGAAATAAAGAAGTTTTTGTAATTTCATCGGAGTAACGGGGATTTTTTCTTTAAACGCCTTGTACAAAATCGTATTGCACGCAGCTTGAACCGGTACAGTAATCATCATACTTTCAACCCCCTTCCTACTTATAGTATATAATACATGTGTTAAATTTGCAATCGTTCCACGCCTTTTTATTGCAAATTTGTAAACTTTTTATGAATGTTTCACTTCAGCTTGTTCATCGCGTCCAGTTTTTCTTCCAGGGGGATGTGGGTGTAGCCCAGCGTGACCGCATAGTCCGTGTGGCCAAGCACTTCCTTTATAATGGCCGGGGCGACCTTCTCCACAGCCAGCAGCGTAGCCGTGGTGTGGCGCAGGCAGTACGGCGTCATATCCGGCTGCAGGCCTACACGCTGGGCCATGTCGTGCCACTCGGCATAGAAGGTTTTCTCGTCCACCTCACACAGGCGCTTGGTGCCGCTGCGGTAGGCTTCCCGCACAAGCGGCATGATCTTGTCCGGGAAAATGATCTGCCGGGCCTTGCCGGCGTCCGTTTTGATGCCGCCGGTGCAGTACTGCTCGGCCAGATGGGTGTTTGCCTTCAGGATGGTCAGCATCTCACCGGTGCGCATTCCGGTGTAGGCCATGATGAGCCAGTACCGGCTGAACTCGTGGCCGGCATCGTAGTCCTGCCAGATCCGCTGCACCTCGTCCTCGGTCAGGGCAGTGCGTGTGCTGGCGCTGATCGGCGGAAGATCCAGCAGTTTGGAGTAATCTTTATCGGCATACTCGTACTTGAGGGCCAGCGTGTACATCTTGCCCAGCAGGGCCTTGATATCCCGCTTGGGGTAGTACCCACCCTCGCGGGCATCCACGATCGGCTGCAGATGCGCATAGCGCAGGTTCCGGATCTTGGCATTCTTCAGCGGTTCCAGGGCCGTCCAGGCTGTGCGGTAATGGCTGGCCTTGTCCTTGCTCAGCTTGGGCAGGGTCTGCGCACAGATCATCTCCCACAGCTCCTGCAGGGTGGCGTCCTGGGCAAACTCCTGCCCGTTCAGCACCAGCTCCCGCATCTCCGGCAGAGCCTGCACGGCATCCCGCTTGGTCTTGAAGCCGCTGCGGATCTTGTGGTAACGCACACCATCCTTATAGATGTTGATCTCGGCACGCCACTTGCCGGCATTGCCGTACTGGTAGACGCTCCCCTCCCCGTTCGACCGGGCGCGGGGCTTCCGTGTGGTCACCAGCTTTGCGCCGCACCAGCAGCACCATGCTGCACCGTCTGGCAGTTCCTTGTGGCATTTCGGGCATTCAAACATTCTTTTCACCTCCAGAAGGGTACACTTTGACAAGCCTGCCCTTTTGGAGTACAATAACAGTTGGTTAGGTTGTCTTGTACCCTTGTGGGCAAGCCATTCTGCAAACGCTCTCGGTGTTGGTAGCACCGGGGGCGTTTTTATTTATGTTGTTTCTTTCTCAAGATCACCAGGAACTTCTGTCAGCGAGTACAGTTCCGCACTTGCCTCCCCCAATGCACTTTTCTGGGCATCACTCATGCAAAATAAGTATGGCTCAAACGCCAAGTGGAATTTGTCCGCCCAATTTTTCTTAGCCTTGATGGTTTTGAGACTTTCTATTTTAGCGCGGTATTTTTCCTGTGTACGCCGAATCATCTGGCACACAACATCATCTCTATAGGTGAGAGTGAGCATCTGGCGCATCGCCTCATTGGTATTCTCAGAGGGCACTCCATATTTCTGGCACTCTTTCAGCAGTTTCAGTCTGCCAATACAGAAATCATACCGGGTGAAAAACGTCTCCGGCTCTGTGGTTGATTCCAAAATTTTGCCGCTGTCCCGAATTTGCTTCACGAGCTGCGGGGCAATGAGCTGGGCATTCTGTCGACTATTTATAAAGCTCATATCGCCCATCCACTCAGGGTTTGGAGCGTAAAGTTGTACCGGTTCATTCGCTTCGGATGCTTCTTCTGTTACACAGTTCTGTTCTGTATTGCACTTTGCTTTCGGACGCGTAATGGTATTAAACACCGTAAAAATCAAGGCCATTGCAAAAAACGGAATCGCGAAGAAGAAAAATAAAACCAACAACAGTGTACCTGTTATTCCTTCAGCCTTATCCATTCCGGCAAGCGACATTACCGGAAAAAGCATACCAACTATACAGGACACTATCAACTGTTTTGTTGTAAGACCGACATTTTCCCAGTTCGATGAATCATCACCAATAGGCGATGGTTTTTTAGACCGATTCCTTTTCTTTGAGCTGAATGCTGCACGAGAAAGTGAACGTGTCACCCGGCTTGCACTTCGGTCAAACGATTTCATCGCACTCGCATACTTCCTTGAATATCCAACCGTTTTGTTTCTTCTTGACACACCAATTCCTCCAGCATTTGCTTTTATACCAGCCCACGGCAAAAGCCCACGGCCAGTCCCTCGATTGCAATATCTTCCAGATCCGGGCCGGTGTAGACCATGGGCGGGCAGACGGACGGATTGTCCGCGATCAGCTGCACCACGCCGTTCTGGTAGTAGCAGTGCTTGAGGGTAGCTTCCTCGCCGATGCGCACCGCCGCGATCTGGCCCTGTTCCACCTCCGGCTGGCTGCGGATACACACCACGTCACCATCGCAGATGGTGGGTGCCATGCTGTCTCCGTGGCATTCCAGCGCAAAGTCTGCGTGCCACGCCGCCGGGACGCCAATGTAGCTCTTGACGTTCTGCTCTGCCGTAATCGGCGTACCGCACGCAATGCTTCCGATCAGGGGCACCTGCACCATCTCCGGCATCTCCACAAACCCCGGCGGGATGGGACGAGGGGCAGGCTGGTCAATCACAATCGGGTCAGCTATCTTAATATCCGTGCGACCATACAGATAGTTCATATCCACATTAAACAGGTCAGCGATTGCCTCCATGGTCTCAAACCCCGGCTCTCGCTCCCCACGCTCATACATGTTTACACTGCTCTTGGATAGCTCTAACTCGTCCGCAAGCCGCTGCTGTGACCAGCCTTTTTCACGGCGCAGCGATTTCAGCCGCTCTGCAAAAGTTGCCATTTGGCCACCTCCCTATATTATTACAATCAAATAATAGCACATATCGTGCACAAATTCAAGCACAAAAAGTGCGCTATCATTTTGTGCACATTTTGTGCACTCTGCGAATAGATTTCTTTCTCCATTTCCGGCCGCTTTTTCCAACACCAACTATGCGGTAACGGCGATTCCGCAGACCGATGATGCCTACTGCTACGGCGGCAAAATCGCCACCAATACCCGCTGCAGCACGACCAAGTGCAAAGTGGAAGGCAGATACATGAACAACGGCAATCTGATCATGGCCATTGCCATCGGGCGCTGGTACTAAAGAAAGGAATCGCTTATGGAAATTACAATCGGAACTGCAATCTCAAAACCCGTGCAGACCCAGGCCCAGTGCAATGCCTACGCCGCCATGGCCGAAGCGGTCAATGCCCACAACGCCGCCTGCGCCGTGGGTGACACGCTGTGGACCATTGAGGACAAAGAGGACTGCTACACCGTAACCGAGGACGGCACCGTGCCGGAGCCGGAAACCCCGGCCCCTGCTGCCGAAGATGACCTGGCCGCTTTGATGGTGGACCATGAATACCGCATCACCCTGCTGGAGCTGGGGGTTACCGACACCGATAACTGATAGGAGGACAAAACTATGTTGTATCGCACCTGCAAACGCCTGATCGAGCGCGGCCTGACCAATGGTCTGGCCGACAAGCTGGACGTGCTCTTCGCCGCCGGACGGCTGACCGAAGAGGAATACAAAGAGCTGACCGAGCTGCTGGCGGAGACGGAGAAGGGGGCGGCAAAGGATGGCGATTAAGCAGTACAGCCTTGCCAAGGATGGCACCCGCCGCCTGGCCCCCAGCTTTTCTGTGCGGGAGTTCCGCTGCAAGGACGGCTCTGACACCATTATGGTGGACGAGGCCCTGACGGTGCTGCTGCAGGCCATCCGGGAGCACTTTGGCAAGGCGGTGGTGATCACCAGCGGCTACCGCACAGCCGCCCACAACGCCGCCGTGGGCGGCGCCAAGAGCAGCCAGCACCTGCTGGGCCGGGCAGCAGACATCCAGGTGCAGGGCGTCCCTGTGGAGGACGTGGCCGCCTACGCCGAGCGCCTGATGCCCACCTGGGGCGGCGTGGGCCGCTACCCGGTCAAGGCAGGCCGCACCAAGGGCTGGGTGCACGTGGACACCCGCGCCAACAAGAGCCGGTGGACGCTGTGAGGGGGTGATGATATGAGCAAGAAAATCTTTATCAGCCAGCCTATGGGCGGTCTGCCCGATGAGCAGGTGCTCCAGGAACGAGCTGCCGCGATCAGCAAGGCAAAGGCCCTGCTGGGCAAAGACGTAGATCCGCTGGAAACCTTTTTTGATGATTTCGGTCCGGCAGCAAAGCCGCTGGACTATCTGGCCCGCAGCCTTGAATTTTTGGCTAGGGCAGATGTGGCAGTCTTTGCCCCAGGCTGGCGGAACGCCCGTGGCTGTCGAATCGAGCACCTGTGCGCTCTGGAGTACGGCATCCCCGTGATGGAGGTGTAAACATGAAAGACACCTTTTGTGCAGCCGTGGGAGCCATCGGCGCGGCCATTGCCAGCCTGTATGGCGGCTGGGATGCCGCACTGCAGACGCTGATCATCTTTATGGCCATCGACTACATTACCGGCCTGATCGTGGCAGGCGTGTTCCACACCAGCCCCAAGAGCCGGACCGGTGCCCTGGAAAGCCGCGCAGGCTGGAAGGGCCTGATCCGCAAGGGCGAGACCCTGCTGATCGTGCTGGTAGCCTGCCGGCTGGATGCCGTGATGGCAACCAGCTTTGTGCGGGACGCTGTGGTGATCGGCTTCGTCTGCAACGAGACCCTGAGCATCATCGAAAACGCTGGCCTGATGGGCCTGCCGATCCCGGCGGCGCTCACCAAGGCCGTGGACGTTCTGAAGCAGCGCTCGGAAGAGCAGAAAGGAAACTGATATGAAGGCACACATCATGACTAACACCACCCGCACCGTTTCCGCTGGTACCGTGGCCCGCACCGCCGTGCTGGGCCTTGCCCTGGCAAATCAGATCCTCAGCGCCTGCGGCAAGCCGTTGCTGCCCATCGACAGCGAGCAGCTGGAACAGCTGGTCACCGCAGGCTGCACCACTGCGGCAGCTATCTGGGCGTGGTGGAAGAATAACAGCTTCACCCAGGCCGCCCTGGCCGCTGACGCCGAGTATGAGCGCCAGAAGAAGAGCGTGCACTAATCCCCATACATGACAAGAGCCGCAGCCCCGTGATAAGGGCTGCGGCTCATTTTTTGTTATGCCAGGTGCAGTTCGTCTTTCAATGCCTTTTGAAGCACACGGGAGAAGTTGACCCCCTGCGCCACCGCAGCATCATTCAGCCACGCCGGAATGGACAAAGTCTTTTTTACGGACTTTTCAAAATGCTTTTTTGCATATTCGGCTACATCCACCGACACCAGATTGACGATGCATTCGCCTACCGGCATATCCGGGTCAAGTTCTTTCGACACTGCCACAGGGTCAATGGTCCCCAGCTTGGACGGCGCAGGAACCTTCTCGCCATCACGCTGGGCGGTATACAGATAACCCGCAAGGCACTCCACAGCCATCTCCATGGCATCCTCGAAGCTGTCACCCTGCGTTGCCAGATAGTTCAGATCCGGGAAGATGACCGAATAGCCATCGTCCTCTTTATAAAAGCAAGCCGGATACATTGATAACATAGTTCAGCCCTCCTATTTGTACGGAGAAAAGGCAAGGGCCTTATTTCAGCCCTGCCTGTCTCCGAATGGATAACTCCGTTCGTCTGTCAAGTTCTTTGCCTTTGTGGAATGGAATCGTGACCTTGCCTTGCTTCGTTGGATGTACATACTGCCGATGTGAGCCATTCTGCTCTTTGAACACCCAGCCATCCGCAAGGATGATCTTTTCCATTTCCCTTGGTTTTAACGGCATCGCACTCAACCTCCTTACAAGGATATTATAACAGAGAATACGTATCAAGTCAATACGTATTGCAAAATAATGTAGCAACAGCCACAAAAATCAGATGACGCCCAGAGCGGTTGTTGTCTGCGCTGCTATGTGTCGGAAAGTGTTCCATTTTTCCGCATTGGTAGTTATAATGGTTTGGTAGTAAAATATGGTAGTAGTTTGGAAGTTCTTCTATTTTATCCGTTTTCTTTCGCACGGGGTCATTCTGTACAAATGGAAAATCCCCCGCAGTTTTCACGAAACTACGAGGGATTTTCTTGGCGGAGTAGGAGGGATTTGAACCCTCGCGCCGTTGTTTAGACGACCTACGCCCTTAGCAGGGGCGCCTCTTCGGCCTCTTGAGTACTACTCCAGAGCAAAGTGTGTTACACTTATTCAATAAAAAATGGCGGAGAGAGTGGGATTCGAACCCACGGTACGTTGCCGTACGGCAGTTTTCAAGACTGCTTCCTTAAACCACTCGGACATCTCTCCTTGTGGACATTCGTCTTACGCCGTGTCGAATGCCTATTTACTTTAACAGATTTTCCGCGCGCTGTCAAGCCCTCTTGCAAATTTTTTCTGCCGTTCCAAAAATCCCTCGGTTTTTCACAACCTTTTTGGGTCAGCCTATGAAAAAGCTCTTTACAGAAACATCTTTTTGTTGTATAATAAACGTACAAAAACATCCCGTGGTGCAAAGGAGAATTACCATGTCGTTTTCAGAGCTATTGAAGCAGTGCCGCAAAAAACAGGGCGTCAGCCAGGCAGAGCTTGCCGCAAAGCTCGGTGTCACCCAGCAGGCCGTTGGCAAGTGGGAAAGCGGCAAATCCTCCCCAGACCCGTCCACAGTGGCCCGCATTGCGGAGCTGCTGAACACCACTGCAGATTACCTGCTGGGGCTGTACCGCCCGGTGAGCAACGTTTCCGCCCCGGAAGAGCGCTTTTTTGGCAGCTACTCCGAGAGCCTGATCCCGGTGATCGGCACGGTCAAGGCCGGGTACGGTGCCCTGGCCTTTGAGGAGGACTACGGCCAGGAATATGCCCGCGTAAAGGACCCCTCCAATTACTTTTACCTGGTGGTGCGCGGCGACAGCATGGAGCCCCGTATCCAGGATGGCGACCTGGCACTGGTGCACAAGCAGGACACGCTGGAAAACGGCGACTTGGGCGTGCTGATCTACGGGGACGAGGGCGAAGGCACCCTGAAGCGCTACATTCAGCGCGGCAACTGCGTGGTGCTGCAGCCCTTCAACCCCGCCTACAACGAGCTGGTGATCAAGGGTGAGGACCTGAACCGCCTGCACATTGCCGGCCGCGTGGTGGAAACCAAAGCAAAGTGGTAAAAGCAAAAGGGGCTGCTGCGAACCGCAGCAGCCCCCTTTGCTTTGGGAGGTATCGCATGGAGCAGACTTTAATGGACAAGCTGACCATTCTGGCGGACAGTGCCAAGTATGATGTTGCCTGCACTTCCAGCGGGGCATCCCGCACAGCACGGGCGGGCACGGTGGGCAGCTGCTATGCCCCGGGCTGCTGCCACGCCTTTACCGCCGATGGCCGCTGCGTCAGCCTGCTCAAGGTGCTCATGACCAACTGCTGCTCCTTCGACTGCAGCTACTGCGTCAACCGCAGGTCCAACGACATCCCCCGGGCCACCTTTGCGCCCCGGGAGCTGGCCGAGCTGACCATGGAGTTCTACCGCCGCAACTACATCGAGGGCCTGTTTTTGTCCAGCGCGGTGCTGGGCACCCCGGACTACACCACCGAGCGGATGCTGGCGGTGCTGCGGCTGCTGCGGGGCGAATACCGCTTTGGGGGCTACATCCACGCCAAGGCCATTCCGGGCACCAGCCCCGAGCTTTTGCAGCAGCTGGGCTACCTGGCCGACCGCCTGAGCGTGAACGTGGAGCTGCCCAGTGAGCGCAGCCTGAACCTGCTGGCCCCGGACAAGGGCCGTCACTCCATCTTCCGGCCCATGAAGCAGATCGCGGTGTCCGGCGCTGCCAGCCGGGAGGAGCTTACCCTCTACCGCCATGCTCCCAGATTTGCCCCCGCCGGGCAGAGCACTCAGATGATCGTGGGGGCTTCGCCGGAGACGGACTACCACATTTTAAAGCTCACCGAGGGCATGTACCACAAATACGGCCTGAAGCGGGTGTTCTACTCCGCCTACATTCCGGTAACCGAGGACACCCGCCTGCCGGCCCTGGACACCAAGCCCCCGCTGCTGCGGGAGCACCGGCTGTACCAGGCCGACTGGCTGCTGCGGTTCTACCAGTTCCAGGCGGATGAGATTCTGGACAAGGACAACCCCAACTTCAACCCCTATCTGGACCCCAAGTGCAACTGGGCTGTGCAGCACTACGGGCTGTTCCCCGTGGACGTGAACCGCGCCCCCTTCGAGATGCTGCTGCGGGTACCGGGCATCGGCCCCAAAAGCGCCCGGCGCATCTGGCACGCCCGCAGGCAGGCCGCGCTGGGGCTGGACGAGCTGAAGCGCATGGGCGTGGTGCTCAAGCGGGCGCAGTATTTCATCACCTGCCGGGGCTTTGCGGGGGCGCAGCCCGGACGCGGCACCGCCGGGCGGGAACGCATTACCCGGGCGCTCATCGACCCCACTGTATTCGGCGGCAATTGTGAGCAGCTCAGCCTGTTCAGCCCGCCCGCCGTAGACCACCTTGTGGGGCAGGGCGTGCCGCCGCGCGCCGCCATGCGCATGGTGCGGGAGGAGGCAGTGCAATGTCTGGCCAAGGCCCTGTAACCCCCAAGGGGGCACGCATGCTCCACGATGCCGCTGTGGTCTACCTGTACGATGGCAGCTTTGAGGGCTTTTTGTGCTGCGTATACGAAAGCTTTGCCCAGCACGAGATTCCCTTTGCAGTGTGGACGCCCCAGCGGGAAACCGCCACCCTCTACCCCGTCAAGGAGATCACCACCAGCCCTGCTCTTGCCCGGCGGGTGTTCGCCAGCTTTGGCCAAAAGCTGGGGGCCGAGACCGAATACCTTGTCAGCCGGGATTTTCTCTCCGGGCAGGAGGACAAAGAGCTTTTGCTGCTCCGCTTTCTGCATTTGGCCTTTGCGCTGGGCCCGGGCACGGTCAAACGGGAGGGGCACCCGGTGGTTGCGCCCCTCTACGCCATGAAAAAAAGTCTGGACTGGGAAGTGGACAAGTTTCAGGGCTTTGTGCGGTTTGAAGAACACGATGGGATGCTGGGCGCGGTCATCCATCCTAAAAATTATATCCTCCCCCTGCTGCGGCCCCACTTCTGCGGGCGGTTCCCGGAAGAGAATTTTCTCATCTACGATGCCGTGCACCAGGCCGTGCTGCTGCATGAAAACCACAAGACCCAGCTGCTGGAATTGGCCGCTCCGCTGGAACTGCCCCCGCCGGATGAGCGGGAGCAGCAGTTTCAGGCCCTGTGGACGCAGTTCTACAAGACGCTGGAGATCCAGGCACGCCACAACGAAAAAGGCCGCATGACCCATTGCCCCAAGCGCTTCTGGGCGGATATGGTGGAGCTGCGGGGGGAGTTGTAAGCACTCCTTCCGTCTGCTCACGCGATGTGAACTCCCCCAGTCATTTCGCTTGCGCTCAATGACAGCCCCCTCTAGGATGGGGCCTTTGGCAAAACCGGAAACCTTGCCGCACTGCCAAAGGCTTCCCCCGGACGGGGGAAGGCTTTTGTGCTGCCGCAGGGGATGCGTGCTTATTATTCTTTCTTTTCCGCTTCCAGTGCGCTCTCCACGCCCTTGAGCAGGTCCTCCGCCGGGATGCCGTACAGCCTTGCCAGCGCCATCAGGTTGGAGGTGTTCGGCTCCGAGGTGCCGTTCTCCCACTTGGACACCGCCTGCCGGCTTACGCCGATGCTCTCGGCCACGAACTCCTGGGTCATCTTGCAGCGGGTGCGGTTTTCCTTGAGCATCTCGGAAAGCGACTTGCGCACGATCTTGGTTTCTTCGGTCATCTTGGGCGGCTTTTCCAGATTGCGGGCAATGCGGAAAAGCAGACAGATCGCCGCCACAATGGCAATCGGGATCAGCACCCGGAGCAGGATGTTGGTATAGCGGTAGAACTTTTCCAGCAGAATAGCTCTGCGCACATAGGCTTCCACCATTTCCGGGGTGGCGCTCTGCGCCTCTACCTCCACGACCTTGAGCAGCGCAAATGCGGTTTGGTTCAGCAAGTTCATCATAATAGTTCCTCCTTTGAAGTGTTGTTGCTGGGGGCTGTGGCCTGATTGTAGCAAAAAATGCCGGTTGCGTCCACCAACGCACCTGTAAACTTTGGTTGCGGGGGCTGTTTTTGCCCCAAAGCAAAGGTTTCCTAGCCAAGATTTATCATTTCTTAACAAAAACGTTGCTTTTGCATCGTTGCAACCTGCAAAAGCTATGGTATACTATAAGGGATATCCGGGCAGGCATTTCTGCCGCACACACCCCCGCTGCGGGGTCAACACAAAAGGAGTATTGTAGCGTTATGGTTCGCATTACTATGGAAGACGGCGGCGTCATCGACATTGAGCTGAACGAGGAAGTCGCCCCCATCACCTGTGAGAATTTCAAAAAGCTGGTCAGCGAGGGCTTTTACAACGGCCTGACCTTCCACCGCGTGATCCCCGGCTTTATGATCCAGGGCGGCTGCCCGCTGGGCAACGGCACCGGCGGCCCGGGCTGGAACATCAAGGGTGAGTTTGCCGCTAACGGCGTGAACAACCCGCTCAAGCACACCCGCGGCGTGATCAGCATGGCCCGCAGCATGAACCCCAACAGCGCCGGCAGCCAGTTCTTCATCATGCACCAGGATGCCCCCCATCTGGACGGCCAGTATGCCGCCTTTGGCAAGGTAGTTTCCGGCATGGATGTTGTGGACAAGATCGCCGCTGTGCGCACCGACTGGAACGACAAGCCCACCACCCCGGTCAAGATGGCTACCGTGGAACTCATCGAGGGCTAAAATAAGCTTTTAAATTCAAAATAGCGGAACACCCTGTGGGTGTTCCGCTATTTTTTTGCAAAAATTTTTCTCTGTGAAAAGGGCACCCCGGAGCGTCCGCAGACGCTCCGGGGTACCGAAATAAAAAATCAAATTCCTTGCATCATGGCCAAAGCGCACGCGGCGGCCATTTCAAATCGTTTTCAGCAGCCTTCCTTTTCGGCCAGCTTGCGGCCCATGAGCACGCCCATGACGGAGGCCATCATCAGGCCGCGGGTCCAGCCGGAGGAGTCGCCCAGGCAGTGCAGGCCCTTGATGTTGGTGTCCAGGTTCTCGTCCATCTTGACCTTGTTGGAGTAGAACTTCAGCTCCGGGCTGTACAGCAGGGTCTCATTGGCGGCAAAGCCGGGCACCACCATGTCCAGCATCTTGATGAACTCAATGATGTTGGTCATGGCACGGTAAGGCATGGCGGCGGTGATGTCACCGGCCACGGCGTCCTTCAGGGTGGGCTTGACGTTGGACTGGGCCAGTTCCTTCTGCCAGGTGCGCTTGCCGTCCAGAATGTCGCCGTAGCGCTGCACCATGATGTGGCCTGCGCCCAGCATATTGGTCAGCTCGCCCACCTTCTGGGCGTAGGCGATGGGCTGGTTGAAGGGCTCGGTAAAGTTGTGGGACACCAGAATGGCAAGGTTGGTGTTGGCGCTCTTCTTCTCCTTGAAGCTGTGGCCGTTGACCACGGCAAGGTCGTTGTCGTAGTTCTCCTGCGCCACAAAGCCGCCGGGGTTCTGGCAGAAGGTGCGCACCTTGTTCTTCCAGGGCTTGGGGTAGCCGATGAGCTTGGACTCATACAGCACCTTGTTCACCTTTTCCATGACCTCGTTGCGGCACTCCACGCGCACGCCGATGTCCACGGTGCCAGGCTTGTGGGCAATGTGGTGCTCGGCGCAGAGCTTTTCCAGCCAGTCTGCACCGCGCCGTCCGGTGCCGATGATCACCTCGTCCGCGTACACGGGCAGCAGGCTGTCGCCGTCCTTCAGCAGAACGCCCTTGCAGCCTTCCTCCTCCAGAATGATGTTCTCGCACTCGGTATTGAAGCGCATTTCCACGCCGTTGTCTGCCAGATAGTTCTGGATGGCCAGATACAGCTCCTGCGCCTTCTCGGTGCCCAGATGGCGGATGGGGCAGTCCACCAGCTTCAGGCCGGCGTGGATGGCGTTTTTGCGGATCTCCTTGATGTCCTCGCCGGTGTAGATGCCCTCCACATGGGGGTCGGCACCGAACTCCAGATAAATTTTATCGGTGTAGTCGATGAGCTCCTGGGCAAACTCCTCCCCGATGAGGGTGGGCAGGTCGCCGCCCACCTCATAAGAAAGGCTCAGCTTGCCGTCCGAGAACGCGCCCGCACCGGAAAAGCCGGTGGTGATGGCGCAGGTGGGGCGGCAGTTGACGCAGTGGCCCACCTCTGCCTTGGGGCAGTGGCGCTTTTCCACGGGCTTGCCTTTTTCCACCAGCAGCATCTTCTTTTTGCTGCCGTGGCGCAGCAGCTCCACAGCGGTAAAGATACCGGCGGGGCCGGCGCCGACAATGATCAGATCGTACTTTTCCATTTTCTCTTTTTCCTTTATATGATTTTTATTTGCTCAAGCTTGGCTCAAGTTTGCATGATAAGGCTGACGGCCTCGCCCTCTCCGTCACGGCTTACGCCGTTCCACCTCTCCCAAAGGGAGAGGCCTTGGCAAAGAGATGAACCTTGCGTGGACTGCCAAGGGCTCCCACTTTGGGGGAGCTGGCGAGCAGAGCGAGACTGAGAGGGCAAGCCCGTTAATCTTCCTCGTTCTCCTGCTCCACAGCAGCGCTTTCATCCACTTCATCCAGCTCCACCACCGTAGCTTCCGCGTCCGCATGGGTCACATCCGGGGCCACCACGCCATCGCCGTTCAGGTCCTCGCCGGTGAGGGACTCCAGCATGGACTGGGTCTCCGGGTGAAGCTTGGCAAAGCGGCGCACCGCCAGCACCGTGTACAGGGCGCTGAGCAGATTGATGGCACCTTCCAGGATCAGGATGATGCCAACGGCCATCACCAGCGTTTCCATGGCACCGAAGGGGTTGGCAATGAGCACCACGCCCAGCACCACGCTGAGCACCGGCAGCAGCAGAAAGCCCTTCCAGCTGTCATAGCCGCAGCGGCGCAGGTCCAATGCGTTCTGCACCCGGCCCAGGGCGTCAAAAATAACGAACAGGCCGAACACGATGGGCAAAATGCTCACCACAATGTCACTGCGAATGATCAGGAAGGCCCCCAGCGCCAGGCACACCATGCCCGAGATCAGGGTGAGCTGGCTCTGGAACACCCCGCGCTCCACCACAAAGTAGCGGATGAGCTGCACCGCCGCACAGGCCAGCACCACGGCTCCCAGCGCATAGCACACGATGTTGAGGGCGGTGCTGGGCTTCATGACCAGGAAGATGCCCAGGCCAAGGTACAGCAGGCTCATGAGGACCAGGTTCCACTTCAGCTTTTTTACCATAGAGATCACGTTCCTTTCGTTTGCAGAGCCATTGCCCGCACCCGGGTCAGTGGTACAGGGGTGCGATGGTGGTTTTGTTGATACGGGCATAGAAGGCCAGACTCATCAGGATGCTGACGATCTCCGCAATGAGGAAGGCCCACCAGACATTGTTGACGCTGCCGGTCTGTGCCAGCAGCCACGCAGCCGGCAGCAGCACGAACAGCTGACGGCAGACCGAAACGATGAGGCTGAATACACCGTTGCCCAGCGCCTGAAAGACCGAGCTGAGCACGATGCTGACGCCCGCCAGCAGGAAGTGCAGGCAGATGATGCGCAGCGCCGGAATGCCGATGGCCAGCATGGCGTCACTGGCAGCAAAAATGCTCAGCACCTTGTCCGGGAAGAACTGGAAGATGCAGAAGCCGATGAGCATGATGCACTCGGCGTAGCACACCGCCAGCTTGATGGTCTTTTTTACGCGGTCCGGTCTGCGGGCACCGTAGTTGTAGCTGATGATGGGCACCATGCCGTTGTTCAGGCCAAAGATGGGCATGAACACAAAGCTCTGCAGCTTGAAGTACACGCCGAACACCGCCACCGCCGTGGCCGAGAAGGCCATGAGGATGCGATTCATGCCAAAGGTCATCACGCTGCCCACGCACTGCATGGCAATGCTGGGCAGGCCCACGGTGTAGATGCGGCCAATGGTCTTTGCACTGGGCCGGAAGCCTTTGAAGCCGATCTGGATGTCCGGGTTTTTCTTCAGATTGAAGAACAGGGTCATGCCCGCACCGCAGAACTGGCCGATGACCGTTGCCACAGCTGCGCCGGTGGTGCCGCTGAGGGCTTCGCCGCAATAACCGAAGATGAAGATGGGGTCCAGAATGATGTTCACCACTGCGCCCACCAGCTGGCTGATCATGCTCAGCTGGGTGCGGCCGGTGGCGGCCAGCAGCTTTTCGCCCATGGTCTGGGTGAAAAGACCCAGGCTGAAGATGCAGCACACCGAAAGATACTGGATGCCCTGCTGGGCAATGGCTGCATCACTGGTCTGTGCATAGAAATAGGGTTTCATGCAGGTCAGGCCAATGACCAGGAACACGGCAAAGCTGCACAGCGAGAGAAAAATGCCGTTTTCTGCGGTGGCATTGGCCCGGCGCTGGTTCTTTTCGCCCAGGCTTTTGCTCAGCAGGGCATTCACGCCCACGCCGGTGCCCACGCCCACGGCGATCATCACGTTCTGCAGCGAGAACGCCAGCGACACGGCGGTGAGGGCGCTTTCGCTCACATGGGACACGAACACCGAGTCCACCACGTTGTAAAGTGCCTGCACCAGCATGGAGATCATCATGGGCACGCTCAGCCGCACCAGCAGCGGGTTGATGTCCATGGTGCCCATGATGTTTTCCCGCGCTTCGGCGGGTGCGGTCTGCGATTGATACTTTTCCACGATTTCTCCTTTTGAACACTTGGGGTTGGGTATGTTGCGGCAGGGATACCACTCTCAGTCAACGCCGCATCCACTAAAGCTTTCCCCCCAAGGGGGAAGCCTTCAGAAGGTATCAGCTCTTTTAGAACTTCCTTTGCCGGAAACATGGGCAGGGCGCAGAAGCGCCCTGCCCACGTTCTATCGTTGTTTCTTGGGCCCAGCCGGGTTTTACAGGGTCTTTTCCTTGGCGGCGGCTGCATCCAGGATCATCTTGACGCAGGTCTCGCGGCCCAGAGCGGCATTGATGGCCAGATCATAGTTGTGGGCATCGCCCCAGCGGTTCTGGGTGTAGTAGTTGTAGTAAGCCGCACGGTTGCGGTCGGTCTTTTCCACTTCGTCCTTGATGCCCTTTTCGTCCTTGGCCTTCACCAGGGGGTTGATCTTGGCGTATTCCAGCCGCCACTCCTTGGGGGCGTATACAAACACGCGCAGCACGTCCTTGCGCTCCCGCAGCACGTAGTCGCCGCAGCGGCCCAGGATCACACAGGGGCCTTCCTCGGCCAGCTGCTTGATGATGCGGCTCTGGAGAATGAACACCTGGTCACCCAGCGGCAGCTCGTTGCCCATGGTGTACAGGCTGTACAGCAGGCTGTGGGTGTGCCGCTTTTCACTGGCGGCAACGGCTTCTTCCGACAGGCCGGAGTGCTTTGCGGCCAGAGTGATCAGCTCTTTGTCGTACAGCTTGACGCCCAGTGCATTGGCCACATCCTCTGCAATGTAGCGGCCGCCTGTGCAGTATTCGCGTCCCAACGTGATAATCGTCTTTGCCATAATGTGTTCCTCCCATGTAAATTAAAATATTACCTGAAAGCTTCCGGCGCAGCCGCCGCAGCGGGCGGTGCGTCCTGTGCTTTGGGAATCTGTGGTTTGGGGGTGGGCAGCCGCACTTCCGCTACCCGCATACTGCCGGTCTGATCCACCGCATACACGCTGCAGCGGCCCCCGGCAGCCAGCTGCCCGGCCGGAAAGCGCAGCCCGCCATCGCTGGTGCGTTCCAGCCGCTTGAAGTTCCGGTGCGCCGTGGTGGCGTGGGCCACCCCATCGTGCACCGCATAGGCCAGCCAGCCGGAAAAATTCTCCGGCAGCGTGTCCCGCTGGCCGCGCTGCACAAAATAGTACACGCCCGGCTCTTTTCCGGCTTCCAGATCGCACCGGATGCGGCGGGGGCGGTTGGCTTCCAGGTCCCGGGGCCTTGCCCGCAGGGCAATGGCCCGCCCCGTGAAGTAGCGCATAAAATCCACCAGGGCCATGGTGCAGTTCACAGAGCCGTCCGTGTCGGCGGCGGGGTCGTTCAGCAGCACATAGTCTGCCATCACGGCGTCATCGTGACCAAAGCCCCGCAGACCCATCCAGACCCGCACCGGGTCCCGCTGGCCGCGGATGCGCCGCTCCACCTGCACCGCCACCGAACAGCCATCGTGGATCTGGGCGCGCAGGTCTGCCAGGTCCATCCAGGCCTGCCAGCAGGGGTAGCCGCAGCAGCCTGCCGCTGCCGCCGCAAAGGCCGCGTTGGCGGTGCTGCTGTTGGCCATATCTTCCATGACGTAGGCCACTTCTTCGGGCAGGATGTCCTCGCCCCAGCGGTTCATCAGGGCCGCCAGCACCAGCGGCAGATCCATGTCCCGGCCAAAGCTGGGGTCGTGGGCATTCAGGCAGTATTCCGGCAGGTAAAGCCGCCGGTTCAGCGGGTGGCCGCTGCGCTTTTCCCAGGCCAGGGGGCGCACCGCCGCCGTCAGCAGCCGCACAGCCGGGCTGACTTTGTCGTTGTTGGTGGAAAGGTTGACCTGCAGCTGCACGCCGGTGCCGCCGCCGGGTGCGGCCACCGTGACCGTATCGCCCATCAGAAAGATCATGCCATCCTCGCTCTGGGTGTGCACGCTGCACCGGGGGTAGTCCGGTGCCCACTTGCCAAAGCTCATCCAGCCGGTCCAGGCAGTGCCGGCATACACCCGGCACCGCACCTCCACCAGGGTGTTGGCGGGCGCATAGGCGTTCCAGCTCACATTCAGGTTGCAGAATGCCGGCATGGCAAACTCCGGGGTGGTGTAGCTGCCGTACTGCAGGCTGCGCCCGGCCACGCTGTCCAGCACCAGGGCACCGTTTTCCAGTGCCAGGTTGTCCAGCTGCCCGCGGGAGAAGGTCTCGGTGCCCTGCAAAACAAGGTTGTTGCGCTGTTCCATCCGGCATTCCTCCTTTGGCGCGTGTCCGCCGTTACTGCGGCTCGTCCGTGTCCATGCGGTCCGCTTCCAGTGCCTGCTCCAGCTCTTTGTCCTTCATTTTGTGGATGTTCTCTTCAATGTGGAACACCTTGTCGATGTCGCCGTACACGATCTGGCAGGACACCTCCACGGCAAACCAGAAGCCGAACACCAACATCAGCAGCAGGCCCAGGGGCATACTCAGGATCACGATGCCCCAGAACAGCACCTGCACAACGGCGGCTGCCAGGGCATGGGGCAGAAATGCGATCATGCAGTTGATGCTGTTTTTCAGCGTCTGGCCCAGGGGCTGATCCAGCAGCACCACCTGCGGCCACATGTAGGAGAACAGCATGTGGAACAGCAGCAGGTTCAGCACCGTGGCCACCCACAGCGGCACCCCTACATTGGTGCCGTGGTACAGCATGTTGAAGCAGAAATATACCAAAAAGATCTGCAGCGTAACCACCACGCAGTACAGGATGCCCGGCAGAATGCTGGCCTTGAAGTTGCGCTTGAAGGCGCGGCGGTAGGTCACCCACCAGTATCCGGCTTCGTCCCGCAGGGCGCGCAGCACGGTGTCGTACATGCCGGCCAGAGCCGGGCCTGCCAGAATGCCGCCCACAGCGGCGCTGACCAGCATGACCGGCAGGTTGTTCATCAGGAACCCGATGTACACCAGGCAGATCACCGGCAGAAAGCCCAGACAGGTGAGCAAGTTGGCCAGGAACATGCTGGACATATCGCGGCCCACCAGTTCGAAAAAGCGGCGGATGCCCGTTTTGCGGGGCGCGTCCTTTTCTACGCCGCGTCCGTCTTTGAAATCACCTGCAGAAGGAAACAAACCCATGTTTGTGCAGTACCTCTCTTTTTTGTTCTTGCGCGGCACACCGGCGGTTTCGCGCAGAAAGCGCCATTGTGCCAACTTTACAACTATAAATATACCCGTGTTTTGTCCATTTTGCAAGAGTACAGATCCGCTCAATTGTAAAAAAAGTATTTTTTCTCCCCTTTTTTCAAAAAGTATGTTACAATGGTCAAGGCATGACCTGCCGGAGGGAGGAAACCACAATGAGCATTTTGCGCACGATTGCGATGTTTATTTATTTATTTGGATACATGATCGTTCACTACGGCACCCTGCGCCGCGGCGAGCGGGCGCTGGCCGCCGGCGACACCGAGACGGTGGAGCAGCTGGTCGACCGTCACATCCCCTGCTGGAGCCGCGGCATCCTGAAGGTGACCGGCGTGACTTTGACCGTGGAGGGCCGGGAAAACATTCCCCAGGGCGGCCCCTGCGTGTTCGTGGGCAACCACCGCAGCTACTACGACATTCCCCTGCTGCTGGCCGGGCTGGACAAGCCCCACGGCATCCTGGCCAAGGAGGAGCTGGAAAAGATCCCCCTGCTGAACCGCTGGATGAAGCTGCTGGGCTGCGTGTTCGTACAGCGGGACGATGTGCGCGCTTCGGTGCGCGCCCTCAACGATGCCACGGCCATTGTACAGGGCGGCAAAAGCTTTGTCATTTTCCCGGAGGGCACCCGCTATAAGGGCGAAGAAGGCGGTGCCGGTGAGTTCAAGAACGGTGCGTTCCGCATTGCGGTCAAAACCGGTGCCCCGGTGGTGCCGGTGGCCATTACCGGGGCACGCGCTCTGTTTGAGAGCAACGGCAACCTGTGCCGCCCCGGCACGGTGCGCATCCGCATTCTGCCGCCCATCCAGACGGCCGGCATGAGCAAGGCCGAGCAGAAACAGCTGCCGGATGCCGTGCGCCAGACCATTCTGGCCAAATTGAAATAAAACCGGGGGAACATCATTCTATGGCAAGTTATCGTTACGAACGTGACATCGACCCCAAGGACATCGCACCCCGCAAAGAGCGTCAGTACACCCGCAAAGAGCGCTGGGCCAACTGGTGGGACTACAACCTGAAATGGGTCCTGGCCATCGGTGCGGTCACGGCCTTTGTGGCCTACACCTTCATCGGGCAGTATTTCTTTACCACCCACGCCGATTACAACATTGCCGTAGTCAGCCCCCATTATATCCCGGAAGCCACCCAGACCGCCCTGCAGGATGCCCTGGCCGCCTACGGCGAGGACTGCAACGGAGACGGCAAGGTGGTGGTGAAGGTGAATGTGTACACCATCAACTTCCAGGGCGATGACACGGACGCCTACATGGAAATGGCCGGCACCACCAAGCTGTCCACCGACATCCAGAGTGCCCTCAGCTCCATCTTTCTCCTGTACGACCCTGCCGGGTTCCAGGAACTGACCGGGACGCTGCGCTATCTGGACGGCAGCCAGCCCCAGTCGGACGCCGACAGCGACTGGTGGAACATGGTCTACCGCTGGACCGACTGCCCTGTGCTGACCAGCCTGGACCTGGGGGATTACGCCCCGGACGCCGTCCAGACCGCCAGCGGCAGCAGCCAGGATGTGCTGGCGGATTACTACATTGGCCTGCGCGGTGCCTGGAACACCACCTCTGCCGAACTGACCGAGAGCGGTGCCGCCCTGTGGGAGAAGCTGACCGCCGGGGCTGTTTCCACCGTGACCGAGGAGGGCTGAGCCATGCGCTTCCGCATCAAGGCGGGCGGCCCGGCGGCGCAGATCGCATTTGACCGCACATCGGTGCCGGAAAACGCCCCGGAGCCGCCTCCACACCACATCCCCACGGCCGCCGAGCTGGACAACCCCTATGGGCGCTATTACGGCAGGGCAAGGAGCAGAGAAGAACTGCTGAAAAACAGATAATTTGCAAACAAAACTCCCCCAGCCGCCTTCGGCGGCAGCCCCCTCGGGGATGGGGCCTTTGGCAGAGCCGGAAACATTTCCGCTTTGTCAAAGGCTCCCTCTTTGAGGGAGCTGGCAGACCCGCAAGGGTTTGACTGAGGGAGTTCGTTTTCTATTTTGTTCTTTTTACGCATCCGTCATCTGAAATATTCTCCACCCTGAAACGCCGGGCGCTTTGTTGTTTCTCCGTCCCAGTTATGGTATACTTACCTGGTATCTCGCATCAAACCACCTGTAAAGGATGTGAACCCATGGACGCACTGGAACAAGCCCGTGCCGAGATCGACACCGTAGACGCCCAGCTGGCCGCCCTGTTTGAGCGGCGCATGGCCGCTGTGCTGCAGGTTGCCGAATACAAGCGTGCCCACGGCCTGCCGATCTTTGACGCCGCGCGAGAAGCCGCCGTGCTGGAAAAGGCCGCCGCGCGCATCCGCACCCCGGCACTGCGCCCGTATTACAAAGATCATGTGCAGAACATGATGGATATTGCCAAACAGTACGAAGCTGAGGTGCTGGGCCAGAACCGCGCCGCCTACCAGGGCGTGGAGGGGGCTTTTGCCCACATTGCCCTCAAGGCCCTGTTCCCCCACGCCGAGGCCGTGAGCTTTCCCACCTGGGACGAGGTGTTTGCCGCCGTGGAACGGGGCGATGCCGCCCACGGTGTTGTGCCCTTTGAAAACAGCCACGCGGGCGATGTGTCCGCCGTGCTGGACCTGTGCTACAACCACCCGGACCTGTGGGTGGTGGACGTGTACGACCTGCCCATCTCCCAGAACCTGCTGGTGCTGCCCGGCACCCAGCTGGCCGAGATCCGGCATGTGTACAGCCACCAGCAGGCCATTGCCCAGAGCGAGACCTTTTTGAAGCAGTTCGGCCTGCCGGCCACCGCCATGGCCAACACCGCCATGGCCGCCAAGTTCGTGGCCGAAAGCGGCGACAAAACCAAAGCCGCCATTGCCAGCACCGAGACCGCCGCCCTGTACGGGCTGGAGGTGCTGGTGCCCCGCATCAACACGGACGGCGACAACACCACCCGCTTCATTGTGCTCAGCCGCGAAAAGCCCACGGCGGGCAACCGTTTTTCTCTCTTGTTCACAGTGGACAACAAGCCCGGCAAGCTGGGCGAAGTGATCCAGATCATTGGTGCCAGCGGCTTCAACATGGAATCCATCAAAAGCCGGCCCATGCCGCATGTTCCTTTTGAATATTATTTTTACGTGGAGCTGGTGGGCGACCCCACCGCAGAGGAGACCGCCGCGCTGCTGCGCGAGCTGGACCGCATCTGCCGCACCGTGCGTCTATTAGGAGTGTATACAAAATGAGCGAATTTATCGGAACCAAACTCACCATGAACCTGGGGGAGCGCAGCTATGACATCATCGTCAAAAGCGGCTCGCTGGAAAACCTGTATCAGTTTGCCCGGCTGGACCGCCGGGTGGCTGTGGTCACCGACAGCGGTGTGCCCGCCCAGTATGCCCAGATGGTAGCCGACCAGTGCAAGGATGCCCGCATCATCACGGTACCCCAGGGCGAAGCCAGCAAGAGCTTTAAAATTCTGGAATCCGTGCTGAAGCAGATGCTGGAGTTCGGCATGGGCCGCGGCGACCTGGTGGTGGCCGTGGGCGGCGGCGTGGTAGGCGACCTGGCCGGGTTTGCCGCCGCCATTTACATGCGCGGCATCGACTTCATCAACTGCCCCACCACCACCCTTTCCATGATCGACTCCTCCATTGGCGGCAAGACCGCCGTGGACCTGGGCGACACCAAGAACATTGTGGGCGCCTTCTGGCAGCCCAAGCTGGTCATTGTGGACCCGGACACCCTGGCCACCCTGCCCCGCCGCCACTTCATCAACGGCCTGGCCGAAGCCGTCAAGGCCAGCCTGCTGGCCGACCCGGAGCTGTTTGCCATTTTTGAAAAAGGTGATGTGGACGCCCAGATCGGCGAGATCATCTGCCGCAGCCTGCGGTTCAAAAAGAGCATCGTGGAGCAGGACGAGACCGAGCACGGAATGCGCAAGGCCCTGAACTTCGGCCACACCATCGGCCACGGCATCGAAGCCGTCAAGGGCATCAAGGGCCGCCGCACCGTGGGCCTGTACCACGGCGAGTGCGTAGCACTGGGTATGCTGCCCATGATCGAATCCAAGGCATTGCAAAAGCGGGTGCGCGCGGTGTACCGCCGCTTAGGTCTGCCCACCCGCACCACCTACGATAAGGAAAAGGTGCTGGCCGAGATGCTGCACGACAAAAAGGCGCAGGGCGGCAGCATTACCATCATCAAGGTGCCGGGCCTGGGCTGCTGGCGGGCCGAGACCATCCCGGTGGAGGGTCTGCGCCCCCTGCTGGGCATGGAGGAATAAGCCATGAAGAACACCTTTGGCAGCGACCTTTCGCTGACCATTTTCGGCGAGAGCCACGGCCGGGCCATCGGCGCGGTGCTGGACGGCATGGCCGCCGGGGTGCCGGTGGACGAAGCCTTTCTTGCCGCCTGCATGGACAAGCGCCGTGCCCGGGGCGACGGCCTGTCCACCCCCCGTGTGGAAGCGGATACCGTGCAGTTTTTGTCCGGTGTGGTCAATGGCCGCACCACCGGCACCGCCGTTGCCCTGCTGATCGAAAACACCAACACCCGCAGCGGGGACTACGCCAAAACCGCCGACCTGCTGCGCCCCGGCCACGCGGACTACACCGCCTATGCCAAGTATCACGGCTTTCAGGACGCCCGGGGCGGCGGGCACTTTTCCGGCCGGGTAACCGCTGCCCTGGTGGCAGGCGGTGCCATCGTTCTGGGCGCGCTGAACCGTGCCGGCATCGACATCACCACCCACATCGCAGAGTGCGCCGGCATCCCGGACACCCGCTTTGCACCGGATGACCCCGCCCTGCTGGCGGCCCAGGCAGAGGCACTTGCCAGCAAAACCGAAGGCTTTGCCGTGCTGGATGCAGCCGTGGAAGAGCCGATGAAGGCCGCCATCCGTGCCGCCGGTGCGGAAGGCGACAGCGTGGGCGGAATGCTGGAAACAGCCATTCTCGGCTTGCCTGCCGGCATCGGCGAACCCTATTTTGACAGCGTGGAGAGCGAGCTGGCCCACCTGGCCTTTTCCATTCCGGCGGTCAAAGGCATCGAGTTCGGCACCGGGTTCGGCTTTGCCGGGCTGCGCGGCTCCGAGGCCAACGATGCCTTCCGCATGACGCCGGAGGGCTGCATCGTTACCGCCACCAACCACAACGCCGGTATCAACGGCGGCATTGCCAACGGAATGCCGGTGGTGTTCCGCACCGCCGTCAAGCCCACCCCCAGCATCTACAAGCAGCAGGATACGGTGGATTACATTGCCAAAAAGGACGCACAGCTGTCCATTCAGGGCCGTCACGACCCCTGCATCGTGCCCCGGGCCGCCATTGTGCAGACCTGCGCCGCCGCCCTGGCGGTGGGCGACCTGCTCACCGCCCGCTACGGCGAGCGCTGGATGACCCACCCCACCAGCTTCCGCAAGGAGGGCGAATAACATGGAATACGGATTGATCGGCGGCAAGCTGGGCCACTCCTACTCCAAGATCATCCACGAGATGCTCTGCGGCTACCACTACGACCTGTGCCCCCTGCCCACGGAGGAAGAAGCCCGCGCCTTTCTGGCAAAGCGGCAGTTCAAGGCCATCAATGTGACCATCCCCTACAAAAAACTGGTGATGGAGTCCTGCACTTACATCGACCCCCGGGCCAAGGCCATTGGGGCTGTGAACACAGTGGTAAACAAAAACGGCCTGCTCTACGGCTATAACACCGATTACATGGGCTTTGCCTATCTGTGCGATGCCCATGGCGTGGATTTTGCGGGCAGAACGGTGGTCGTTCTGGGCACCGGCGGCACCCACAACACCACCAGCGCTGTGGCCCGCGATAAGGGCGCAGCCAGGGTGCTGACGGTCAGCCGCCATCCCGACCCGGAAAAGGGCGAGCTGAGCTACGCGGAAGCCGTTTCCAGCGGGGCGCAGATCGTCATCAACACCACCCCGGCGGGCATGTACCCCAATGTGGGAGTGTGCAACCTGGACGTGGCCGCCATGCCCGGGCTGGAAGCCGTAGTGGACGTGGTGTACAACCCCGACAAAACCGAGCTGATCCTCCGCGCCGGGGAAGCCGGTGTTCCGGTGGCCGTGGGCGGCCTGGAAATGCTGGTCGCTCAGGCAGTGTACGCCGCCGAATACTTCCTGGACCGCAAATTTGCGGACGCGCCCGGCGAGATCCGCCGCATCACCGCAGCCCTGCGCCGGGAAATGCTGAACATTGCCCTGATCGGGATGCCATCTTCCGGCAAGACCACGCTGGGCAGGCTGCTGGCAAAGCAGCTGGGCCGCCCCTTTGTGGACCTGGACGAAGAGATCGTCAAGGCAGACGGCCGCAGCATCCCGGATATTTTTGCTGCCGAAGGCGAGGACGGCTTCCGCGCCCGGGAGACCGCCCAGACCCGCCGCTTCGGCATGGAAAAAGGCCAGCTGATCTCCTGCGGCGGCGGCGTGGTCAAGCGGCCCGAGAACCTGCGGGCCCTGCATCAGAACGGCGTGGTGCTGTTCATCGACCGGCCCGTGGACGCCTTGACCGTGGGCGGCGGACGCCCGCTTTCGTCCAGCACGGAGGCCCTGCGCCGGATGGAAGCCCAGCGCCGCCCGCTCTACCAGGCCGCAGCGGATGCGGTCGTCCCCAATACCGGCACGCTGGACGAGACCCTGCGCGCCGCTCTGGAGGCTTTGGATGAAATTTTTGATTCTTAACGGGCCGAACATCAACCTGATGCGCTGGTCCGAGCCGGGAATGCCCGGGGAACTGGACTACAACGGCATGATGGACTTTGTGCAGTCCACCTGCGATCAGATGGGCATTGAAACGGACGTGTGCCAGTCCAACCACGAAGGCGACCTGGTGGACGAGATCCAGGCCGCTGCCGGCCGGGTGGAAGGCATTGTGCTGAACCCCGGCGGCTATGCCCACTACAGCGTGGCCATTTTGGACGCACTGCGGCTGTGCGGCGTACCCGCCGTGGAAGTGCTGCTGAATGCCCCGGACGAGCGGGAACCCTTCCGCAAAACGGACGTAGTATCCTTTGGCTGTCAGGGGCACTTCATCGGCGAAGGCCCCCACGGCTACCTGCACGCCTGTGCTTATCTCGCGCAGCTGCTGCGCATTGACGGCACCCCCAAGGCCCATATCGTGATGTAAACGCATCCCTCTCCGTCACGCCTGCGGCGCGCCGCCCCTCCCGGGGGAGCTGGCGGGCAAAGCGAGGCTGAGAAGGTTTCAAACGGAAAGGAACGACCTCTTATGATCATCTCCACCAAAAAAGGCACCCCGAAACCCGAACTGGAAAAAATCGTGGACAAATTCGAGAAGCAGGGCCTGGATGTGACCCTGATCACCGGCAAGGACTACAACGTGTTCGGCCTGGTGGGCGACACCACCAAAATTGACGAGCGCGATGTGCTGGCCAACCCCTGGATCGACAACGTTACCCGCGTGTCCGCCCCTTACAAGCGCGCCAACCGCCTGTTCCACCCCGCCGATTCGGTCATTGACTGCGGCGGCGTGAAGATCGGCGGCAAGGAAAAGATCGCCGTCATGGCCGGCCCCTGCAGCATTGAGGGCGAAGAGCAGGCTCTGCGCATTGCCCAGGGCGTGAAGGCCGGCGGTGCCGCCCTGTTCCGCGGCGGTGCCTACAAGCCCCGCACCTCTCCCTACTCCTTCCAGGGCCTTGAGACCGAGGGCATTCTGGACATGGTAAAGGCCCGCGAAGCCACCGGTATGCCCATCGTGTCCGAGCTGATGAGCGAGGACCGCATCCCCGAGTTTGAAGAGTATGTAGATGTGGTGCAGATCGGTGCCCGCAACATGCAGAACTTCCAGCTGCTCAAGGCCGTTGGCAAGATGCACAAGCCCGTGCTGCTCAAGCGCGGCCTGTGCAACACCATTGAGGAGTGGATCATGAGCGCCGAGTACATCATGGCCGGCGGCAACGAGCAGGTGATCCTGTGCGAGCGCGGCATCCGCACCTTTGAAAAATACACCCGCAACACGCTGGACCTGTCTGCCGTGCCCATCATCCACGAAAAGACCCACCTGCCCGTCATCGTGGACCCCAGCCACGCCACCGGCAAGGCAAACCTTGTGGAGCCGATGATGATCGCCGCTGTGGCCGCCGGTGCAGACGGCCTGGAAGTGGAAGTGCACTACGACCCCCAGCACGCCTGGAGCGATGGTGCCCAGTGCCTGACCCCGGACGCCTTTGCCCAGGCCATGGCCAAGTGCCGCCAGGTGGCATGGGCCATCGGCCGGGATATGTAACGGCCTATGCTTATAACGATTCAGAACGCACGCCCAGTGGGCGGCACCATCACTGCGCCCCCCAGCAAGAGCATGGCTCACCGGGCCGTGCTGTGTGCGGCCCTGGCCAAAGGGCGCAGCCGCATCACGAATCTGGAATTCAGTAAGGACATCTCCGCCACGCTGGGGGCCGCCGCACAGCTGTGTGCCCGGGTCGAGACCGGCCCGGCAGACGCCGCGGTGGAGGGGCTGGGGCAGTTTGCCCCCCTCACCGCCCCGGTGGACTGCTGCGAAAGCGGCAGCACCCTGCGCTTTCTCATTCCCATTGTCAGCCTGACCGGCCAGTCCGTGATCTTTACCGGCCGGGGACGCCTCATGGAGCGGCCTCAGTCGGTTTACGAAACGTTGTATCGGCAGCAGAATTTACGGTTTGAGCAAGGTTCTGCCGGGCTGACCGTGGAAGGTGCCCTGACCCCCGGGGACTACACGCTGGCGGGCAATGTGTCCAGCCAGTTCATCAGCGGGCTGCTGTTTGCCCTGCCCCTGCTGGGCAGCGGCAGCACGCTGCACCTGCTTCCGCCGGTGGAGAGCCGCAGCTACATCGACATGACCCGCTCCGTGCAGGCCGCCTTTGGCGTGCAGAGCCGTTGGCTGGACGAAACCACCCTGGCCATCCCGGGCGGGCAGCACTACTGCCCCTGCGACTACACCGTGGAGGGCGACTACAGCCAGGCGGCGTTCCCGGCGGTGCTGGGGGCCGTGTGCGGCGGGGTGACCATCGCGGGCCTTGCGCCGGACACCCTGCAGGGCGATGCCGTCATTCTGGACATCCTGCGCCGGTGCGGGGCCAGGTTCACCCGCACCGGCGATGCCGTCACCTTTGAAAAGGCCCCGCTCCACGGGGTGGACATCGACCTGGCAGACTGCCCGGACCTTGGCCCCGTGCTGATGGTGCTGGGCCTGCTGTGCGAGGGCACCACCGTCATCCGCAACGCCGAGCGCCTGCGCCTGAAGGAAAGCGACCGCATTGCGGCCATGGAAGCCGAGCTGCGGGCCTGCGGCGGCGTGCTGGAAAGCGAAGGCGGCACCATTACGGTGCACGGCTGCCCAGGCCGTCTGCACGCCCCGGCGGGCGTTCTGCACGGTCACAACGACCACCGGGTGGTCATGAGCCTGGCCGTACTGGCGCTGTGCACCGGCCTGCCCCTGACCGTGGACGATGCCGAGGCCATCCAGAAGAGCTGGCCGCATTTCTTTACAGCCATCAAGCCTTTGGGCGCGGAGGTGGAACATGTTGGATAAATCAAAGCGTTATCTCGTGGTGGGTCTTGGTCTGCTGGGCGGCAAGTATGCCCTGGAGCTGACCAAAGCCGGTTTCCATGTGGACGGCATCAACCGCAGCGAGGGGCACCTGCAGTATGCCCTTGACCACGGCTACATTGCCAGCGGCAAGACCCATGATTTTGAAGATCTGGTGCAGCAGGCCGACCACATCATCTTCGGCCTGTACCCCACGGCATTGCTGGAGTGGTTCAGAACCTATGGGCAGCTTCTCAAGCCCGGCTGCATCTTTACCGATGTATCCGGCGTCAAAACCGGCCTTGTGGAGCCGGTGCAGGCCATGTGCCCCGCAGGGGTGGAGTTCATTGCCAGTCACCCTATGGCGGGCCGCGAAACTTCCAGTGTGGAGCACGCCGCCGAGGTGAACTTTGCCCCGGCCAACTTCATCATCACCCCCACCGAGAAGAACACCCCCCAGGCCATCCAGTGGGCAAAAGAGCTGGCCGAGGTGCTGGGCTTCCACCACATCTGCACCCTGACGGTGCAGGAGCACGACAAGATGATCGGCTATGTGAGCCAGCTGTGCCACGCCATTGCCGTGAGCCTGATGTGTGCCAACGACAACACCTCGCTGTGCGAGTACACCGGCGACTCCTTCCGGGACCTGACCCGCATTGCCCGCATCAACGACAAAATGTGGGCCGAACTGTTTTTGTGGAACAAGGAGAACCTCATCAGCGAGATCGACCAGTTCGATGCTGCCCTGCGCGAGATGCGTAACGCCCTTGTGGCAGACGACCGGGACAAGCTGGAAGAAATGTTCCGCCTGTCCACCCAGCGCCGCGCAGCCTTTGACAAAAAGCTGCCGGAATGAGGGAACGCTGCCCGCAAACTAAAACCGGAGGTATCGCCATGCCCAAGCAGGAAGGACAGAAATCCAAGCTTCTGGCGCTTTTGCGCATTCTGGAACAGAAAACGGACGAGGAGCATCTGCTCAATGTGCCGCAGCTGGTGCAGCTGCTGGAACAGCAGGGCATCCTGGCCGAGCGCAAGAGCATTTACAGCGACATCGAGACCCTGCGCGCACTGGGCTACGACATCCAGCTGCAGCGGGGGCGCGGCGGCGGCTACTGGATGGCCAGCCGCACCTTTGAGCTTTCGGAGCTGAAGCTGCTGGTGGATGCCGTGCAGTCCAGCAAGGTCATCTCCGCCCGCACCAGCAAAAAGATCATCCACAAACTGGAAGCCCTCTGCTCCGACTACGAGGGCACCCAGCTGCAGCGGCAGGTGTATGTGGACGGCCGCCCCAAAAGCGACAGCCAGGCCCTGCTGTACAGCATTGATGCCCTGCACAGCGCCATCAATGCCGGGCGCATGGTGCGGTTCCGCTACAAGGACGGCGGCTCCCGCACCGTCAGCCCCTGGCAGCTGGCCTGGGAGGGCGGCTGCTACTACCTCATTGCCTACCAGGACGAAAAGCAGCCGGCCAACATCCGCAACTACCGGGTGGACCGCATGTCCGGCGTGACCGTTCTGGACAAACGCCGCTGCGGCAAAGAAGTCTTCAGGGCCTTTGACCTGCCCGCCTACCTGCGCAAGCATTTCAACATGTACGGCGGCCCGGAATACCGGGTCACCCTGCGCTGCACCGCCGAGCTGCTGCCTGTAATGAAGGAGCGCTTTGGCAAGGAGCCGCTGTTTGTGCCAGAGGCGGACGAAGCCTTCTTCCATTTTGACGTGCCGGTGTGTGTCAGCCCCCAGTTTTACGGCTGGGTGTGCGGCTTTGGCGGCAAGGTGGAAGTTACCGCCCCCGCCGAGGTGCGCCAGGGCCTGCACGAAGTGGCCCTGCAGCTGGCACAGCAGCATACATAAGTACAAAAAAGCAGACGGCTCCTGCCCGAATGGGCAGGAGCCGTTTTTTGAACTCTCTCCGTCACGGCTTACGCCGTACCAGCCCCCCAAAAAGAGGGAGCCGGCTGCAAACTCGTGAGCAGACCGAGAGGGTTTTATTCCTCAAATTCCAAATCGCTGGGCAGGATCAGGTCCAGCTCGGCGGCGGGTTCGGCCACCAGGCGGCGGCTTTGGTTGAAGATGGCTTTTTCCAGCGTGTTGCGGGCCAGGCGGCCATTGCCGGCGGTGCGGCTGTCCAGCGCCTGACGGCGCTTGTAGTAGCCCAGCAGCGGGAAGATGCAGCTCTCGGCCAGGCGGTAGCCTTTGCCCCTGGCCAGCACTGTGGTGATGTCCAGCAGCTCGTCCGCCGTGTAGTCCGGGAACTCGATCTTGTTGGGAAAGCGGCTGGCCAGGCCGCTGTTGGCCGTGAGGAAGGTCTCCATTTCCTTCGTATAGCCTGCCAGGATCACCACCAGCTCGTCCCGGTGGTCCTCCATGCCCTTCACCAGTGTGTCGATGGCTTCCAGACCAAAGCTGTCCTGTTCGCCCCGGTACAGGCTGTAGGCCTCGTCAATGAACAGCACGCCGCCCAGCGCGCTCTCAATGACGCTGTTGGTCAGGGGGGCCGTGTGGCCGGTGTAGCGGCCCACCAGGTCGGCACGGGTCACTTCCACCAGCTGGCCGCCCTTCAGCGCACCAATGGCCTTGAGGTACTTGGCCACCAGCCGGGCAATGGTGGTCTTGCCGGTGCCGGGGTTGCCGGTAAAGATCATGTGCATGGAAAGGCTGGCGGTTTTGAAGCCTGCCGCCGCGCGGCGCTGCTGCACCTGCAGGTTGTCCGCAAGGCCGAACACATACTCCTTGACCGGTGCCAGGCCCACAAGGCCGTCCATCTCGGCGCGGATCTCCTCCACGGCCCCGGTGTACTCAGCGGGCAGCAGGCGGAACAGGTCCGCCGGGGCGGCATCGTTCAGGGCAAACTGCAGCCCGTCCGGCTGCGCGGTCAGGGTGACTGTGCCGGAAAGCTTTGCGTCTGTCTGCAGGCAGTATTCGCTCAGGGCGCGGAAGATGCGGCTGCAGCAGTCGTCCAGCCCGGCAGCGCCCTTTTCCTTGGAGCACTGGGCCGCCACATAGTCCCGCACGTCTGCCCCCGCACAGAGGGTCAGCCCCAGGCGGGTGCTCACCTTCTGGGCCAGAGCGTTCAGCCGCTGGGCGGCCAGCGCTGCCAGGTCCTCCCGCGCAAAGGCGCTGGTGGTGCACACATCCCCCACCGCTGCCACAAAGGGTGCGCCGAACTTATCCGCCAGCGTCTCCCGGCCCTTGCGGGAGAAGAAGATGAGGTACTTGCCGCAGGGCGTGATGCTGCTCACCGCGCCCGGGGCCAGCGCCGTGCCGGCATCCACAAGGATGCCCTCCTTGTTCACAAGGTACCGGCTGGACAGCGGCGCACTGCCCCTGACGGCCAGGTCGGAGAGCGTTTTCAGAAAGCCGGGGTGGCAGCTCTCGTAGTGTTCAAACACCACCATCTCTCCGGGGGCGTGCAGGGCGGCATACAGGTCCTGCAGAAACAGCTTTTCGGCCCCGGAATTGGGGTACAAAGCCAGGTCCATCACGGCCATTTTATCGTTCTGCAAAAGGCCCCGCGCTGCCATGATGCGGGCGGTCTCCTGCAGCGCAAAATGCCGCCCGGTGCCGGGTGCCCCGCTGATCAGGATCACATTGCGGGCAGCCGGTGCCTCGGTGCCCAGCACAAAGGGGCGGCGCATGGCCCGCACCAGGCTGTCCGCAAAGACATCCTGCCCGAGGACCGTCTTTTTCACCTCGGCAGCCAGCCCCTCAAAGCTGCCCAGATGCTCCGGCTTTGCATCTGCCGTGCCTTTGGCCAGCAGGCCGTCCTGCTCCATGTCCCGCAGCATCTGGCGGCTGTTTTCCAGTGCAGCCTGTGCCGCATCGTCCTGCCCCTTGAGCTGGGCGTTCTGTTTTTTGAGCAGTTCATCCAGCTGTTTCTGCTGCTCCAGCAGCGCCGCATTCAGGTCCGGCAGGCTGCCGGTCCCCTTGGGCTGCTTTGCTTCCGGCTGCTGGGTGCCGGAACCGAACTTCAGCCTGCCTCCTGCGCCAAATACGCCGTTCATCAGGCTCTCCCAGTCATCGGTGTATGCCATGTTGCGGTCCTCCCTGCATTTTTCTTTCAGTATAGTGTACCGGGGCATGTTTTGCAAGCCATTTTCCTCTTGCAAAATGGGCAAAGGTTGTTTACACTTATTCCAGGAGAATTTTCGGTAAGAAGGAATGAAGCGTACCATGCAAGCACCAACACCCGCAGAGCGCAAGGCGCTGTTTGAGAGTGCCCGCTTTGCCAAAGAAACCACCTGGAACGGACCGCTGGGGCCGGATTATACCCTGCAGGGCACCCGGCTGCGGCTGTGGGCACCCACAGCGGACGCCGTAGCCGTAAACCTTTACCGCAAAGGGCACGACAGCCCCTGCATCGGCACCCTGCCGCTGGAGCGCGGGCCGCAGGGCGTGTGGAGCGTTTACCTGCCCGGGGACCAGCACGGGCATTACTACACCTTTACCGTCACGGTCTGCGGCCTTTCCCGCGAAACGGCCGACCCTTACGCCCGCTCGGCGGGGGTAAACGGCACCCGCAGCATGATCCTGGACCTGGCCCGCACAAACCCGGACCGCTGGGAGCGGGATGTGCGCCCGGTGATCCCCCCGGCCCAGCGGGCCGTGTGGGAGGTAAGCGTGCGGGATTTTTCGCAGGATGCCGCCAGCGGCGTGCGCCCGGCCTGGCGGGGCAAATTCATGGCCTTTACCCAGCAGGGCACCACCCTGCACGGGGACGGCATTCACCCCACCTGCCTGAACTATCTCAAGCGCCTGGGCGTGAAGTACGTGCAGCTGATGCCCATTTTTGACTTTGGCAGCGTAGACGAGGCCAGGCCCCTGATGCGCCAGTACAACTGGGGCTACGACCCCACCAACTACAATGTGCCGGAGGGCAGCTACTCCACCGACCCCGCCCGGGGCGAAGTGCGGGTGCGGGAGTGCAAGGAAATGATCGCCGCGCTGCACGCGGCGGGCATTGGTGTAATCATGGATGTGGTGTACAACCACATGTACCGCAGCGAGAACCCGCTGAACAGCACCGTGCCCTATTACTTTTTCCGCCAGAACGAGGACGGCAGCTTTTCCAACGGCAGCGGCTGCGGCAACGAGTTTGCCAGCGAGCGGCCCATGGCCCGCAAATATATGATCGACTCTCTTCTTTACTGGGCGCAGGAGTACCATCTGGACGGCTTCCGGTTCGACCTGATGGGCCTGTACGATGTGGAGACCATAAACGCCGTGCGCGCCGCCCTGGACGCCCTGCCCGGCGGGCGGGACATCCTCATGTACGGCGAGCCGTGGCAGGGCGGCGGCAGCCAGCTGCACCGGTACGAAGCCAACAAGGCAAACCTTGCCATGCTGAACGAGCGCATCGGCATTTTCTGCGATGACACCCGCGATGCCATCAAGGGTGGCTGCTTCAACGCCCGGGAACCGGGCTATGTGGAGGGCAGACCCGGCAGCTTCTGGGACATTGGCGCGGCAGTGGCCGCCTGGTGCCGCAGCGACCGGCTGCCGCCCCACGCCCCCAGCCAGATCGTGAGCTATGTATCCGCCCACGACAACTTTACCCTATGGGACAAGCTGCTGCTTGTCCGCTACGAACGGCCGGAGTTCACCGCCGCCGACAGCGCGGCCCTTGCCCAGAACCGGCTGGCCGCCGGCATCTACCTGACCAGCTTCGGCCTGCCCTTTCTGCAGGCGGGTGAGGAGTTTGCCCGCACCAAAAAGGGCGTGGGCAACAGCTACCACTCCTCCCCGGCCCTGAACCGGCTGGACTGGAACCGCGCCGAACAGTACCACGCCCTGGTGGACTACTACCGGGGCCTGCTGGGACTGCGGGCGGCGTTTCCCCGGCTGGGCAGCACCGACCTCCATGCCCCGGATGCCCTCACCTTCTTTTCGCTGGAACAGCCGCTGGTGGGCTGGCAGCTGCCCGCCGCCCCCGGAGACGGGGCCTGGTGGCAGGCACTGTGCGTGTTCTACAATCCCACCGACACGTCCCGCACGGTGCCGCTGCCCGGCGGGCAGTGGAAGCTGCTGAGCGATGGCACCTCTTCCAGCCTGTGGCGGGGCGAAAGCCGCATCTGTGCCCATCAGGCCGTGCTGGCCCCCTGCAGCGCCACCGTGTTCGGCCTGCCCTGGTAACATGCCCCAACAAAAAACGTCCGGCAGACGCACCTGCCGGACGTTTTATTCTTTATGCTTTTATGCGGTCAGGCCAGATCCTCGCCGTTGGATGCGATGACCTTCTTGTACCAGTAGAAGCTGTCCTTGCGCTCGCGGCTCAGATCGCCGGTGCCATCGTCAAACTTGTTGACGTAGATGAAGCCATAGCGCTTGGCCATTTCGCCGGTGGAAGCGCTCACCAGGTCGATGCAGCCCCAGGGGGTGTAGCCCATCAGGTCCACGCCGTCCTTCACGGCCTCGGCCATCTGTGCAATGTGGTCGCGCAGGTAGTCGATGCGGTAGCTGTCGTGCACCTTGCCGTCCTCACCCTTCACATCCTTGGCACCCAGGCCGTTTTCCACCACCATCAGCGGGATGCGGTAACGGTCGTAGATCTCGTTCAGGGCCACACGCAGGCCCTTGGGGTCGATCTGCCAGCCCCAGTCGGAAGCCTTCAGGTAGGGATTCTTCACGCCGCCCAGCAGGTTGCCGCCGATGTCCTCGGCATCCTTGTGGGTGGTCACGCAGCTGGTCATGTAGTAGCTGAAGGTGTAGAAGTCCACCGTGCCCTTCTTCAGGGTCTCGGCGTCCTCCGGAGCAAACTTGATCTCCACGCCGTGCTCGGCCCAGTAACGCTTTGCAAAGGCGGGGTACTCGCCGCGCACCTGCACATCGCCGCAGTACCAGTTATGCTCCTGCATGTTCTTTACGTTGGCGATCTGATCATCGGGGTCGCAGGTCATGGCGTAGCTCTGGCTGAAGGCGATCATGCAGCCCATCTTGAACTGGGGATAGTGCTCGTGGGCATAGATGACGGCCTTGGCGCTGGCTACGAACATGTTGTGCAGTGCCTGCAGGCGGACCTGGGGATCGTCCGGGGCAGCCAGAGCCGGGCCTTCGTAGCCCTGCACGGTGCCGGTGGACAGCACCTGGCCAAAGGCACCCATGCCGGCGTTGATCTCGTTGAAGGTGAGCCAGTACTTGACCTTATCCTTGTAGCGCGCAAAGATGGTCTTGCAGTAGTTCATGTAGAAGTCGATCAGCTCGCGGCTGGCCCAGCCGTTGTATTTTTCCACCAGGGCGTAGGGCAGCTCGTAGTGGCTGATGGTGACCAGCGGCTCAATGCCGTACTTCTTGCAGCAGTCGAACACCTTATCGTAGAACTCCAGGCCCTTCTCGTTGGGTTCGGTCTCCCAGCCGTTGGGGAAGATACGGGTCCAGTTGATGGAGGTGCGGAAGGTCTTGAAGCCCATCTCGGCGAACAGGGCAATGTCCTCTTCGTAGTGGTGATAGAAGTCAATGGCTTCATGGCTGGGGTACAGCCGGTCGGCCTGGATGGTGCGGGTGATCCACTTGGGCACGGTATGGGAGCCGTTGGTGCACATATCCGGCACGCTGGCACCCTTGCCGTCTACGTCCCAGGCACCCTCGAACTGGTTGGCTGCGCAGGCACCGCCCCACAGGAAATCCTCACGAAATACGCTCATTGCTCTTTCTCCTTTTTTCTGTTTTTTCTCCCGCCCGGAATGGGCAGGCATACGCTTTCGGTTCGGGCAGCAGGCACCGCCCCGGAAAATAAAAAACACCCAAGCCGCAAACGAACGCGCTGCGGCAGATGCCGCAAGGCTGCTCTTTTTCGGATCGGGTGACGCCCCGCAATCTGCGTGCGGGTAACGCTCTATTCCATACTTTATGTTACCCTATCCGGGGCCAAAAGTCCAGCCCGCTTTCTTCACAAAAAGCAGCGTACACTTTTGTGGGTTCTGCACACAAAAAGGCGGCAGCGGGCTGCCTGCGCAGTCCACCGCCGCCGTTTGGAAATTGGAAAGCTTCTGTTCTGCCGGGTGCTCAGCTGTTGGATGCGTTTTTCTCGCCCAGCGTCACGCTCACCGTCTGCATCTGGCCGTCCCGCGCCACCGTAATGGACAGGGTGTCTCCGGCCTTGTGCTGCTGCATCAGAGTGCCAAGGTCGTCCTTGGCGGCGATCTCGGTGCCGTCCACGCTCACAATGCGGTCACCGGCCTTGAGGCCTGCCTGCTCGGCAGGGCCGCCCTTGACCACATCCACCACATACACGCCGTAGGCGCTCACGCCCAGCTGCTGTGCGGTCTGCGCATCGGTCACGGACAGGTAGGTGATGCCCAGGTAGGGGCGGCCGGTCACGTAGCCGTTCTCCAGCAGCTCCTGTGCCACCTTGATGGCGTCATTGCCCGGGATGGCAAAGCCCAGGCCCTCGGCATCGCTGTCGGAGGATTTTGCATTGACAATGCCCACCAGCTCACCGTTCATGTTGAACAGGCCGCCGCCGGAGTTGCCGGGGCTGACGGAGGCATCCATCTGGATCAGGGACATGGTGTTCACCGAGCTGCTACCCTGAATGCTCACGCTGCGGTTCAGTGCGCTGACGATGCCGCTGGTCACGGTGCCGCCCAGTTCGCCCAGGGGGTTGCCCACAGCCATCACGCTCTCGCCCACCTTCAGGCCATCGCTGTCACCCACGGTGGCAGGGGTCAGGCCGGTGGCATCGATCTTGATCACGGCAATATCGCTGGTGGTATCTTCACCCACCAGGGTTGCGGTGTAGTCCTGGCCGTCAACGGTCACGGTGATGTTGGACGCACCGTCCACCACATGGGCGCAGGTGAGGATGTAGCCATCCGAGCTGATCACCACGCCGCTGCCGGCACCGCTCTCCACCTGGTTCTGGCCGTACCAGGACCACTGGGAGTACACCACCTGCTCGGTGGTGATGACCACCACGCTGGGGCTGACCATTTCCGCCACCTGGGCGGTGGTCAGGCCGGTGCCGGTGGTGGCATTGATGGAGGTGCCGGTGCTGTCGGTGCTGCTGTCTGCGCTGGCGGCACGCTCCACCTGCTGAATGACCACCTTACTGCTGCTGCCAAAGCGTGCCCCCACAAAACCGCCGGCAAAGCCCATGGCTGCGGCCAGCACCAGCGCCACGGCGCTGCGGGCCAGCTTTTTGCCGTTCCATTTCTTTTTCGGCTTCCGTTCCGGCTGCCGAGGTTCGGTGTGTGCCGGCTGCACCGGCGGGGTGGGCGGAACGCTGCCGCCTGCATCCTCCACCGGGGCGGTGTGCTCCGGCTGCGGGTCGTTGTACTGATTTGCCGTGTTCATGCCGCTGCTGCCCACATTGGGGTAGCCGGTGTCTCCGGCGCTGCTATTGCTATTATGGGAAGCGGAATAATCATACTCCCATTTGTTCTCATCCATGCTGCTACTTCCTTCCTTGAAAAGGGTCCATTCGCGGGGACCTGCGTTCCTTTGAACTGCACTCATTGTAACTGCCAATTGTGAAAATCAATCGCTTGTGCCGTGAAGAATGTGTGAAATACCGTCCTGTCCTTCCGGCCTTGACAGCTGCGCCGCTGCTTGCTATTGTAGGGGCAGAACATTGCGCAAGGAGGACTGCCGCATGGAACTGCGCCGCACCGAACAGGGCTTTGCCCTTTATAAAGAGAAGGACTGCATCGGCCAATGCGCCCTGCAGCCCGCTGCCCGGGGGGCTGCCCTGGCCGGGCTGTGCATTCTGCCGTCCTGGCGGCGCAAGGGCTACGGCTCCTACCTGTTAAAAGAAGTATTGCGCGCCTTTGGCGGTTATGACCGGGAAGCCGCCACCGTGTTTACAGCGCCCCTGCCTGCAGACCCGGCCGAAACGGCCTTCTGGGCCAAATTCGGCTTTGCGGCAGAGGGCACCCGGCTGGTGCGCCGCCGCACGCCCGACCTGACCGCCGTCAAATTTGTGCAGGATTTTCTCTCTTCCCGGCTGGTGCACCCGCAGCTGTGTGTGGACGCCACCTGCGGCAACGGCGGCGACACCGCCTTTTTGTGCCGTCTTACCGCCCCGGAGGGCCGTGTGCTGGGCTTTGACATCCAGCCCGAAGCCATTGCCTCCACCCGCGCCCGGCTGGAACGGGCCGGGGTACCTGCCAGCCGGTACGCCCTGCACTGCGACAGCCATGCGAACTTACTGCAATATGTGCAGCCTGGCACGGCCGATGCGGTCATGTTCAACTTCGGCTGGCTGCCCGGAGCAGACCACGCGGTGTTCTCCACGGCCAGCAGCAGCATTCCCGCGCTGGAAGCCGCCCTGCAGGCGGTGCGCCCCGGCGGGGTGGTGAGCGCCATCCTGTACAGCGGGCAGGTGATCGGCTCCGGCGAAAAGCAGGCGGTGCTGGCCTGGCTGCGGGCGCTGCCGCTGAGCGCTTTTACCGTTCTGGTGTGCGATTTTGCCAATTGGGCCGAAACCGCCCCTCTGCCCTGCATCATTCTGAAAAAATAACGAAAACCCTTGCATTATCACGCGTTTTCGTATAGAATAGGGTGCGTATGTGTAAAAATATGTTTTCTCCGCTCCTGCGCAGCGGGAGCGGAGAAAACTTCACCCCCTTCTAGGAGAATTTCAGATCTATGACAAATCGTGAAGAAATCGAGCGCCGCCGGACGTTCGCCATCATCAGCCACCCGGACGCCGGCAAGACCACGCTGACCGAAAAGCTGCTGCTGTACGGCGGAGCCATCAACCAGGCAGGTTCCGTCAAGGGCAAGCAGAGCGCCAAGCACGCCGTGTCCGACTGGATGGATATTGAAAAGCAGCGCGGCATTTCCGTTACCTCCTCGGTGCTGCAGTTCAACTACGCCGGCAAGTGCGTGAACATTCTGGACACCCCGGGCCACCAGGACTTCTCGGAAGATACCTACCGCACCCTGATGGCAGCGGACTCTGCCGTCATGGTCATTGACGCCGCCAAAGGCGTGGAGGCTCAGACCATCAAGCTGTTCAAGGTGTGCACCCTGCGCCACATCCCCATTTTTACCTTCATCAACAAGATGGACCGCGAAGCCCGCGATCCCTTTGAGCTGATGGAAAACATCGAGGAAATTCTGGGCATCAAGACCTACCCCATGAACTGGCCCATCGGCTGCGGCAAGGAGTTCAAGGGCGTGTTCGACCGCAACACCCGCAAGGTCCTGGCCTTTTCCAGCGATGGCCGCGCCAACGGCGTGAAGAAGGTGGAAGAGACCGAGGCCGAGCTGGGCGATCCCGCTCTGGACGAGCTGCTCACCCCCTACCTGCACCAGCAGCTGGTGGATGAGATCGAACTGCTGGACGGTGCCGCCGAAGAGTTCGACCTGGACAAGGTGCTGCACGGCGAGCTCAGCCCCGTGTTCTTCGGCTCGGCTCTGACCAACTTTGGCGTAGAGCCGTTCTTGGAAAACTTCCTGCGGCTCACCCCCACCCCGCTGGCCCGTGTGGACAGCCTGACCGGCGAAACCGTGGACCCCTGCCGTGATGAGTTCTCGGCCTTTATCTTCAAGATCCAGGCCAACATGAACAAGGCCCACCGCGACCGCATTGCCTTTATGCGCATCTGCTCCGGCAAGTTTGAGCGCGGCATGGAAGCCTACCATGTGCAGGAAGGCAAGAACATCAAGCTGGCCACCGGCACCCAGCTGATGGCGCAGGACCGCGCCATTGTGGACGAGGCCTACGCCGGCGACATCATCGGCCTGTTTGACCCGGGCATCTTTTCCATTGGCGATACCCTGTGCACCGGCAAAAAGAAGGTGGAGTTTGCGGGCATTCCCACCTTCTCGCCGGAGCACTTTGCACGCATTGAGCAAAAGGACACCATGAAGCGCAAGCAGTTCGTGAAAGGCATGGAGCAGATCGCCCAGGAGGGTGCCATCCAGATCTTCCGCGAAGTGGGCGGCGGCATGGAAGAAGTGGTGGTCGGCGTGGTCGGCGTGCTGCAGCTGGAAGTGCTGGAGTACCGCCTGAACACCGAGTACAACGTGGAGATCCGGATGCAGCAGCTGCCCTTTGAGCAGCTGCGCTGGGTGAAGAACGACCCCGACACCTACAACCTGCGGGATCTGGACCTGACCAGCGACACCAAGGCCGTGGAGGACATGAAGGGCAACCGCCTGCTGCTGTTCACCTCGGACTGGGCCGTGCGCTGGGCCGAGACCCACAACGAGAGCTTGCAGCTGAGCGAGTTCGGCAACATCTGATAAAAGAGCGCTGCGGAGTGCACCTGCGCTCCGCAGTTCTTTTTTATAGAATAAAAAACACAACAAAGTATGCCAGACATTGGAATGAGGGTTCCCATTGCGGGGAACACTGCTGGCATGGAGGGTAAAGTATATGCAGAACATCAACATTGGCAAAAGCGGCATTTCCGTGCCGTTTCTGGGCATGGGTACATGGGCCATTGGCGGCGGTGCATGGTGGGGCGATAACGACGATGCACTGTCGGTAAAGGCCATCCAGACCGCCGTGGAGCAGGGCATCCGGTGGATCGACACCGCGCCCATCTACGGGCTGTACCACAGCGAAGAAGTGGTGGGCGAAGCACTGAAGCACATCGACCGCGACAAGGTAGTGCTTTCCAGCAAGTGCGGGCTGGAATGGCGGCACGGCACCCCCGTGCTGCACAAGGTGGTGGACGGCACCACCGTCTACCGCGACCTGTCCGCCCAGAGCATCATCGAGGACGTGGAAGGCAGCCTGCGCCGCCTGGGCACCGACCATCTGGATGTATTGTACACCCACTGGCAGACCCCGGACTTTGCGCTGTACCCGCTGGAAGAAACCGTAGAAGCCATGATGAAGCTGAAGCAGCAGGGCAAGATCCGTGCCATTGGTGCGGCCAACACCACGGCCGACATCATCCGCGGCTACTGCCGGTACGGCCAGCTGGACGTCATTCAGGAAAAATACAGCCTGCTGACCCGCCGCATTGAAAAGCAGCTGCTGCCCACCTGCAAAGAGCTGGGTGTGTCAGTGCAGGCTTACTCCCCGCTGGAGCAGGGCCTGCTCACCGGCAAGGTAACCATGGACACCACCTACCCGGAGGGCAGCACCCGCAACACGAACCCCTGCTTCCAGCCCGCCCGCCGGGCACAGGCCCTTGCCCTGCTGAACGGCTGGCAGGACCTGACCGAGAAGTACCACTGTACTCTGGCCCAGCTGGTGATCGCTCTGACCGCCCGCATGATCCCCGGCCTGCATGTGCTGTGCGGGGCACGCACCCCGGACCAGGTGCTGGACAACGCCGCAGCCCTGCAGCTGCAGCTGAACGGTGCCGATGCCGTGCGCATGAAGTGGGACGTGGACTCCATCTCCTGACCAAACCGTTCAAAACGCCAGACTTCCGCCTGCCGGGGGTCTGGCGTTTCTTGTCAAATGCCGCCGGGCGCGTTATAATGGGCTTGTTCCACGGTGCGGAAACGGCCCGCGCCGGAATGATTTGTGAGGAGAATTGCGTATGAAACGGATTCTTTGCGGCATTCTTGCGGGTGCTGTGCTGCTGGGCCTTGTGGGCTGCGGCGGCAGCACGTCCGCCTCTTCCGTGCAGACGGCGGCCAGCGCTTCTTCGGAGGCTTCTGCGTCCAGCATCGCCAAGCGGGAGATCAAGGTAGACCCGGCACTGGCGGCCCCTTCCACCATCCAGCCTGCCGAGGCCTTTGCCGGCGGCACCGGCACCGAGAGCGACCCCTATCAGATCGCCACGGCAGAGCAGCTTGCCCTGCTGTACGAGAACACCCGGCGGCTGGGGAAAGATGAAACTGAAACCCTCGGCTCGTCCACGGCACGGTACGATTTTTCGGCCGCCTGGTACGTGCTGACGGCGGACATTGCCCTGAACGACACCACCGATTTTGACCAGTGGGCAGAAAAGGCCCCCGAATACGGCTGGCAGCCCATTGAAACCTTCCGCGGGCATTTTGACGGCCAGGGCCACACCATTTCCGGCCTGTACATCTACGATACTTCGGAGCAGCTGCTGGATGTCGGCCTGTTCCGTTCCCTGTCCGGTGCCACCATTTGCAACCTGACCATGACCCGGTGCCGGGTGGTGGAAGTTGGCAACAGCGATGATGTGAGCATTCTGGTCGGCAACAGCCTCTGCAGCGATCTGGAAAACTGCACCGTGACCGATTCGCAGCTGTTCTCCTCTCAGCCGGAGTTCCATTCGGTGAATCTGGGCGGTTTGGTCGGTGGTTTCTACGGAGACATCACCTCCTCCCGCCTTAAAAAGGATGCCGACCCGGTTCCCACCCCGGTGATCCGCGGCTGCAGCTTTTCCGGCAGTGTCTCTGCGCAGGGCGGCTGCACGGGCATCGGCGGTATTGTTGGTGTTGTGAAAAAAGGCATTGTAGAAAACTGTGTCAACTACGGAGATCTTTCTTCTGCAGACGGCTACCTGGGCGGCGTGGCAGCCTGGGTATTTGAAGGCTCGACCATAACGGGCTGCACAAACCTTGGCACCGTTACCAGCCTGGGCAAAGACGCTTATGTTGGCGGCATTATAGGTTCGTTGAACATCAGCACCTCGGAAGAACTCCTGACCCGGTTTGAAAACTGCGTCAATCAGGGCGTGGTCTGCGCAGATGCAGCGGGTGCTGAAAGTACCGGCGGCCTGATCGGCAATGTCTACCATTCCGGCAAGGGCGGCACCCTGGAGCTGAACAGCTGCCGCAATGAGGGCAGCGTGACCGGCCAGCTCTACACCGGCGGCCTGATCGGTGATCTGGACCCCGGCCACCTGGAATTTACCATGCAGGACTGCACCAACACCGGCACCGTGCAGGGCACGACCTGGGTGGGCGGCCTTGTGGGCATTGCCAATGAGCCGAGCCGAAAGGTGACCACCTGCCAGATCCTGCGCTGCACCAACAGCGGTGCCGTATCGGCCCAGAACAGTGCCGGCGGCATCCTGGGCGGCGGCCTGCTCCTTTCGTTGGTTGGCCGGGGCGGAACACTGGCGATCCGTTCCTGCCGCAACACCGGCACCGTGACCGTGCAGCGGATGATGGCCGGCGGCATTCTGGGCGCACTGACCGCCAATGATGAAGAGGAAAATATTGTGATCGACAAGTGCGAAAACACCGGCGCGGTGTGCTCTGCCACCACCAGCGGCCGCCTGGGCGGCATTCTGGGCGGCAGTGTGATCGGCTATGTGGACACCGAGCGGAACACCCCCGCCTGCACCATTACCAACACCGTGAACCGCGGCAATATCGTGTACGGCGATGGTGCCAAGAACCTTGCGTCCTTTGCGCCGTCCGGCGGCACCGTAACGCCGGACGAAAACACCACCACGGACGACAAGCTGGCCACCGTGTTGGGCGGCCCCTGCACCGGCGGCATTGTGGCGGTGAGCTTCCGCTGCGTGCTGGACAACTGCCTGAACACCGGTTCCACCCTGCTGGACAGCAGCATGGTGCCGGTTTACAGCACCGCAGAGCTGACCACGCAGGAGGGCACGGTTCAGGTGTTTGCCGCTTCGATCTACGGCCTGTGCTCCTACGGGCTGCAGTCCAAGTATAAGAACGAAAAATTCACCAACTGCTCCTATGTGGAAAACGCTCCCGTGGCTGTGAACGCCATTTACGCAAAAAACACCTCGAAGTTCGTCAGCAATGTACAGCAGGTGACCCCGCAGCAGGCTGAGACCCTTGCGGCCCAGCTGCTGTCCTGAGTTTTTTCAGCTCATACCAAAGGCCCCCGGCCGTATGGCCGGGGGCCTTTGCTGTATGCTGTGATGGAGAATGTCAGGTTTTTTCGTTCAGCAGCGCCCGCAGCTTTGCCTTGGCCCGGTAGTAGGTCACGCAGGCCCAGTTGGCGGTGTGGCCGAAGATGGAGCCGATCTTTTCAAAGGAAAGCTCGCCGAACACCCGCAGGCTGAACACTTCTTTGTAGGGTTCTTCCAGCCGGTGCAGGCACTGGTGGATGGTAAAGGCGGCGTCCTCGTCCACCAGCAGCTCTTCCAACGCAGGCAGGGGGGACGCCGGTTCCGCCGGGAGCGCTTCCAGCGAGGTGCTGCGGCCCTGTTTGCGGCAGTGGGAGTAATAGCAGTTGCGCGCAATGGCAAACAGCCAGGCCCGGATATCCTGGGTGCCGTCAAAGGAATCCAGATGGCCCATCGCCTTGAAAAAGGTCTCCTGGGTCAGTTCCTCGGCCAGCGGCTCGCTGTGGGTCAGCCCCTGCAGAAACAGGCACACGTCCCGGAAGTAGAGCCGGTAAATGGTTTCGATGTCCATGGGTCAGCCTTTCTGGCAGTCCGCGCCGTATTCCTGCTCGGTGCCATAAACGTACTCTGTGGTGCCGTCCGGATTTTCCCGCAGGATGAACCGTTCCACCTGCTGGCCGTCCTGGTAGTAACGGGTCTCGTCAGCGCACACCACGGTCAGCACCTGGGTGCGGGAGACGGCGATTTCTGTGGACACGGTCTCGGAGCCGGTCAGCTTTGTCAGCGCGGCATGGAGGCCGGGGAAGGTATACCGCATGGCCCGGACGGTGATGTATTCCTTGCCCCAGCTGAACCCGCCCTCGGTCTCCAGCCGGACATTCTCGCCCTGGGCTTCCAGGATGCAGAGGTTGGCACTGTTTTCTTTTTTGTTGTAGGCCCAGAGCTGTGCCTGTGCTGCCGTGGCCGGGGTGCAGGCGGTGCCCATCCAGAACAGCAGTGCCACGGCGCACAGGGCAGCCAGCACCGCCGCCGCTGCCGCGCGGATGCTTTTTTTCTGCAACGACTTCTGAAGACTCTTCAGCGGGGCATCGGCGTGGGCATCGGCCTGCACCGGCACCGGCAGCCGGAGATCCTGCAGCGCCTGCCGGCAGTCCGGACAGTTTTGCAGATGTTCCGCTACCAGCGCGTCCGTTTCCGGGCTGGTGAGATGTTCCGCGTAGAGCGGCAGCAGGTCGCGAATGAGTACACAGGGCAGTTTCATATCCGTTTCCTCCTTTTTCAGGTCCGTTCACCCCAATAACGCGCGAAACAGCAAAACCTTACAGGTTCTGCAAAAAAATTTGCAAAAATGCGCCGACTCCCCCTTCCGGAGAGTCGGCGCATGGGAAACCGGAGCAGCTGCGGGAAGGATCAGCCTTCGCCCCGGGCTTCCAGCTTTTGTTGGATCTTGCTCTTGGCGCGGTAATAGGTCACCCTGGCCCAGGCAGCATTGTGGCCGAAAATGGCCCCGATGCTCTCAAAAGAAAGCTCTCCGAACACCCGCAGGCTGAACACTTCTTTGTACGGTTCTTCCAGCGCGTGCAGGCACTGGTGCACCGTAAAAGCGGCGTCCTTGTCCACCAGCAGCTGGTCGATGTCCGGCGTGTCGGCGGCGGTCTGGGCGGCATCGTCCAGCGGGGCGGCGTGTTTTGCTTTACGGCAGTGGTCATAGTAGGCATTGCGCGCCACGGTGAACAGCCACGCCCGCACATCCTGCCTGCCGTCATAGTGCTTCAGGCCGTCCAGTGCCTTGAAGAAGGTCTCCTGGGTCAGCTCTTCGGCCAGCGGCTCGCTGCGGGTCAGCCCCTGCAGAAACAGGCACACATCCCGGAAGTAGAGCCGATAGATTTCTTCCAGTTCCATAGGCATCACTGCGGCCACTCCACCGTATCCCAGGTCACCTGTTCACTGCCGACCACCTGCCAGGTGCCGCTGCTGCCGGAAAACGCCACCGACATATCGGCCGCGTTGACTCGCACCGAGCGGTCGGTGCGCATCCAGTTGGTTTCTTTCAGCAGGCCATTCTCCGTGCCCAGCAGGGATGCAAGGGCGTTATGGATGCGCGGGAAGCGGTAACGGATGACCTGGAAATTCCACTCATCGTATTCCTGCATGAGGTACACATCCTCGCCCCGGGTCTCCAGCACCCAGCCGGTCTTGCCGTTCTGTGCCTGCTCGTAGTGGGCCTGCAGCCGTGCATCAAAGAACGATACTTTATCGTAGGCCGTGTAGGCGTAGTGGGTAAAGCCAACGAGAACGGCCAGCACCAGCACCACCGCAGCGGCCCACACCGCTGTGCGCAGCTGGCGGCGGGTAATGGCAATCTTGATGGTCTTGAGCGGGGCATCGGGTTCTTTTTCCGGCTGCACCGGCACCGGTTTCTCCATCTGGTCCAGCTCGGCGCGGCAGGCCGGACACTCGGCCAGGTGCTCCTCTACCATAGCAGTGCTGGCCGGGCTGGCGATATGCTCCGCATACAGCGGCAGCAGATCGCGGATGATCTCGCAGTTGTATTTCATGGTTTTTTCCTCCTTTTTCTGGGGTTTTCACCTCAATAACGGAACAAGAGGAAAAGTGTTACAAGAAAATAAGAAAAATCGTTCCTCAATTTTCCTTCCAGAACAATCCGCCGGACGTCTGGAACAGCAGCCAGGGGTTCACGCTCTTGCTGCCCAGTTTGAAGTCCATGGTCAGCTCTTCGCCCAAAGCACCCACGGCCTGGCCTTTTTCCACCGTCTGTCCCACCGACACCGAAATAGCCTGCAGCCCGTACAGGTAGCTGCGCATTCCGGCCCCGTGGTCCAGCACCACTGTGTTGCCGGTAAGGGCCAGGTTCTGGGCCAGCACCACCACGCCGTCCGCCGGGGCGCGGCAGACGTCCCCCGGAATGGTGTACAGCAGGGTGGAGTTGGAGCGGCTGCCCTGCTGGCCGTTTACCACCTTGACCTGGCCGTAATCCACCAGGGTCATATAGCTTTCTGCCGGGCAGGCAAAGCCGCCGGACCACATCTTTTCCCGGGCAGCCGCCTCGTACAGGCCCCAGATGGCATTCCGGAACTCGGCATTGGCGGCCTCGGTGCTCTCCGGCTCCGGGTCGGTGTCGATGGTGCCAAAGTCCTTGGGCAGCACAATGAGGGTGTGGGTTGTGGTCTCGCCGTTCACGGTCACCGCCACCTCGTGCCCGCCGGAATAGGCATTGTATGCGGCGGGAATGTACGCGCGCCAGCCCTCGGCCGCGCGCACGCACTGGATGTTCCCCAGGTCGGTTTCAATGGTGGGGGCCGCGCTGCCGGTCATGCCGGAAATGCGCACGCCTACCACGCCGCCCTGCTCCACCCGCTCGGCGGAAAAGGCAATGTCGGCGCTGGCCTGCAGGGTAAAGCGGAAGGAGTACCGGTACCAGCCTGTGGGCTTTGCCGGGCGCTCCAGACCCAGATTTCTGCGTACATCGCCGGTGCTGCCGCCCTCAAACTGGGTGGCCATGCCGCCGGCGGGGACCCGCCAGACGGTCAGTTCAGCCTTGTACTCCCCATTGTCCGGGAACAAAAAGTTTTGATAATCGCTCACACTGCCTGCAAATGCAATGCTGCCATAGGCGTTCTGGATGGTCAGGGTGGTGTAGCCGGCCCAGTCCGGCAGCGTAAGGGCCGGGTGGGCATCGTACAGGGTGCCCAGCTTCTGCACCGTGAGGGTGGCCGGGGTGTTGAACACCTTATCCAGCATTCCGCCCAGCAGCGGCACCTGCCAGCAGCTGCCGTTGGCTTCCAGCTCCACCCCGCCAAACTGTGCGGTGCTGTCCGGGCAGCCGCCCTCGGTGGTAAAGGCGTAGCTCACCCCCATCACCGCCGCCAACAGCAGGGCCACACCCGCCGCAACGCCCACGATCCACAGCAAAAATCGCTTCATGTCCTTCTCCTTATGTACAAAAAGGGCGCACCGGGGCAGTCCATTTCAGACTGCCGGTGCGCCCTTTGCATTCCTGTTTCCGTTATTCCGCAGCGTCCTCGGCAGGTGCAGCTTCTTCCGCAGCAGGAGCTTCCGGCTCAACCGTTGCAGCGTCATCTTCGCCAAACAGCAGACGCTCATACTCGTCCAGCTCCTTTTCACGGCGGCGCAGATAGACCGCCACAGCAGCCAAAGCACCGGCCACAGCGGCCAGGGCAGCGATCACAGCGATCAGGCAAGATTTTTTCATAGGTTCAGTACACTCCTTTTTTCGGTTGAAACAACGTTTCAGCTTTTTTTCCAGGGGAGGGTCCGCAGAGCGACTCCGGGCAGCGGATGCGCAGCTGCACATCCGCTATCTTGTGGCTATTATACCCGTTCCTGCCAAAAATTACAACCGTTGCACCCGAACTTTTTCGCATCCCATCACCGGGCCAAAAGGCCCTTTGGGCAAAGTGCCGGTTCCCGGCAGGCTGTTTTGGGCGCTGTGCCCAAATTTACAGCAAACGCGGTTTGTAGGCCGCAAAGGCCCCGGGCAGGGTGTAGGTGGTACGCAGGGCTTCGCGGCTGGCCCAGACGTACCCCGCCGGGGCAGGCTGCGCAGGCACCTGCAGCTGCACGCCGGACAGCAGCCACTCGATGTGGCTGAAGATGTGCTTGGCTGCGGGCAGCGCTTCCGGCACGGTGCCGCCGGTGTCCAGCCCCAGTGCAGCCAGCCGTTCCAGCACTTCGGCCTGCAAAAGGTGTTCGCCTTCCCACAGCAGCGGCTGCCACAGCCCGGCCAGCAGCCCTTTGGCGGGCCGCTGCTGCACCAGAAAGCCCGCCGGGCTTTCCACCAGTGCCACCGTCACCGGCAGCACCTTCCGGGGCTTCGGCTTTGCCTTTTGGGGCAGCTGAGCGGCGGTGCCTGCCGCCCGGGCCTGGCACAGGGCCGCCAGCGGGCACTGCTCACACAGCGGGGCACCGTTGGGTACGCAGACCAGCGCCCCCAGCTCCATGAGCGCCTGGTTGTAGTCCCCGGCCTTTTCCGGCGGCTGATGCTCCATCACCCGGACCGTAAAGGCCTTTTTCACCTTCGGATCTGTAATGACACCCGGGTCATTATACAGGCGGGAAAACACCCGCAGCACATTGCCGTCCACCGCCGGCACCGGAAGCCCGAAGCTGATGGATGCAATGGCCCCGGCGGTGTAGTCCCCGATGCCGGGCAGCGCCCGCAGGGCCTCGTAATCCGCGGGCAGGCTGCCGCCATACTGTTCGCACACCTGCTTTGCCGCCTTTTGCAGGTTGCGCACCCGGCTGTAGTAGCCAAGGCCCTCCCAGAGCTTGTGCAGCTTTTCTTCCTCGCAGGCGGCCAGGGCCGGGATGTCCGGCAGCTGGGCCAGAAAGCGCTCGTAATAGGGCAGTGCCGCCGAAACGCGGGTCTGCTGCAGCATCACTTCGCTGAGCCAGACGTGGTAAGGGGTGGGGTCCTCCCGGAAGGGCAGGATGCGGCGGTTTTTGTAAAACCAGTCCAGCAATGCGGGCGAAATGTTTTCCACTTATTTTGTGCTCCTTGTTGAAAAGTCAGGCGTTTTTGATTGAAAATGGCCGCCGCGTGCGCTTTGGCCATATTCAGCGGAAGAATTATTTTAAATTTCGCGTTTGTCGCGGCCTGCGGGCCGCTCCAAACGCATTTTCACGGGAGGGGTCGTGGCGGGCAACGGCATTTGCAGCGCCGCTTTCTGCGAAAGCGCGGCGCTGCGGGCGGGCGCTCGCTCCCCCGGGGGAGCTGTCGCGCAGCGACTGAGGGGCTTTTAAATCGGCGGAGCCGGAAAAAACGGTTAAAAGATCTTCACGCCGAACAGGCGTGAATCTTCAGTTTTTTCCGGTGTAGCCCTCTGCTTTGGGGTTAAAAGGGGCGAGCAGCCCCTTTTTCGTGACTCCAGCGCGTCGAAATCGCTGGCACTTTTCTGGTTCTCTTTTGGTGTCAAAAGAGAACATCCCTCGGCAAGCAGAAGTTTTCCGTTCAACCAAAAAAGCCGCCGCAAAGGCGGCGGCTTTTTTGATTTACAGTATGCGCGCTTATCAGAAACCGTAAGCGGTGCGGGGGAACGGCAGCACGTCACGGATGTTCTGGATGCCCGTGAGGTACATGATCATG
>CAKTGS010000002.1 GCA_934561485.1 uncultured Faecalibacterium sp.
CACGAGTTCTCCACCATTGAGGGCGTCAAGGAAGACGTTACCGAAATTGTCCTGAACCTGAAGGGTATCGCTGCAAAGCTGTACACCGATGGTCCGAAGACAGTGCGTGTTGAGGCAGTCGGCCCCTGTGAGGTCACCGCTGACAACATCAAGCAGGGCGATGACATCGAAATTCTGAACCCTGAGTGGCACATTGCAACCCTGGGTGAGGGTGCCAAGCTCGTCATGGAGCTCACCTTCGACAAGGGCCGTGGCTATGTGCCCGCAGAGCGCAACAAACAGGCTATCATCGAGAAGAATGACATCAACACTCTTCCCGTTGACAGCATTTACACCCCTGTGCTCAAGGTGAATTACAACGTCGAGAGCACCCGTGTTGGCCAGGCGATCGATTATGACAAGCTGACCATCGAGGTTTGGACCGATGGCACGATCAATGCGCAGGAAGCCGTTTCTCTGGCTGCCCGCGTGCTGACCGAGCACCTGAACCTGTTCGTCAACCTGTCCGATGAGGCCGCTGGCACCGAGATCATGGTGGAAAAGACCAACGACGACAAGGAGAAGGCTCTGGAGATGACCATCGAAGAGCTGGATCTGAGCGTGCGTTCCTTCAACTGCCTGAAGCGTGCCGGTATCAACACGGTGGAAGATCTGGTCAGCAAGAGCGAGGACGAGATGATGAAGGTCCGCAACCTCGGTCGCAAGAGCCTGGAAGAAGTCATGGCAAAGCTGGACTCCCTGGGCTTCAAGCTGAACACGGATGACGAATAACTAAAATAATTAAGGAGTGAAACGGGATGCCCGGTACCAGAAAGCTCGGTAGAACCAGCGACAGCCGCAACGCTATGATGCGCGCTATGGTTACCTACCTGTTAGAGAATGGCAAGATTGAGACCACTGTCACTCGCGCTAAGGACGTTCGTTCCATGGCCGAGAAGATGATCACCCTTGGCAAGGCAAGCGACCTGCACACCAAGCGTCAGGTTTATGCCTACATCACCAAGGAAGATGTTGCAAAGAAGCTGTTTGATGAGATCAGCCCCAAGTACGCTGACCGCAACGGCGGCTACACCCGCATCATCAAGATCGGCGCTCGCCGCGGCGATGCAGCTGAGATGGCAGTTCTGGAGCTGGTCTAATCTGCTCTGACTGTTTGATACAGTTTTTAAGAGGTTCCTGCCTTTTGGGGCGGGGACCTCTTTTTTGCTGTCGATTGAGTGAATGCTTCTGCAGAGCGGATGCAGTAGCAGATGCTGCTGCCGGTTTCGCCCCCTTCCGTGAAAAAGCAGATCGGAAAAAGCTGCGGATTTTTCCGATCTGCAAATAAAAAGAAATATTCCGCTATTGATGGCGAAAGCGAATGCCGAAGCCATTCGAAATGATTTCAGGTGTTGGCATTGCGCTGCCGCCGTGGTATACTGACAATAGCTATTTTTGCTGCCGCTGATTTTCCACGAAGGGAGGAACTGCTGTTGAAAACCATCCGCCGCATCCGGCAGGTGTTGGCCTGCCTGCTGGCTTGTGTGCTGCTGGCCGGGTGCAGCAGCCTTCCCGGGGAGAATGTCCAGGTGGAAGAGCTGCTGCGCGCCCCGCGCCTTTCGGGCGATTACGGGGCCTTGCAGTCGACCCTGAACGACTGGCTGGGAGAAAGCGCTCAGCTGAAATACCCCATGCAGGGGGAACTGCTCTCTCCGTTTCTGCTGCAGGACCTGGACGGGGACGGCCAGCAGGACGCTGCCGTGCTGTACACCACGGCCCAGAGCACCAACGTGAACATTGCCATTCTGCAGCATGATGAGAGTGGGGCCTGGCAGGTGCGCCAGAGCCTGGAAGGCCTGGCCGACACGGTGGAGACCGTAAGCTTGGCCCAGCTGCGCAGCGGCAATGCTTCTCAGCTGGTGGTGGGCTATGTGGCGGCCCAGGGCGATCATTACCTGGCCGTGTATGCCTACAACGAAGGGGAGCTTTCCGCCATTCTGGAGCAGCCTTACGAGCAGTACCTGGTGGAGGATATCACCGGCGGGGGCAGCCAGGATCTGATCCTGCTCTCCACCCGGGAGGACGGCGGCGTGCAGATCGAGCTGCTGACCGTGGACAAGGAAGGGGCCTTCCAGCAGGTGGCGGTCATGGGCCTTTCGGCAGACCGGTTCTCGGGCTGTGCCTCGGTGGCAGCCGGTGCCGGTTCCGATGGGAGAAACTATCTTGTGCTGGACGGCTGGACCGGCATTTCCGGCAACAATTTGGCCAGCGTGCTGCTGCGCTTTGACGAGGACAGCCAGCAGATGGTGCCTGCTTCGCAGATCACCTCGGATCAGCTGTACGAAGCATCCCTGCGCAATGTGCCCGGGCTTGTGAGCCGGGATCTGGACGGGGACGGCATTGTGGAAATTCCCACCCAGCCGGAGGAAGCGGGCCTGCTGAACATGAGCCAGGGCCGCCGCATGGATTTTATCGTCTGGATGGATTACACCAGCCGCAGCCCGGAAAAGAGTTTCGGTCTGCTGGACGAAGAGACGAACTGCTACATTGAGCTGCCCGCCGAGTGGGAGGGCAACCTGAAACTGACCGACAGCGAACAATACGATGGAGCCGTGGAGCTGCGCACCGTGGACGAGGACCAGCTGGTCATGACGGTGCGGCTGGCCCGCACGGCGGCCAATTCCACGGGCTGGACCCGGCTGGGCATTGTGGCGTCCCGCCAGATGCAGGCCAAGCTGGCCCAGGATGTGCAGATCAGCGACCCGGACTACCGGTTGTCCAAGGCGCTGTACCTGCTGAACTGAGAATGGAGGAAATCGCAATGGTAAGAGTGCTCGTGGTGGAAGATGAAGCCAACATCCGCGAAATGATCGCGCTGAACCTGCGCCTTGCCGGCATGGAGGCTGTGGAGGCCGAAAGCGCCGAGGCTGCCCTGCCGCTGCTGGAGCAGAAACCTGGCTGCGATGCCGCCATTCTGGACGTGATGCTGCCGGGCATGAACGGCTTTTCGCTGTGCGAGACCATCCGCCGCACCGACCAGCAGATCGGCATTATCATCCTCAGCGCCAAGGGACAGGAGCAGGACAAGATCCGGGGCCTGTCCATCGGTGCGGATGACTACATGACCAAGCCTTTCAGCGTCAGTGAGCTGCTGGCCCGTGTGGAGGCGCTCTGCCGCCGCGTGAGCCGCACGGCAGGTGCAGACGCCAAGGACCCCGCCGCCGCGCTGGGAATGCTCACCAGCGGCGATTTTGTGCTGGACGAGAACCGCCGCGTGCTGCTGAAGGCGGGGCAGCCCGTTGAGCTGACCCAGGTGGAGTTCCAGATCATGGAGCTGTTTTTCCGCAACCCGGGCACCGCGCTGGTGCGCGAAAAGATCCTGAAAGGCGTCTGGGGTGAAAACTACTTCGGCGATGTGAAGATCGTGGATGTGAACATCCGCCGCCTGCGCATGAAGGTGGAGGATGAACCCAGCCACCCGGCCCATATCCTTACCGTGTGGGGATATGGCTACCGGTGGGAAGAATGAGGAGCGGGATCACCCGCCGGTGGCTGCGGGGCAATCTGCTCATTACGGTGCTGCTGGTGCTGCTGGCCGAGGTTATGTTCCTGTACAGCTACACCCACAGTTACTACAGCAGCGTGCAGCAGACCATGTACCGGCGCTTTTCCTCGATAGCCGGCCAGCTGAAGGTGTACACCGGCGACACGGCCCAGAGTGCGGCTTCTGCCCGCAGCCTGGCGTTGCGCCGCATGGTGGAGCAGTTTGCCGACAAGGACAAATACGAGTTTATGCTGCTGGACAACTACGGCGCGGTGATCGCGTCCTCCAGCGGCACCGATGCAGACGGCATTGTGACTGGCACTGATTTTGAACAGGCACAGAATGCTGCCGATGGCCTGGGCGGGGCCGTGTACCGCACCCAGTCCGGGGAAATGGTGCTGTCGGTGTGCTACCTGGTGCCCTATGCCGCCGAGGATGTGGCGGCGCTGCGGCTGGTCACCAGCCTGGCGCTGGTGGAAGGGCAGATCAAAAACGCATTCATTGCCAGTGCACTGATCGCGCTGGTCATTCTGGCTGTTACAATTACGTCCGGCCTGTACTTCATCCGGGGCATCGTGGTGCCGCTGGGGCAGGTGGAACGCACAGCCGCCGGCATCGCCCGGGGCGAGCTGGACGTGCGCCTGCCGGTAAAGGGTGACCCCCGCGATGAGGTGGACCGTCTGCGCGGCACCATCAATCAGATGGCAGAAGGGCTGGAAGAGACCGAGAAGATGAAGAACGAGTTCATCAGTTCGGTGTCCCACGAGCTGCGCACGCCGCTTACCTCCATCCGAGGCTGGGTGGAGACTCTGCGCACCCTGGACGACCCCACGGACGAAAACTACCGCAAGGGACTGGAAATCATCAATAACGAGACCGGCCGCCTGTACAATATGGTGGAAGAGCTGCTGGATTTCAGCCGCCTGCAGAACGGCCGCCTGCGCATGGACTGCCGCCCGCTGGACCTGGTGGCGGAACTGACCGATGCGGTGCTGTTCTGCGAAGCGCGCATCCGGCGGGAGGGGCTGATCCTGAGCTACGCGGAGCCGGAGGAGATGATCCCCGTTTACGCCGACCCGGACCGTCTGCGGCAGGTGTTCATCAACATTCTGGACAATGCCATCAAGTATTCGGCCCCCGGCGGGCGCATCACCGTCAAGCTGTGGGCCGGGGAATACAAGGCCTTTGTGGAAATTCTGGATCAGGGCCGCGGCATCCCGCCGGAGGATCTGGAAAACGTCAAGACCAAGTTCTACAAGGGCAGCAACGCGGTGCGCGGCAGCGGCATTGGCCTGGCACTGGTGGATTCCATCATGACGGCGCTGGACGGCACGCTGGACATCAAGAGCACTTTGGGCCGGGGCACCGTGGTTACCCTGGGCCTGCCGCTGTACCATAAAGCGTGAAAAACGCAGATTTTGTCACAATTATAGGGTAATATAATACTATTCGCCCCCTCAGCCGCCAGGAAACGCATTCATGCGTTCCGTTGGCTTCCGGCAGATGGCGCTTTCCTGCGGAACGGATCGATCCGTTCCCTACAAGAGAGGTGGATTTGCGAAGCAAAGACGGAGAGGGCGAGGACGATCATCTTGATAATTAGGAGAACCCAATGAGTCAACCCAACAAGGAACGTTTCAAAACCAGCGTGGGCGGGCAGGCCCTGATGGAAGGCATCATGATGCGCGGGCCAAAGCTCATCTGCTGTGCAGTGCGCAGGCCGGACGGCACCATCGAAACCAAAACCGAACCCGCCCCCACCCACGGTGTGTGGACAAAGATCCCGCTGGTGCGGGGAGCCATTTCCATGGTGGAAAGCCTGATCATGGGCTACCGCTACATGATGTACTCCGCCCAGGTGAGCATGGGGGACGACTACGACCCCGAGGAAGAAGAGACTGCCCTTGAAAAGTGGGTGGGGGAGCACCTGGGCAAAAAAGCCGAGGACGTTCTGCTGGCCTGCGCCGCCGTTGTGGGCGGTCTGCTGGCCATTCTGCTGTTCACCGTGCTGCCCACCCTCATTGTGGGCGGTGTGAACCATTTTGCTGCGCTGGGCCGCTGGACCAAGGTGGTGCTGGAAGCCGTGCTCAAGGTGGGCATTTTTCTGGCCTACATGGTGGGCATTTCCAAAATGAAAGAGATCCACCGGGTGTTCGAGTACCACGGGGCCGAGCACAAAACCATTGCCTGCTACGAAGCCGGGGATGCGCTGACCGTGGAGAACGTGCGCAAGTACACCCGGTTCCACCCCCGCTGCGGCACCAGTTTTCTGATCCTGGTAGTCATTGTCAGCGTGTTTTTGTACAGCGTGCTGCCCTGGGGCAGCATCGGCCTGCGGGTGGTGTGCAAGCTGCTGCTGCTGCCAGTGGTCATGGGCATCAGCTACGAGCTGCTCAAGTGGTGCGGCCGGTCGGACAACTGGGCTACCCGCATCATCCGCCAGCCCGGCATCTGGGTGCAGCACCTCACCGTGTTTGAGCCGGACGACAGCATGATCGAAGTAGCCATTGCTGCCGTGACCCCCGTACTGCCGGAGAACCCGGAGGAGGGCAAATGGTAACCGCCAACAGCACCCCGCGCGAAGCAGTGCGGGAGGTGGAGCAGCGCCTGACCGCTGCAGGCTGCCCGGACGCGGATTTTGACGCCCGAGAGCTGTTCCGGTTGGCAGCCGGGCGGGACATGCGCCTTTCAGACCGGCCCTTGTCCGCCGAAGAAGCAGAAACGCTGGAAGCACTGTGCACCCGGCGTGCAAACCGGGAGCCGTTGCAGTATTTGTGCGGCAGCTGGAGCTTCCTGGATTTTGAGCTGGTCGTGGGGCCGGGGGTGCTCTGCCCCCGCGCCGATACGGAGGTGGTGGCGGAAGCCGCTGCCCAGACCTTAGCAGGGGTGGAAGCCCCCAAAGTGCTGGATCTGTGCGCCGGCACCGGCTGCCTGGGGCTGGGGGTCAAACGCTTCTGCCCGGCGGCACAGGTGACCTGTGTGGAAAAAAGCCCGGAAGCCTTTGCCTACCTGGAAAAGAACTGCCGCTGCGCACTGGCCGGGCAGGGCAGAGCAACGGAGAATCTGCTGGAGCCGACCGCCCTGGAAGAGGCGGATGCCCCGGCCTTTGACTGGGGCCCGGCACTGTGTGCCCTGCGGGCAAAGCCTGCCTATGCGGCGCAGCCGGTGCAGGGGGATCTGTTCACCTACTGGCAGACCCTGCCGGAGGGGCAGCTGGACCTGATCGTGTCCAACCCGCCCTACCTCACCGCCGCCGAGATGCAGCAGCTGCAGCCCGAGGTGGCGCAGGAACCGGCCATGGCGCTGGAAGCAGGGAAGGACGGCCTGGTGTTCTACCGCGCCCTTGCGCAGCACTACCGCAATGCACTGCGCCCCGGCGGGGCGATGGTGCTGGAGATCGGCTGGCAGCAGCGGCAAGCGGTATCAACGCTGCTGGCCGAAAACGGCTGGACGGACGTGGAATGCCGCAAGGACTTTGGCGGCAACGACCGGTGCATTCTGGCCCGGCGGCCCGGCTGAGAAATTGGAAAAATCAAACAACTTCTTGTTGTAAAATCTGAATTTTGTGTTATACTAAGAAGGAAAGTAAAGCATGGCCCGCGCTCTGCGGGCGCAAAGTATAAAAGGAGCAGCACGCTATGGCAAAAAATCAGAACAACACCGTTGTTCCGGCTACCAAAAAAACCGGAGCGGAAGCCAAGAAAGATGCGCTGGCCACCGCGCTGGCCCAGATCGAAAAGCAGTTCGGCAAGGGTGCCGTGATGAAGCTGGGCGACAATGCCGCCATGCAGGTGGATGCCATTTCCACCGGCAGCCTGGGCCTGGATATGGCCTTGGGCGTGGGCGGTGTGCCCCGCGGCCGCATCATTGAGGTGTACGGCCCGGAATCCAGCGGTAAAACCACCCTGGCCCTGCACATTCTGGCCGAAGCCCAGAAAAAGGGCGGCGATGTGGCCTTTATTGACGTAGAACATGCGCTGGACCCCGTGTATGCCGAGGCTTTGGGCGTGGACATCAACAACCTGCTGGTCAGCCAGCCGGACACCGGCGAGCAGGCCATGGAGATCTGCGAAGCGCTGGTGCGCTCCGGTGCCATTGACGCCATTGTGGTGGACTCGGTGGCGGCCATGGTGCCCCGTGCCGAGATCGAAGGCGAGATGGGCGACAACCACGTGGGCCTGCAGGCCCGCCTGATGAGCCAGGCTATGCGCAAGCTCACCAGTGTCATCGGCAAGACCAACACGGTGTGCGTGTTCATCAACCAGCTGCGTGAGAAGGTGGGCGTGGTGTACGGCAGCCCCGAGGTGACCACCGGCGGCCGCGCCCTGAAGTATTATTCCTCTGTGCGCATCGACATCCGCCGCGTGGAAGGCCTGAAGGATTCCTCCGGCCAGTTCATCGGCAACCACACCCGCGCCAAGATCGTCAAGAACAAGGTGGCACCCCCGTTCCGGGAAGCGGAGTTCGACATCATGTTTGGCGAGGGCATTTCCAAGGTGGGCGAGCTGCTGGATCTGGGCGTGAAGCTGGGCATCGTGCAGAAGAGCGGCGCATGGTTTAACTACGGTGACATCCGTCTGGGCCAGGGCCGCGACAACTCCAAGCAGTTCCTGAAGGATAACCCCGAGATCGCCAATGACATCGAGGGCCAGATCCGCGCCAACGCCGACAAGCTGTATGCATCCCGCCGCCCGGCAGGCAAGGGCGCTGCCGCTGCAGCCGACAAGGCCGGGGATGCCGCACCGGCGCAGGAAGCCAAGGAGCCGGTGGTCAAGGCTCCTGCCCGCAGCAGCGAGAGCGAGCTGGACATCATGGTGGAGGACTAAATGTCTTTTTACCGCAGGAGTGCCCGTCCGCACCGGGGCGAAGAGCCGGAACTGTGTGCCGACCCCGCCAAGGCCCGTGCCCGGGCACTGGATCTGCTGTGCGCCCGGGAGATGACCAGCGCCCAGCTGTACGAGCGGCTGTGCAGCCGGTTCACCGAGCAGGCGGCTGCTGCTGCCGTGGCCGAGATGGTGGAGCTGGATTACGTGAACGATGACCGCTACGCCGAGACCCGTGCCCACGGCCTGCTGATGGCCCGCAAGAGCCGCCGTGCGGCCGCCCAGAACCTGCGCCAAAAGGGGCTGGATCGCCAGCAGATCGAGCAGGCACTGGAACTTGTATATGCCCCGGATGAAAACGGCGAAAGCCCGGAGCTGGAAGCCGCTGCTGCCCTGGTGGCCAGCCGCTACCGCAAAAAGCTGGCCGATGGCCGCCGCGACCTTGTGGTGGCCGCTTTGCAGCGCCGCGGGTTTGCATACGCGGTGATCAAAGAAGCCATCCGCAGGGCGGAAGAAGAATGATGGCGCTTCCCGCAAGAGTGCAGGCGCGTGGGGCAGGTTTGATGGCTTTTGCAAGCTGCAACGCCGCCGGATAGGTTCTCTTTTGATGGCAAAAGAGAACCAGAAAAGTGTGCGTTTTGCGGGGAAAGTTTTTGCTTGCCGCAAGCGTGCAAAGACGCTCCGCTGGGCCAGAGGCAGGGAGGGGTGTTCCGAGTCCCCCCTCCCTACCTCTGGACACCACCCACCCCGCAATGCAACAACTGCGACCGCCGCCAGCGGCGGAAACAGGGAGCAGTTGTTGGGGCAGCGGCCAGCAAGACGCGAGTGCCGACCAAGGCACGAAGCGGATGCTGGGTGCCGCAACCCATCGCCAAGGGCTGCACGCCCTTGACAATCCTAAAGAAGAAGTCGAAGCACAAAAAAGCTAGCGCTGCGCCAGTCGGCGCTATCGCTTTAACGCTTTTTTCGCTTCTCCATTAAGAGCCCCTCAGTCGCTGTGCGACAGCTCCCCCTAGGGGGAGCGAGCGCTCGCTCGCAGCGCCGCGCTTTCGCAGAAAGCGGCGCTGCAAATGCCGTTTTCCGTTACGACCCCTCCCGTGAAAAAGTAAATCGGGAAAATCCGCAGATTTTCCCGATTTACAAATTATAAATAGTTCTTCCGCTGATGATGCGCAAAGCGAACGCGGAGCGCATTTTAAATCCTTAAATCGTCAAAATCAAAAGTATCCCTCAAAAGAGAAAGAGAGTATTACCCCCTATGAAAATTGCGTGTATTTCCCTTGGATGTCCCAAAAACCAGGTGGACCTGGACGTGATGGTGCACATCCTGCTGTCCGCAGGCCACGAGACCGTGGCTGACCTGGCTGAAGCCGATGTGATCCTGGTGAACACCTGCGGCTTCATCGAGAGCGCCAAAACCGAAGCCATTGAGAACATTCTGGAAGCCTGCTCCTATAAGCAGCAGAACCCTGACCTGAAGGTCATCGTGACCGGCTGCCTGGCCGAGCGCTACCGCAGCCAGATCGAGGAAGAGATCCCCGAAGTGGACGCTGTGGTGGGCTGCGCTTCCAACAAGGCCATTGACACCATCGTGGCCCGGCTGTTCCACGGTGAGGACCATCTGGAAAGCTACGGTGCCAAAAAGGATTTCCCGCTGGGCGGCAAGCGTGTCATCGGCACGCCGGCCCACTATGCGTACTTAAAGATCGCCGAAGGCTGCAACAACCGCTGCCACTACTGTGCCATTCCCGCCATCCGCGGCCCGCTGCGCAGCCGTGACATGGCCGACTGCGTGGCCGAGGCCCGCTGGCTGGCCGGTGAGGGGGTCAAGGAGCTGATCGTTGTGGCCCAGGACCCCACCGCCTACGGTGAGGACTGGGGCAAGCCCGGCAGCATCTGTGAGCTGCTGGACAAGCTGAACCAGATCCCGGGCCTGGAATGGATCCGCATCATGTACGCCTACCCGGAGCGCATCACCGATGAATTCATTGCCGCCATGAAGCGCAACGAGAAGGTGGTGCCCTACCTCGACCTGCCCATCCAGCACTGCAATGACACCATCCTCAAGAACATGAACCGCCGCTCCAACCGTGCCGAGCTGTTGGATGTGATCGGCAAGCTGCGCCGTGAGATCCCCGGCATCACCCTGCGCACCACCCTGATCGCAGGCTTCCCCGGGGAGACCGAGGAGCAGTTTGAGGATCTGTGCAACTTTGTAAAGAAAGTGCAGTTCGACCGTCTGGGCTGCTTTGCCTACTCTGCCGAGGAGAACACTGTGGCCGCCAAAATGGATGGCCAGATCGACCAGGAAGTCAAGGAAAAGCGCGCGGAGCTGATCATGCAGATCCAGACCGGCATCATGGCCCAGAAGCAGGCCGACAAGGTGGGCCAGACCGTGCATGTGCTCTGCGATGGCATTGACGAGGAAAGCGGCCTGTACCTGTGCCGCACCACCGGCGATGCCCCCGAAGTGGACGGCAATGTGTGTGTGTCCAGTGAAGAGCCGCTGTACCCCGGCCAGTTCTATGACGTGCTGGTGGACGACAGCGACCTTTACGATCTGTATGGTACAGTTGCAAAATAACAAATTGGAGGCGAATCTTGTATGAATCTGCCCAATAAACTCACTCTGACCCGCATTCTGCTGGTGCCGGTGTTCATGGTCTTTGTGTCGCTCACCACCCTGGACGGCATGATGGATGGCACCTTCCGGTCGGTGTATTACCTCATTGCAGGCATCATTTTTGCGGTTGCCAGCTTCACGGATTTTCTGGACGGGCACCTGGCCCGCAAGTGGAACATGGTTACCGACTTTGGCAAATTTGCCGACCCGCTGGCCGACAAGCTGCTGACCACGGTTGCTTTCATCTACATGATGCGGGACGGCGTGTGCAGCCCCGTGGTGCTGTGCATCATTCTGGCCCGCGAGTTTGCGGTGTCCGGCCTGCGCATGGTGGCCGCCGGTGCCAAGGACGGCAAGGTGATCGCCGCCAACATGTGGGGCAAGGTGAAAACCGTGCTGCAGATGCTGAGCATCATCTTCTACTTCTTTGGCACGGCCCTGTGCTACAACGGCACGCTGGACAGCGTGACCGTAGTGGTGCTGGTTTCGGTGGTGCTGTGCTGGCTGGTGGCCATCGTCACCGCCGTGTCCGGCATCAAGTATCTGTGGGATAACCGCAGCTTCATCAACACGGCAAAGTAAGAAAGAACCCTCTCCGTCAGCGCTTACGCGCTGCCACCTCTCCCGGGGGGCGAGGCTTTGGTGCTAAGACGAAGGTCTTAGGATCCGCCAAAGCTCCCCTTTTCGGGGGAGCTGGCAATGCCGCAAGGCATTGACGGAGAGGGTCTTGCTTTACACCAAGGAGAATTTTATGCAAAAATTCTGCGATGTCTGCCGCCGCCTGCTCTCCATTGCGCTCAACCTGTTTGTGCTGTGCATGGAACCGATTGCGCTGCCGCTGAGCTGGGGCTGGGGGCAGACGCAGATCTTTACCTTTTACACGGAGGACTCCAACATCTTTGCGGCCGTGGTGTGCACCATGGTGGCGGTGTGCCAGCTGTGGTGCATTTTTACCGGCGGGGAGCTGCCGCTCTGGCTCAAACGGCTCAAGTTCATGGCAACCAGCTGCCTGCTGCTCACCTTTTTAACGGTGGTGTTCGTGCTGGCCCCCATGAACGGCCCCGGCGGGCTGTACATGCTGCTGTGCACCAGCAGTATGCTGTACCACCATCTGCTCAACCCCATGGCGGCGCTGATCTCCTACCTGTTTTTGGAGCGGGAGCCGCGCCTGCCCCGCAGTGCGGTGCGCTGGGCACTGCTGCCCACGCTGGTGTATGCGGCGGGCATTGTGCCATTGAACATCCTGCGCGTCATCGAGGGGCCGTACCCCTTCTTTGAGGTGTATCACCAGCCGGTGTACGTTTCCATCCTGTGGGCCGTGGGCCTGCTGAGCGTGAACTACTTCTACGCCTGGCTGCTGTGGAAACTGGGTGAAAGCGCCCGCAAAACCCCGGAAAAATAAATAACGGAACGATAAAATACGCTGAGTATACCAAAAAGAACCAAAAAACTGCCGCATCCGGCTGCATTCCGGGTGCGGCAGCTTTGCGTTTTCAGGAAAGGACCGGGGCGCTTCAGGAAACCACAGCGTTGGACTTCAGCCAGGCCAGCACGGTATCCTGCAAAGCGTTCAGGGTGCAGCGCTTTTCGCCGTAGGTGGTGCCGTAAGTGCTCACCGCAGAATCAATGGCGTCCTGGGTGGGGGCCAGACCCTGGGCCTCGGCCACGGCCTGGAAGATCAGGTCCTGCTTGGCCAGGTGGTCAAAATACTCGTCCGAACCGGCCAGCATGTTGTTGGCATCGGTGTAGCCCTGCATCTGGGCAAAGGCGTCCAGGTCGATGCTGTACATCGAAGCATACTGATTGCAGCGGTTCAGGAACATACGGATGTAGTAGCTGGTCAGCTCTGTGGGCACAGACTGGAAGGTGCAGCTGCTCATCAGGCTGTCCACAATGGCGTTTTCCAGGTTGTTGTCGTACAGGGCATCCGAGTAATAAGTGCGCAGAGCGTCCACGGTGTGCAGATCCTCGGTGGTGCCAAAATTGCTGTCCACCCAGTCATCGGTCAGCTCCGGGTTCACCGACTCGGAAATGGAGTTCACCGTTACGCTGAACACCGCCTGCTTGCCGCTGAGTACCATGGTATTGCCCTCGGCATCGGTGGAGCTGCCGTAGCTGTCGGGGAAGGTGACGGTCACGTCAAAGGTGTCGCCCACATTGTGGCCGATGATCTGATCCTCAAAGCCTTCAATGAAGGAGTTGCTGCCCAGGGTCAGGTCGTAGCCGCTGTAGGTGCCGCCGGTAAAGGCCACGCCGTCCACGGTGCCGGAATAGTCGATGTTCACGGTGTCACCGCTCTGGGCGGCGCGGTCGGTCACGGCCTGCTCGGTGGCGTACTGGGCCAGCAGACGGTCCACCTGATACTGGATGTCGTCCTCGGTGGGCACCACGTCCTCTTTGCTGATGGACAGGGCCGTGATGTTTTCGGGCAGGGTCACATAGTCCAGTGCACGCACGCCGGTCCAGTAACCGTTGTCGTCCAGGCTATCGCCGTAGTCAAAGGTCGAGTAGTCAAAATCCTCCACCTTACCGTAGGCGGACACCGCCGCCGCAGAGTTGGAAGAAGCACTGCTGCCCTGTTCCTTTTTGAACAGGAAGAAGCAGGCAAGGATCACGCACACTGCAGCCAGCACGGCGCACAGGATGCAGAGCAGGGTCTTGGTGTTGCGTTTCAAAGAAATACCTCCAATGATAAGGGCTGCCGGAGCTGCCCGATTCAACAGATACTGTTCCATTATATACGGTTCCACGGCAAAAAGAAAGTTTTTTGCAGAAATTCCACAAATCTCGGGGCTGGAACGTCACACTTTTGCCCACCTGCCGGGGCAAAAGCTGTCAAAACCGGTGGAAATGCCCCGGCGGTTCTGTTACAATAAAAATAAGTGAGCCTTCCCGGATCATAAGGCTCCCTCACGGAGGGGGCTGTCGAGCGTATGCGAGACTGGAGGAGTTACTCCTTCCGTATTCGCTGCGCGATGCCACCTCCCTCATAGAGGGAGGCTTTTCCGCCGAGAGAGGGCGAGGATGCGAACCATAACGGAGGAAATTCAAATGGATTACAATAAAGCCGCTCTGGAAATGCACGAGACCCACAAAGGCAAGGTGGGCATTACCAGCAAGGTGGAGGTCAAAACCCGCGATGACCTGTCCACCGCCTACACCCCCGGTGTGGCCGAGCCTTGCCGCAAGATCAAGGCAAACCCCGAGGACGTGTATAAGTACACCTTCAAGGGCAACATGGTGGCTGTGGTGTCCAACGGCACCGCAGTGCTGGGCCTGGGCGACATCGGCCCGGAAGCTGGTCTGCCCGTGATGGAAGGCAAGGCCGTGCTGTTCAAGGAATTCGGCGGCGTGGACGCCTTTCCCATCTGCATTGATGCCCACGATGCTGCCAGCGTGATCGCAGCCTGCAAGGCCATTGCCCCCACCTTCGGCGGCATCAACCTGGAGGACATCAAAAGCCCTGAGTGCTTTGAGATCGAAGAGACCCTGGAGCGGGAACTGGATATCCCCGTGTTCCATGATGACCAGCACGGCACGGCCATTGTGGTTACCGCTGCCCTGATCAACGCCCTGCGCGTGGTGGGCAAAAAGATGGAAGAGGTGCATATCGTGCTGAACGGCCCCGGTGCCGCCGGCACCGCCATCATCAAGATGCTGATGACTGCCGGTGCAAAGGACATCATTGCCGTGGATCAGTTTGGCACCCTGTACAAGGGCTGCAACAGCGCCGAGGCCCACAAGAACTGGCTGGGCGAGGTGACCAACCCCCGCCAGATCAAGGGCGGCCTGAAGGAAGCCATTGCGGGCGCAGACGTGTTCATTGGCGTGTCCAAGCCCGGCATCCTCACTACTGAGCTGTGCAGGACCATGAACAAGGACGCCATTGTTTTTGCCATGGCCAACCCCACCCCGGAGATCATGCCGGACGAAGCCAAGGCAGGCGGTGTGCGCGTCATGGCCACAGGCCGCAGCGACTTCCCCAACCAGGTGAACAATGTGCTGTGCTTCCCGGGCCTGTTCAAGGGCGCCCTGAGCGTGCGCGCCCGGGACATCAATAATGAAATGAAGCTGGCTGCCGCCTACGCCATTGCAGACCTGATCACCGATGCTGACCGCAGCGAGGAGAACATCATCCCCGGTGCCTTTGACCCCCGCGTGGCCGAGGCTGTGGCAAACGCCGTGGCAAAAGCTGCCCGTGAGACCGGCGTGGCCCGGCTGTAAGCGGAGGGCACGTTTATGAGAACCATTTCCGCACAGGAGATCACGAGCGCGGTTGCCCGGCTCTGCATTGAGGCCAACACCCGCCTGCCGCAGGATGTGCAGGCTGCGCTGGACAAGGCCCGGCAGGAGGAACCCTGGCCGCTGGCAAAGAACACCCTGGACCTGCTGTGGTCCAACCTGAGCGCCGCCGAGGAAAAGAACCTGCCCATCTGCCAGGATACCGGCATGGCCTGCGTGTTCGTGGAGCTGGGCACCGATGTGCACATTGACGGCAGCTTTGAAGCCGCCATCCACGAAGGTGTGCGCCGGGGCTACACAGACGGCTACCTGCGCAAGAGCATTGTGGCCGACCCGCTGCGCCGGGGCAACACCGGCGACAACACCCCGGCGGCCATTACGGTGCATCTGGTGGACGGGGACGGCTGCCGCATCACGGTGGCCCCCAAGGGCTTTGGCAGCGAGAACATGAGCCGCATCCAGATGCTCAAGCCCGCCGATGGCGTGGAGGGCTTTAAAAAGTTTGTACTGGACACGGTCAAGCAGGCCGGTTCCAACCCCTGCCCGCCCATTGTGCTGGGCATCGGCGTGGGCGGCAGCTTTGACAAGGTGGCGTATCTGGCCAAAAAGGCCCTGCTGCGCCCGCTGGATGTGCCTAACCCCGACCCCTACTATGCGGCCCTGGAGCAGGAACTGCTGACCGCCATCAACGAGCTGGGCATCGGGCCCCAGGGCTTTGGCGGCAAAACCACCTGCCTGGGCCTTGCCATTGAGCAGATGCCCACCCATGTGGCGGGTCTGCCGGTGGCCGTGAATGTTTCCTGCCACGTCACCCGCCGCGCCAGCGCGGAGTTGTAAGGAGGGGAGAACGATGGAATACAGACTGACTACTCCCTGCACTGCGCAGGATCTGGCCCCGCTCAAGGCAGGGGACACCGTGCTGCTGTCCGGTGTGGTGTACACCGCCCGCGACCAGGCCCACAAGCGGATGATCGAAGCATTGGACAAGGGCGAACCGCTGCCCTTTGACCTGACCGGCAGCGCCATCTATTATGTCGGCCCTACCCCGGAGCGCCCGGGCGAAGTGATCGGTTCGGCCGGCCCCACAACCAGCGGCCGCATGGACGCCATGAGCCCGCGGCTGCTGGATCTGGGCAACAAGATCATGATCGGCAAGGGCAAGCGGGACGATGCCGTCAAGGCAGCCGTGGTACGCAACGGGGCAGTGTATCTGGCAGCTCTGGGCGGGGCCGGTGCGCTGATGGCAAAAAGCGTGCAGACGCTGGAAGTGATCGCCTGGCCGGATCTTGGCTGTGAAGCCGTGCGCCGCCTGACCGTGAAGGACATGCCCCTGACCGTGATCCTGGACGCCCACGGCGGCGATCTGTACCAGGCCGGCCCGGAAGCGTACCGGGAGAGCCGGTAAAGAATTTGCAGGGAATGCATTTATGCGTTCCGCTGCTTTCCCGGCGGAGCGGATGGACCCGCTCCCTGCAGCGACCGTGGGGCGGCGGCCGCATTGAATTGCTTATTTGTGCAAAGAAGCCAAAACAAAACCGGGAAAGAATCGTCAAAACGGCAGTTTTGTGCAGGGTAAAATTGGTTTGCTTAAACAAACTTCCTGCGAATTGCTTGCACTGCGGCTTAAAATGTGATATTCTGTAACATACAAGCTGCAGGCGCTTTTGCCCTGCGCCGAGAGAACTTCCCGCAAGGGAAAAGGCAGGAGGCCGAACAAACCATGCAGATCCACCAGTCCGCAGAAGATTATCTTGAAACGATCCTGATGCTTACCCAGCGCATGGGCAAAGTGCGCTCCATTGACGTGGTCAATGAGCTGGGCTTTACCAAGGCAAGCGTGAGCATTGCCATGAAAAAGCTGCGGGAGAATGGCTACATCGCGGTGGATGGCGAAGGCAACCTGACCCTGTTGGAGCCGGGCCGCGAGATCGCCGAGCGCATTTACAGCCGCCACCGCCTGCTCACCCACTTTTTCATGCAGCTGGGTGTGGACGAAAAGACCGCTGCCGAGGACGCCTGCAAGGCAGAGCATATCCTCAGCGAGCAGACCCTGGAAAAGATCCGCGAAAGCGCACTGCGCATTGACACGGAACAAAGCCAGGAAAAGTGATCTTCCGTATACCGTATGCCGTTCCCTGCACGGGGAGCGGCATTTTTGTTTGCACTGCTCTGCGGTTTTGCCCCTTGCATCCCGGGGCGGAACGCGGTATTCTTATAAAATAAAGTGTTTGGCAAACCACCGGGGAGGGAACCGTTATGGACGCAGACGAGATCCGCACACTGCTGGGAGAAATGGTGTTTGAACGGGCCAAAAAGTACCGCAGGCGCATTCTGCAAAGCAGCTGCACCACCAACGAGGACGGCGTGCGCCATCTGTCGGCACTGGTGCAGGGCAATGGAGCCGATTGCTACTACACTCAGGCCTGGCTGCGGGAAAACGGCACCTTTGTCAGCGCTTCCTGTGACTGCCCCTATAATCAGAACGGGGACGGCACCTACTGCAAGCACATCGGTGCCCTGCTGCTGGAGGATGCCGAAAAACACGCCGCTAAGCCGGAACCCCGGCCGGAAGCCATTCCGGGGGTGGTGCGCGGTACGGCCCAGCTGGGGGCAGAGCCGCTCCGCAAGGACAGTTATGCCTCCGGACTGGAAATGCTGTTTGGCAAAAAGTGGCGGGGCGAAGCGCCGGTGTCGGACTACGAGGCCCGCTGTCTGCTGGAAACCTACCAGGAAAGCGCCCTGCAGGAGATCTCGGCGGCAGAGCCGGTGCAGCGCACGGGCTTTGTGCAGCTGGAACCGGAACTGACCCTGCTGCCCGGGGAGCAGCCCTGGCTGCGGCTGCGCATCTCGGACGGCGGGCGGCAGTATGTGGTCAAGAGCATTCCCATCCTGCTGGAAAGCATCGAGCAGGGCAAAAGCGTCAGCTACGGCAAATCCCTGGCCTTTGTGCACCGCTGGGACGCTTTTGATGAGGAAGCCCGGCAGCTGCTGCAGCTGCTGCGCCGGCAGGTCAATGCCAAGCGCAGCATGGAGACCAATGTGGTGCGCACCTACAGCTATGCCGTGGAAAAAGGCCCGGCGGGCGGCCTGCCCCTGACGGGCGAGATCTTTGACGCACTGGTGCGGATGTATGCCCCTTCCGGAATGCTGGGCGGCTACCGCCTGAAGGAGGGCCTGCCCGCCATTACCATGACCGTGGAGCGGCGCCGGGGCGGTGTGCAGGTGGCGGCACAGCCGTCCCTGTGTGCTGTGCACGGGCTGGATGACGATTACCTGTTCAGCGAGGACACCCTGTGGCGGCTGCAGCGGGCGGCCTGCGCCCGCATTCTGCCTGCGCTGCAGGCCCTGTGCGGCAAAAGCCTGTTCTTTACCAGCGCCGATGCCACGGCGTTCTGCAGCTATGTGCTGCCGGAACTGGGCAGCAAGCTTACCATTGTGGACCCGGAACGCCTGCTGCTGAATCAGATCCCCCTGGAACCGGTGGTGCAGTTCTATCTGGATGCCCCTAGGGAAAAAGGGCTGACCATTACCGCCTATGCCGCTTTTCTGTATGGCGAGGACCGGGTGGCCCCCGATGAACCGGCTCCGGCGGGCCTGCTGCGGGATGCCCGCGCCGAGACCCGCGCCTGCCGCCTGCTGAGCACCTGGCTGGACCCGGACCCCGCAGCCCCGGACCGGTACACCGCCGCAGACGAGGAGCAGATCTACCGGCTGCTGGAAGAGGGCGTGCCCGCCCTGATGGCGGAAGGCGAAGTGTATCTGACGGATGCCTTCCGGAACCTGCAGGCCGCCCCGCCCCGGATCTCGGTGGGGGTGTCGGTGCACGGCAGCGTGCTGGACCTGGAAGTGGACACCGGCGAATTCCCCGCCGAAGAGCTGCGGGAGCTGCTGCGGTCCCTGCATCAGAAAAAGCGCTACCACCGCCTGCGGGACGGCCGCCTGCTGCGGCTGGACGACAACCTGGACGGGCTGGATGAACTCAACGAGACACTGGAGCTTTCCGGCGCGCAGCTCAAGGGCGGCCACGCCGAGCTGCCGCTTTACCGCGCCCCCACGCTGGACTGGGCGCTTTCGGGCCAGAACGGCCTGCGCTTCAACCGGGACGATGCCTTCCGGCGCATCAGCCGCAGCTTCCACGCCGTGAAGGACAGCGAGTATGCCCCGCCCCAGTCCCTGCAGGGGGTGCTGCGCAAGTATCAGCGGGATGGTTACCGCTGGCTGCGCACCCTGGACGGCTACGGCATGGGCGGCATTCTGGCCGATGACATGGGCCTGGGCAAGACCCTGCAGGTGCTCAGCTACCTGCTGGCCCTCAAGGAAGCCGGGCAGAGCCTGCCCAGCCTGATCGTGTGCCCGGCGTCTCTGGTGCTGAACTGGGCGGAGGAATGCAAAAAGTTCACCCCGCAGCTCACCTGCGTGGCGGTGGACGGCGATGCGCCCCACCGGGCGGCGCTGGCCCGCCGGTGGGCAGAGACCGACCTGGTGGTGACCAGCTACGACCTGCTGCGCCGGGACGAGGACCTGTACGCCGAGCAGCCCTTTTATGCCTGCATCCTGGACGAGGCGCAGGCCATCAAGAACCACACCACCCAGAAGTACAAGGCCGTGTGCCAGGTGCGCAGTCAGGTGCGGTTTGCCCTTACCGGCACTCCGGTGGAAAACCGCCTGGGCGAGCTGTGGAGCATTTTTTCCTTCCTCATGCCGGGCTACCTGCCGCCGTACAAGAGTTTCTGTGCCCGGTTTGAAAAGCCCATTGTGCAGGAAGAGGACGAAAACGCGGTGCGGCGGCTGAACCAGCTCACCGGACCGTTCATTCTGCGCCGCATGAAGGCGGACGTGCTGCGGGAGCTGCCGCCCAAAACCGAGAACATCCACCACATTGAGATGGGCGCGGAACAGCACAAGCTGTATCTGGCCGCCGTGGTGGACGCGCGGGAAAAGCTGCGGGCCGCCAAGCCCGAGGACAAAATGGCGGTGTTTGCGGTGCTCATGCGGCTGCGGCAGATCTGCTGCGACCCCCGCCTTGTGGCGGACAACTGGACCGGCGGCAGCGCCAAGCTGGACGCCTGCATGGAGTTGGTTGGTGCCGCTGTGGAGGGCGGCCACCGTATCCTGCTGTTCAGCCAGTTCACCTCCATGCTGGATCTGCTGGCCAAGCGGCTGGACGAAGCAGGGGTGAGCCACTTCACCCTGCAGGGGTCCACCCCCAAGCCGATGCGTGCGGAGCTGGTGCGCCGGTTCAACGCCGGAGAAGCGGGGGTGTTCCTGATCTCGCTGCGGGCCGGCGGCACCGGCCTGAACCTGACGGCGGCGGACATTGTGATCCACTACGACCCGTGGTGGAACGTGGCCGCCCAGAATCAGGCCACCGACCGCGCTTACCGCATTGGCCAGAAAAACCCTGTGCAGGTGTACAAGCTCATTGCGCAGGACACCATTGAAGAAAAGATCGTGGAGCTGCAGCAGGCCAAGCAGAGCCTGGCGGATACCGTTACCGGCTCGGCGGACGGCGCGATTTTGTCCATGAAGCCCGAAGAGCTGCTGCAGCTGCTGGGCGGAGAAGCCTGAAAAGGAGACGTTGACCATGAAAGTCTGGGACCTGCATTGCGATAACCTGAACGAGCTGCGCCGCGCCGAAAAGGCGGGCAGCCCCAAGTGCTTTGCCCATAACGATTTGCACATCGACCTGGAAAAACTGCAGAAGGGGGACTACATGCTGCAGTGCTTTGCGGCCTTTGTGAACCTGGCTGACCCCGCCCCCGGGGCCGACCCGCTGGTGACGGCGCTGGAAGAAGTGGACGTGTTCAAGCGCATCATGGCCGCCTACCCGGACCAAATTGCCCCGGTGTACACGGCGGCAGACATCCGCAAAAATGCCGCAGCGGGCAAGATCAGCGGAATGCTGACCATTGAGGAAGGCGGCTGCTGCAGGGGCAGCCTGGGGGTGCTGCGCCGGATGTACGAGCTGGGCGTGCGCATGATGACCCTGACCTGGAACTACGAAAACGAGCTGGCTGCCCCGCAGGCAAACCCCGGCGGGCCGCTGGCGGCCCAGACCGAACGGGGCCTGACCGAAACCGGCTTTGCCTTTGTGGCCGAGATGGAGCGGCTGCATATGATCGTGGACGTGAGCCACCTTTCCGACAAAGGCTTCTGGGACATTGTGGAGCACGGCACCCGCCCCTTTGCGGCCAGCCACTCCAACTGCCGTGCCCTGTGCCCCCACACCCGCAACCTGACGGATGAAATGATCCGCGCTCTGGCCGAAAAAGGCGGCATTGCGGGCCTGAACTACTACGCTGCCTTTCTGGACACCGACCCTGCCCACCCGAAGACCTGCCGCAGTACGGTGGAACGGATCGCAGAACATGCGGCTCATTACAAGCAGGTGGGCGGCGTGGAGATGATCGCCCTGGGCAGCGACTTTGACGGCATTGACGGCCCCCATCAGTTGGAAACGGCGGCGGATATGCCCCTTCTGGCAGACGCCCTGTGCAGGGCCGGTTTTACCGAGGACGAGGTGGAGTGCATTTTCTGGCGCAACGCACAGCGCTTTTTTGAGGAGAATCTGTAACTTTTTGCAGAGACCGGAAAGGAAATTCCAATATGGACCCGAATATGACGCTGGAAAAACGCATTGCCGCCGAGCTGTACTCCTATCAGGGCAAAATGAGCGTGGTGGTGGATGATCTCCGCGGCCATACCGTAGAGATGGGCGCAGACGAGGAATTTGAGACGGCGTCCGTGATCAAGGCCTTTATTTTGGCGGCGCTGTACCTGCAGGTGCAGCGGGGCGCAGCGGTTCTGGACGAAGAGATCGCCTATGAACAAAGCCAGTTCGTGGACGGCAGCGGGATGCTGCGGGCGCTGGGCGTAGGGGCGCGTCTCAAGGTAAAGGACACCGCCACGATGATGATCATCTGCTCGGACAACATTGCCACCAACATGCTCATTGATTATCTGGGACTGGAAACCATCAACGCCTGCATCCGGGAGCTGGGCTTTGCCTGCACGGTGCTGCACAATTCCCTGCACTTTGACCGCTATCGCCGCCTGGGCACCACCACGCCCCGGGACTATGCCGCCCTGCTGGCCCGCATGGCCAAAGGCGCACTGGTGAGCAAAGCCGCCAGTGCCGAGATGCTGGACATCCTGCGCCAGCAGCACTACAACACCATGCTGACCAAGGACTTCCCCCAGTATTACCTGGACTGCGAGGAGACCGGTGCCCCGGAGCTGCTCTGGGTGGCCAGCAAAAGCGGCAGCATGAACGCCTGCCGCAACGATGGCGGCATCGTGCACACCCCCTATGGGGAGTATGTCATTGTGCTGATGAACAAGGACTTCCACGACATCATCGAGTACAACGACCACCCGGCCATCATTTACGGGGCAAAAGTGTCCCGCATGATCCTGGACCAGGTGCTGGCCTGCGAAGGAAAGCTGTGGATGGACTGAGCAGACAGCAAAAAAGTTCCCGTGCCCAAACGAGCACGGGAACTTTTTGGTACAGGTATTTTACAGGCACAGCCCTTCGTCAAAAAAGGCCAGGCCGAAAGCGCCGGGGCCGGCATGGGTGCCGATGACGCAGCCGATCTGCCGCACCAGCGGCTCGGAGCGCTGCAGGTTGTCCCGCAGGTAGTTCTGGATGGGCTGCACCTCGCGGGGGGATACTGTGTAACCGGCCACGGAGGGGAAGGCCGTGCTGATGCCGCCCAGCTCCTCCACCTTTTTAAACAGCGCCACATAGGCACCGGGCAGGCCGCGGGCCTTGCCGGCCATGGCCACTTTGCCCTCCTTGATGGTGATCAGCGGCTTGATGCCCAGCATCCCGCCGGCTACGGCCACGGCAGCGGGCAGGCGGCCGCCCTTGCGCAGATACTTCAGGTCGTCAATGGCTGCCACCAGGTGCAGGTGCTCCTTGGCGTGTTCCAGGGCGGTGGCGATCTGCGTCAGTGTTTTGCCGGCGTCCCGTAGCTGCACGGCCAGCCGCACCAGAAGCGTTTCGCCCAGGCAGACGCTGGCACTGTCCACAAACAGCACATTGTCCACGTTGGCAAGGTCTGCGGCCAGCTTGGCGCACTGGCAGGTGCCGGACAGCTCCTGCGACAGGAAAATGCCCAGCACTTCGTCCCCGGCAGCGGCGGCGTCCAGGTAGAACCGCTCAAACAGTTCCGGGCTGGGCTGGCTGGTGGTGGGCAGTTTGCGGCACTCCTTTAAAAGGGCGTAATACTCGCTGGGGGTCTGATCAATGCCGTCCCGCAGAACGGTGCCGCTCTCCAGCGTGACATTCAGAGGGATGACGGTCACACCCAGCTGCTGCGCCTCGGCGGGCAGGATATCGGATGCGGAATCGGTGAGAATGCGGATCATAAAATACCTCCGGGTTTCCGGTAAAAACTTGTGTTAACCAACGCTTTGCAACAAAACGTTGGAAAGTATTATAGCAGAACCTGCAATGAAAAGTCAATTGTTTGAGCGAAATTGGTGCGGCAGAACGCAAAATACTTGCGCGGCCTGCCCCGCTGTGATAAGATACCCCTGAACAAGCTGCAGGGGGAGGGCATCCGGCATGAACAAAACATCCGAGCGCAGGCTGGCCCTGCTGGCGGCCTTTGGCTGTGCGCTGGCCTACTGGCTGGCGGGCCGGGTGCTGGCGGCGGCCTGCGCGGCCCTGCCCCTGAGCGCGGCCGGGCAGAGTTTTGCCCTGCACTGCGTGGCGGCCCCGCTGGCTGAGGAACTGGCCTTCCGGGGCGGGGTGCAGAGCCTGCTGCAGCCGCTGGGGCCATGGGCAGCGGTGGGGGTGCAGGCGCTGCTGTTTGCGGCGCAGCACGGCGGTGCCGCCGCCGTGCTCTATGCGCTGGTGCTGGGTCTGGTGCTGGGGGCTGTGCGGCAGCGCACCGGCCGCGTCTGGCCGGGCTGGGTGCTGCATACATTGAATAATCTGCTGGTGTTTGCCGCAGGATAAAAGGAGAACGCATGACCGATTTTGAACTGATGGGCGCGGCCCTGGACGAAGCGCGCAAGGCCGCCGCCCTGGGGGAGGTGCCGGTGGGGGCGGTGGTGGCCCGCAACGGGCAGATCATTTCCGCCGCCCACAACACCCGCGAAACGGAAAAAAATGCCCTGCACCATGCCGAGCTGCTGGCCATTGATGCGGCCTGCAAGGCGCTGGGCGGCTGGCGGCTGTGGGAGTGCGAGCTGTTTGTTACGCTGGAACCCTGCCCCATGTGCGCCGGGGCCATTGTGAACAGCCGCATCCGACGGGTGGTATACGGTGCGGCGGACGCCAAGGCGGGCTGCTGCGGCAGCGTGACCGACCTGTTTGCCCTGCCCTTCAACCACCACCCGGTGGTGGAAAAGGGCCTGCGGGCCGAAGAAGCCGGGGAGCTGCTGCAGGTGTTTTTCAAAGAACTGCGGGCAAGGCTGGCGGCAAAACCCCGCTGGAAACCGCCTGTGCCGCCCGCCCAGGTGTGAAGAAACCGTAAAAAAGTGGAAGCTGCGTGAAAAAGTGCGCAGTTTCCACTTTCTTTTTTCGGCAAATTGTGCTATATTATTCAATGGAGTTTTGTCGAAACCCAATCCTGACCCCGGAGGGCACGCTACAGCACCGGACTTGACCGGAGAAGGAAAACACCACGCTGCCAGGCCGGGGGATGGGGGCCGCAAAACGCCTCCTGCGGGGCGTGTGCGCACCGCAGAGAACACGACAGGAGGGCAACACTCTTGTACGAAGACGAGTTTGAACTGACCTTTAATGTGCCGGAAGAAGAACCGGCGGATCTGCCGCAGCCGCAGCCTGCCCCGCAGGCCCCTGCGGCCCCGGTGCCGGAGGAACCGACCCGGGTGGTCACGCTGGAAAAACCGGCTCCGCAGCCGCCTGCAGCGCTGCCCCGGCCAGAACCGGCCCCGGCAGTGCCCGCCGCCCCGGCAAACGGGCGGTGCGTGCTGATCTCCGGCGGAGACCGCGGCATTGGCGCTGCTGCGGCCCGGGCGTTTTACGCCGCCGGGTACCGGGTGGCCGTGCTGTACCACAGCAACGCCGAAGCCGCTGCCGCGCTGGAAAAACAGCTGCCCGGCGTAACGGCTGTGCAGTGCGATGTTGGCTCCCGCGCCAGCTGTGAGCTGGCCTTCCACACCGTGGAGCAGGCAATGGGGCATGTGGATGTGCTGGTGAGCAACGCGGGCATTGCCCAGCAGAAGCTCTTTACCGACATCACCCCCGAAGAATGGCAGCACATGCTGGACGTCAACCTGACCGGTGCGTTCCACCTGTGCCAGCTGGCCCTGCCGGGCATGATCCGCCGCAAGGCGGGCCGCATCCTCACCGTGAGCAGCATGTGGGGGCAGACCGGCGGCAGCTGCGAAGTGCACTATTCCGCCGCAAAGGCCGGCCTGATCGGCCTGACCAAGGCACTGGCAAAAGAAGAAGGCCCCAGCGGCATCACTGTGAACTGTGTGGCACCGGGGGTCATTGATACCGATATGATGGCAGCCTTTACCGCCGAGGACAAGGCGGCGCTGGCCGAGGAGACCCCTGTGGGCCGCCTGGGCACCGCCGATGAGGTGGCACAGCTGCTGGTTTTTCTGGCGGGCGAAAGCGCCGGCTACATCACCGGGCAGGTGTTCGGTGTAAACGGGGGCCTTGTGATCTGATGTGCAGAACCCCCAAAAAACAAGATTTTCCCCGTAGCAAGAAGGAGAGAGCGAAATGGGCATGACTTTAAAGGAACTGTTGACAAAAGGCGAAGGCACCCTGTCGGCGCAGGAGGCAAAGGCGCTGGCGGCACAGTGCAGAATGGATGTGGACACGCTCTACACGCTTCTGGAAGAACGCGGGATCAAGGTGGTAGAAGAAGAAATCGAACCCGGCCTGGATGTGGAAGGCATTATGGCCGAGGTGGAAAACGCTGAGAACAACAGCGATGACCTGGGCATGGGCGGCGAAGAGGACGAGGAACAGGCCGAGGAAAACCCCGCCGACCTCAAGGCCGCCATGGATGAACTGCTGGACGACCCCGTGAAGAACTACCTCAAGCAGATCGGTCAGATCCCGCTGCTGAGCGCAGAGCAGGAGGTGGAGCTGAGCCGCCGCATCCATGCCGGTGCCGAGGCCGCCCACATCCTGCAGGCCGACCGTCAGAAGTACGGCGCGCCCGAGTACATCAAAAAGAACAGCGCCCGCTTCTCGTTTGAAGAGGACGAGAACAGCCGCAGCTACACCGAGGATCTGGACGAGGACGGCAACGAAAAGTCCACCGAGGACGCCGAAGAAAAGGCTGCCGAAGAAGAGGCCATGGAAGCCGTGGAAAACGGCCCCCTGACCGAAGAAAAGCGCCAGGAGCTGCTCAAGACCCGCCGCGATGGCCTGAACGCCCGCCGCAGCCTGAGCGAAGCCAACCTGCGTCTGGTGGTGTCCATTGCCAAAAAGCATGTGGGCCACAACCTGGCATTCCTGGACCTGATCCAGGAGGGCAACATCGGCCTGATCAAAGCCGCCGAAAAGTTTGACTGCGACCGCGGCTTCCGCTTCTCCACCTACGCCACCTGGTGGATTCGCCAGGCCATTACCCGCGCCATTGCGGACCAGGCCCGTACCATCCGCATTCCGGTGCACATGGTGGAGACCATCAACCGAATGCGTCAGGCCACCAACCAGCTGGTGTACCAGAACGGCCACGAGCCGACCCCCGAGGAACTGGCAAAGGCCATGGATATGAGCGTGGAGCGCGTGCGCGAGATCCAGCGCATGGCCCAGGAGCCTGCCAGCCTGGAAAGCCCTGTGGGTGAGGAAGAGGATTCCTCTCTGGGCGACTTTGTGGCGGACGAAAACGCCGAAGCCCCCGGCAAGGCCGCAGACCGCGCCATGGTGGCCCAGCAGATCAACCTGGCTCTGAAGAGCCTGACCCCCCGCGAGGAAAAGGTGATCCGCCTGCGCTTTGGCCTGGACGATGGCCGCCCCCGCACCCTGGAAGAAGTGGGCCGCGACTTTGGCGTTACCCGCGAGCGTGTGCGCCAGATCGAAGCCAAGGCCATCCGCAAGCTGCACAGCCGCAAGTGCCTGTCCCTGCTCAATGGCCTGATCGAGTAAGATTGAACCGTTTGCCCCGGCCCCCTCACTTTGAGGGGGCTTTTTTGTTGGAACCCTCTTAGGCACCGCCGCAGGCGGCAAAGACTGAGAGGGGTCACACAAAAAAAGCAGCGCCGGGAACCGGCGCTGCCAAAACAGGCTTATAGGCTGTTACGCTTCCCCGGTCAGCTCTTGGATCAGGCGGGTGAGGGTGGAAACGTAGGCTTCGTTGGAATAGTATTGCTCATAGAGTTTGCGGCAGTCATCCTTCATGGCGGCCAGCTGCTCCGGGTGGGTGATGGCGTGGGCCAGCACTCTGGCCAGTTGGTCGGGGTCGTCCCGGCGGTATACAAAGCCGTTTACCCCTTCGGTGATCAGCCCGGCGGTGCCGGTGTGCTCCGATACAATGGACGGCTTGCCGAAGATCAGGCCCTCGGTCACAAAGGTGGGCATGGGGTCATCGCGGGAAGCACACACCACGCAGGCGCACTGCTCCATCAGCGATTTGATCTCCGGCCGCTCCAGCCGCTTGCGGTAGAACACGTGCTCGGGGTCCTCTTCCACCAGGGCGTTCACGGCCCCAAAGATGTCCTTGTCGGCTCCCTTGCCCACAAACAGGAAGGAAGCCTGTGCCCGGATGTCCGGCGGCAGGCGGCGGATGGCCTCGCAGAAAATGTCCTGCCCCTTGCGCACTTCCATGGAACCCACCGTTACAAACAGGGGCCGCCCGCCTGCGTAGCTCAGGTCGTAGGGCGGAAAAGTTTCCTGCGCATAGTCCGGCAGGCCGTAGATCAGCTGCTCCACTTTAAAGTCTGGCCGCACGGCGTGCATGGCGGCGGTGGCGTGGGAGCCAACGGCGGCAATGTGCACGTTGTCGGCCAGCTGCTTGGGAATTTTGTGGGTGATAAAGGGGTAACCCGCAAAAGCATCGTGCAGCCACCACAGCACCGGCACAAAACCGCCGTTCAGGGTCTGCACAACGGGGGCTTCCACCACCGTGTTAGCCAGCACAAAGTCGGCGCTGGTGGCCAGCTCCCACAGGGTGGAGGTGGTCACGCAGTCGCGGCGGGTCACCACGGCGGCCCCGGCGTCCAGAAACAGCGACAGCGAGCCTTCGTCTGCGGGGCCGAGCACCACCACCTCGTACCCCAGGCTGCGCAGCACCGGAATGGCGCTTACCAGCACGATGGGGGCACCGGTCATGGTCAGTTCGTGGCTCAGCACCACAGCGCGTCTGCCGGAGGCCGAAAATACATCCTCGCCGCACAGTTCCCGGCGGAAGTGCAGCAGCGCCTGCGGCACCCGGTAACAATTGCGGGCCAGCTGGTTTGCCAGCCGCAGCAGCTCGGTCACACTGTCCTTGCCCCGGGCAGCGGCCCGGCAGCGGTCCAGCAGCTCGCGGGAGAGGATGGCGCAGCGCATCCCGGGCAGGTGCTGGGTGCTCAGATACAGGGCAGTTTCGCCGTCAAAGCCAAACACGGCATCGCACACCACCAGGTCGGCCCCGGTGCGCAGTGCGGCGGCAAAATAGGTCAGCGCGGTGGAGGTGCACTCCACGTCCTCGCTGACCAAAAGCACCCCTTCCACGGCGGGGGTCAGCTCCCCGTCCAGGTGGTCTACCAAACGGAACTTGCAGTGCAGCTGGTGTTCCAGTGCATGGGCCAGCGCGTGGTGGCGCTTGGGCGCGTAGATCAGAAGATAGGTGCTCTGGGTATCGGTGTAGGTCTGCTTGGCCACCTGCCTGCGCTGCAGGGTACTGTAACTGCTGTACATGTTCGCACTCCTCTGCATCGTGTGGTTACGGGCGGCGGAAGCAGTGTAGCAGCGCCCGCAGCGGGGCGGTCAGCTTCCAGCTGGTGCTGTGCTTCATGGCTTCCAGCGAGGCATCGTAGGCCTGGCGGGTCTCGGCCAGTGTCTCCTGCTGTTCCGCCAGCTGGGCCTGCAGGCGGGCAGCTTCCTGCTGGGCAGCAGCCGTCTGCACGGCGGCGGCCTGGGCAGCAGCCTGGGCGTCCTGTGCATTCTGGCGCAGCACGTTCAGGGCACTGAGCAGGGTCTTGCCGGGCTGCTCGTGCAGGTAGCGCCCCAACGGATAATAGTGGTAGGTCACGGCAAAGCGCATTCCGGGGGCAAAGCCGGTGGCGCAGCGCACGGTCAGGTTGGGGTCGATGCCCAGAAACAGCATGGTGCCTTCCCGCAGCACGGTGCCGTTGGCGGGCTGGTAGCTCAGCCGCTCGTCCGAAATGGTAAAATCGGTGATGCAGCAGGCAAACTCGCCGGGGTCCAGCCGCAGGGCCTGCACATCGGCCGGCAGCTCGAACACGGCAGATACCTCGTGGGTCAGCTCATCGTAGGCATCGCTGGCCACGGTCAGGCATTCCCGGGCCGAAAAGCCGGACCCGGAATCGTAGAACAGCTGCGGCAGCAGCAGGGCACCGGTCTCGTTTTCGGCACCGTGGCTGGCAAGGGCGGCCTCGTAGGCCAGCACCTGCTGTTCCAGCTCCAGGCACCGCTGTGCCAGCCGGGAGACGCCTTCATCGGAGAGTTTGAGCTGCTGTTCCAGCTCGGCTGCACGGCTGCGCACCGCCGCAAGAGTTTCGGGGGCATCGTTGTTCATAACCGGTTCTCCTCTTCCGTTTATAGTTTGGCTGCGCCGCTGCAGCCCTCAGAACGGCTCAGTGCCGTGCCGCATAATGACGCGGCCCAGCGGCAGCTTTGCGCCGCGCGGGGGCCGTCTTGATGATCCGGTCCCGGCGGCGCTGCAGCAGCAGGCACACCAGCCAGATGGACACGACCGAGAGCAAAAACTGCAGCCCGATGCCGGCCAGCGGGCGCTCGGCATAATGGGCGGCAAACAGATACCAGGGAATGGCGATCAGCTCCACCGTATGTATGCAGAAGATGTTCAGCGACTGGCGGCCGATCCCTTCCAAAAACTGCACCACCGGCCCGGTGAAGCGGTTGAGCTTGACGAACAGCTTGATGAACAAAAAGCCGGTCATGCCGTCCAGCAGGATGCTCAGCGGCCCCATGGTCCATTCGCCCATGGAAATGCAGTCGGTGCTGCGGGCGAGCATGGCCCCCACGGCGGTCAGCACGGTGCCGCCCAGCAGGACCCATTTGGCCCGGCGGGAAAGGGGCTTGTCCAGCCAGCGGTTCTGCTTGGCCAGATATCCAATGTAAAGATACGGCACCACCACGGCCCCCTGTGCCAGGCAGAAGGGCAGCTCCCACACCAGGGTGGTGGCCCAGCCCAGCAGCATCACGCCAAGCACTGCCCAGTGTGTGTACTTCTCCGGGAAGATATTCAGGATGGCATCCAGCAGCACCCAGCCCACCAGCAGGGCCAGCAGATACCACATGGGGCCGGTGGAGAAAAACTCCTGCCCGAAGTAGCTGGCGGTGTGGGGCAGGCCCAGCACAAAGCCGCCTGCTACCTTATAGGTCTCAAACAAGCTGCCGGGCAGGTAGTGGAAGCAGCTGTAGTGCACGATCAGGTGCAGCACACTGGTGAACAGGGCGGTGTACAGATACGGCTTGAGCAGGCTTTTGCACTGCTGCTTGACGCATTTGGAAACAGAGCGCTTGCGGAAGCCGTAGCCGCTGGCAATGTAAAAGGCCGCCATCAGCGCTTCGCGGTAGATGAACGGGAAAAATGCGGTAAGCGAAAGCCCATCGCTGAGCTGCAGCGGGTAAAGTTCGGCCGTGTGGGCCAGAACGATGGTGATCATGCCGGTGCCCTTGAGCAGGTCGAACATGCCAATGGAGTTTACGGTGCGGGGTTTGGTGCCTTGCATGAAAAAGGTTCCTTCCTTGCGCCGCTTTGCCTGGCGCAGTGTTAATTGTTCCAATTTTTGTGAAGATAAAACTAGTATAATGCTTTTTGGGGGCAGTGTCAATTTGAATTGCCGCCCCGGCGGGGTGCGTGTTGTGTTTTTGCTCTAAAAATTGTAGCAGGCAGCCCGGTGTTTTGCAACGAAAGGGAGAAATTGCCGCTGGAAAGAGCAAGAAGCGCAACATTTAATTGCCAAAGTTGGAAATTAAATGTTGCAAAAACCTTGCATTGCCTGCTGCGATATTGTATACTGAGCACAACGTTAAAAACAGGCCTGCTGTGCGCTTCCGGCATCGGAAGCGGCGGCCCGGCGGGCAGGAACAATAATGGAGGACGAAAATGGTTTCATCGCTGTATCAATCTCTTTGCAACATGGAAACGATCTATGCAGACCGCGTGGCGATCCGCTATTATGATGAAAACGCGCAGGGCGTGGCGGAAGTGCTCTACCGCCAGTATGCACAGGACCTGCGCCGGTTCGTGTCATTCCTGCGCAGCCGGGTGCCGGATGTGCAGGGGCAGCGGGTGGCCATTCTGGCCCGCAACAGCTACCAGTACATAATTGATATGTACGGCACCGTGCTGGCCGGCGGCGTGGCAGTGCCGCTGAACACCGGCAAGGACTGGGAGGAGATCCGCTACGAGCTGGACCTGGTGGAGCCGGTGTGCGTGCTGCACGATGGCGAATACCTGGAACGGGAACCGGCCCTGGCCGAGGCCTACGGCGAAAAGCTGGTGCCGATGGATGCCTTTGCAGCTTTTGCACCGGCAGCCGATGTGGCAGAGCAGGCCGACCTTGCAAAGCTGGCGTTCATCATGTTCACCTCCGGCACCACGGGCCGCAGCAAGGGCGTCATGCTCTCGCAGAAGAACCTGTTTGCCGCCATGCCGGCCTTCCTGAACCCCTTTGACGATGTGAAGCGCCAGACCGGCTGGGACACCGACAGCTTTGCGTCCCTGTCCGGCCTGCCCATGTTCCACATTTCGGCCATGACCAGCCTGGTGTCCTGGAGCATCACGGGCCATGTCATCAACCTGTGCAACAACCTGAAATATTTCTACCGGGACCTGGGGGCCATGCGCAGCGATGTGATGGCGGTGGTGCCGGTGCTGCTCAAGAGCATTTACAACGATGTGATGAAGGACCGCCGCGAGCGGCTGAACGGTCTGCGGGTACTCACCTGCGGCGCGGCCATGTTCGATCCCAAAATGCTCAAGGACCTGATGGACAAGGGCTTTTTCATTGCCCAGATGTACGGCCTGACCGAGACTACCGGAGATGGTGCCTGGAACTCTTCCCAGGAGGAACGCTACCTGACCAGTGTGGGCCATGTGGACGAAAGCTGCCAGTACAAGCTGGCGGACGGCGAGCTGTGTATGCGCGGCGACCCCGTGATGCTGGGCTACTACAAGGACCCCGAAGCCACAGCAGAGGTGCTGGACGCCGAGGGCTGGTTCCACACCGGCGACATTGCCCGGGTGGAAGAGGACGGCTACATGTACCTGACTGGCCGCAAGAAGAATGTGATCATTCTGGACAGCGGCGAGAATGTCAGCCCGGAAGAACTGGAAAAACGCCTGATGCCCTGTACGGCCATCAAAGAATGCGTGGTCTGCGAAAAGGGGCAGAAGATCTGCGCGCTGGTGTACTGCGATGCAGACAAGCAGGAGGCTGTGCGTGCGTTCGTAACGGAGGTCAACCGCACACTGCCGCTGTACAAGCGGATGACCGCGGAATTTTCTGCCGAACCCCTGCCCCGGAATGCCGCAGGCAAACTGCTGCGTTGAGAACCGGGAGCGGATTCCAAATAGAGGAAACGAGCAAAAAGAGGGAAAGAACATGAAAGAATCGAATCCGAAGAACCTGTATGAACTGGTGACCCTGAACATGGAACAGCGCTTTGCAGACCGGGTGTCCTTCCGCTGGTACGATGCCGCGCAGGACGCCGTGGTGGAAAAGAAGTACCACGAGAGCGCACAGGACATCCGCCGTGCGGTGAACTATCTCACCCACGAGGTGCCGGACATCAAGGGCAAGCGCATCTGCATGTGGAGCAACAACAGCTATCAGTATGCCATCAACTGCTATGGCGTCATGCTGGCCGGCGGTGTCATCGTGCCGCTGAACCAGCGCAAGAGCTGGGAAGAACTGCAGTATGAGCTGGAAATGGTGGAGCCGTCTCTCATCCTGACCGATGGAGAGGACTATGGCTGCAACGAGCAGATGCAGGCCGCATACGGTGCGCTTCTGCGTCCGATGAATGGTTTTGAAGCCTGCGCACCGGTGGAGGAACTTACCAACAACATTGACCCGGAGGCGCTGATGGTGCTGATGTTCACCTCCGGCACCACGGGCCGCAGCAAGGGTGTCATGCTGTGTGAGCGCAACTTCTTCGCCGTCATGCCCCACCATGTCAGCGTGGGCGAACACTTCCGGGAAGTCAAGAACGATCCCGACCTGCTGGTCAACCACCTGACCGTGCTGCCCATGTTCCATCTGGGTGCATTTGGCTGTCTGTTCACCTGGGCCTGGACGGGCTGGGCACAGAATCTGGGCAGTCTGCGCTCCTTCTACAAAGATCTGAAGCGGATGCCCAGCCAGGATATGGCGGCGGTGCCGGTGCTGGTGGATTCCATCCACCACGACCTGATGACCGGCAAGCAGGCCAAGCTGGGCGACCTGTGGGCACTGAACTGTATGTCGGCGATGTTCGATCCGCAGATTCTGATGGATCTGAGCGCACACGGCATCATCGTGTCGCAGCTGTACGGCACCACTGAGACCACCGGCGGCGGCCTCATCAACTTTGCTACCGACCCGGAACACATCGGTGCACTGGGCAAGCCGGACGGTCACTGCGAGTTCAAACTGCTGGAAGATGGTGAGATCTGCCTGCGCGGCGGAGATGTGATGCTGGGCTACTACAAAGACCCGGAAGCTACGGCACAGGTCATTGATGCAGAGGGCTGGTTCCACTCCGGCGACCTGGCCCGGCAGGACGCACAGGGCTATGTCTTTATGACCGGCCGCAAGAAGAACCTTATCATTCTGGACAGCGGCGAGAATGTCAGCCCGGAAGAGCTGGAAGGCCTGCTGGAAAAGTGCCCCGCCATCAAGGAGTGCATCGTGAAGGAAAAAGGCAAGAAGATCTGCGCGGTGGTCTGCTGTAAAGAAGCCGATCAGCCGGCCGTGCGGGACTTCATCACCGAGGTCAACCGCACCCTGCCGCTGTACAAGCGCATGAGCGCGGTGGAATTCAGCACTGAGCCGCTGCCCCGCAACGCGATGGGTAAGCTGCTGCGCTGAGCACGGCACGGCGGAGCCTACCCGGCAGTCGGAAGAAAAATCCTGCATCCGGAAGAGAATGCGGGGCAAAAAACTGGGCAAACCGATAGGGATTGTGGTATACTGTGAGCAGGCAGTGCCCGCCCGTGTGCCGAACGCCTGCTGCGAGCAGGAGGGCGGGTGCAGAAAAATCCGTCACGGAAAGGAAGAATATTTTGATGGAACGTGCAGAAATCATTTCGCAGATCCTTGCCATTCTGGAAGATGTGGCCGAGATCGCCCCGGAGGACGTGAACGAGAACAGCGTGCTGATGGACGACCTGGACCTGTCGTCCATGGAGATCCTGACCATTGTGGCCGACCTGGAAGAGACCTTCGGCCTGCGCATCCCGGAAAAAGAGCTGCGCAACTTTGTCACCATCGGCGACCTGGCCGATTATCTGGCAGCAAACGAGGGGTAAACCATGGAAGAAACACAGCGCTCGGCAGAGTACATCTTCCAAGGGATCATGTACTATTTCCGCCGGGAAAAGGTCTGTCCCCGCTACCAGTTCACCCTGAAGGACCCGGTGGACCCGGCGCTGCTGCAGCGTGCACTGGACGCCGCCCTGCAGGCTGCACCGTATTTTAAGGTGCGCATGGTGTGGGAAAAGCAGGACGCTTTTCTGGAGCCGAACCCTGAACCCTGCCTGGTGTACCGGGGCAGCACCCAGCCGCAGATGCCGGAACAGACAAACGGTTACTTTTTTGCGGTGAGCTGCGAAGAAAGCACTGTGTATTTTGACTGGTTCCATTTCCTCATGGATGGGCACGGCGTGTCGCCTTTCCTGACCCGCATCCTGGAACTGTACTGCAACCTGCGCTATGGCACGGCCTTTGCCGATCCGCCGCTGCCCAGCAGCCCGGCTTATGATATTGCCGCTCTGGTGGAGCGGTACCCCCTGCAGCTCATGGACGAAACCACGCTGCAGCGCGAGGTGGTGCAGACCTGCGAGAGTACCATGCACCGTGCCCGCGTGCGCCTGACCAAACAGAGCCTGGTGCGCAAGGGCGTGGAAAACGGGGCCAAACCCTTTACCGCCCTGATGGGCCTGCTGTGCATCGCCCTGGGCGAGTACCTGGGCAAGGATGCCATCCAGTATTCCTATTCCGGCGACACGCGGGATGCCATGGGCGTGCCGGATGCTTCCTACAACTGTGTGTGCTCTTTCCAGGACGGTGTGGCGCTGCATGAGGGCATCCGCCTGGAAGAATTTGTGGGGCCGATGGATGCTGCCGTGCGCGAAAGCCTGACCCCGGAGCGTAAGCGCCGTAAAATGGCGGACCAGATGGGCTGGGTGTACAAGGTGCACCAGCAAAAGGCACCCCTGCGCATCAAGCAGCGGGTGTTCCAGATGGGCGAGTACATCAGCGGCATTCCGGCGGATTTCTGGCTGAGCTACCTGGGCAACCCCCTCATGCCGGCCACCCCGGAGCTGGAACAGTACATCACTGACTTCGGCGTCTGGGTGCCGCCGGAAGGCGGCTCCCTGTGCGTGGAGGCCTCGAGCCTGAACGGGGTCATCACCCTGTGCATTGAAAACAAGGTGCCCAAACCGGGCCTGCCCGCCATCCTGCGCAAGGTGTTCGAGCGCGAGGGCCTGGAGGTACTGGAAGCCGAAGAACTGGATTCCTTCTGACCGCAGACAAAGGGGCTGCTGCAAAATAGCTCTCTGAAAAATAATGCACAAAACCCGGAACCTTTTCGGGGCCAAAACGGCTCTAAAAGGGTTCCGGGTTTCTGATTTTGCACTTCAATCGGTTTTGGTTGGCCGGGTGGTCACTTCGCCGCAGCGCAGAGCTTCGCGGCGGCCATTCTCCCGCTGCACCACCAGCCGGCCCGCATCGTCAATGGCCAGTGCCCGGGCGGCGTAGGTCTCGGCGGCGGTGCACACGGTCACCCAGTGGCCGGGCACAAAGCAGCGGGCACGGTACTCGTTCAGGCAGTCGAACGCCGGGCAGAGCGCCAGCAGCTCCCGTGCAATGGCTCCGGCCAGTGCAGCCCGGCTTACCGGGGCAGGTCCGCCGGGGTACAGGCTGCCTGCTTTGGCGGCCAGTTCCGGGGGCCAGTCGGCGGCGGTGGTGGTCAGGTTCAGGCCGATGCCCACCACCAGCCATTCCAGCTGGCCGGTCTCCAGACCGGTGCCGGCTTCGGTCAGAATGCCGCACACCTTTTTGCCCTGATAATACAGATCGTTCACCCACTTGATGCCCAGCTCCAGCCCGCACAGGGTCTGCACGGCCCGGCACACCGCCACGGCCGCCCCGATGGTGGCCGCTTGGGCACTGGCTGCCGGAAGCGCCGGACGCAGCAGCACCGAGAGGTACACGCCCTTTCCGGCGGGGCTTTCAAAGCTGCGGCCCAGCCGCCCGCGCCCGGCGCTCTGATGGGCCGTGAGCACCAAAGTGCCGTGAGGCGCGCCGTCCACAGCCAGAAGCTTGGCCGTGCGGTTGGAGCTTTCCAGTGTGTCGTACATCTGCACCGGGGCAGGGTAGGGGCCAACGGCCTCGGCGCAGAAGGGGTCGCCGCCCAGCAGGCGGTAGCCCCGGCGGGGTACGGCCTCCAGCGCATAGCCCTGGGCCGTGAGCGCGGCGGCTGCCTTGTGCACAGCGGCGCGGCTTACCCCCAGCTGCCGGGCCAGCTGCTGGCCGGAAACATAGGCTCCGTCTGCAGCAGAAAGCGCCTGCAGCAGGGCCGGACGTGTGGGAGAGGGCATGGCGGAAGACCTCCTTTTATGCTATAATACAATATTGTAGCATGTCCGGGCCAAAAGGCAAAGTTTTTTGGAAAAATCTGCAGGAAACCCTGCGGCCCGTTCGTATAGAAATACAGAAGGGCAGTGCAGAAGCCGCCCTCTGCAAACCGGAAAGGAGGGTGTGCAGGTCGTTGACAACCATGGAATTCAGCGCAATGGTGCAGAAGTATCAGGCTCTTGTATATACGGTCTGCCATCAGCTGGTGCCGGATGTGGGGGAGGCGCAGGACCTGACCCAGGAGACCTTTCTGGCGGCGTGGCGGGCCATTGACCGCTGCCCGCCCGGCTTTGAAAAGCAATGGCTGGCCCGCATTGCGGCCAACAAAGCCAAGGACTATCTGCGCAGCGCCTGGGTGCGCAAGGTGAATACCCCCGGAGACGAGGTCCTTGCCCTGGAAGGCGCGCCCCCGGAGTGGGAGCCGGAACAGCAGGTGCTGGACACCCTGGGGGAGGAAGAACTGACCCGGATGATCCTGGACCTGCGGGAGCCGTACAAAACGCCCTGCCGTCTGGTGCTGCTGGAACAGCACACCATGGCACAGGCTGCCGTGCTGTGCGGCAGGCCGCAGAAAACACTGGAAGCACAGGTCTACCGCGGCAAAAAGATGCTGGCGCAGCAGATCCGGGCGCTGCAGGAAGGGAGGAGCACGGTACATGGAACTGTTTAAAGAAGATGGCTGTTTTACGGAGGAAGGGCTGCAGGCCCTGCTTGGCGGGCAGCTGGACGAACTGGGCAGGCTGGAAGCGGCCGAGCATCTGTCCTACTGCGACAAATGCATGGACCGCTACACCGCTCTGCTCACGGCGGATGTGCTGGAAACGCCGCCCCGCTCCGCCCACGGCGTGGTGATGACCAACATTTTTGTGCGCCTGATGCAGAACACCTGGGGCCGGGCCGCTGTGGCGGGTGTGGCCGCCGTGCTGGCGCTGACCATGTGGCGCACCGGCACCCTGGAACAGATCCTGGACGGCACCCGGCAGCTGAAGGCCTGGATGCCGGATGCCAGCCAGAGCCAGACGCTGGACACCCGGGAACCGGAGCTGCTGGGCCGCCCGGTAAAGGACGATGCGCGCACGCCCAGCCAGCCCGAACAGCTGGGCCAGCCGGTGGAGAACGACAAAACATCCCCGGCTTTTGCGCAAAAGCTGTCCGGCGCACTGGACAGTCTGCTGTTCGGCAAACAAGGATCTGCGGCAGAGCCTGACGCTGCCGTTTCCAACCAAATGAAATGAGGGAATCGACTATGAAGAAAAATGGAATCCTGACCCTGCTCTTTGCCTTTGTCCCGGGCGCAGGCCAGATGTATCAGGGCTACATGAAGCGGGGCCTGTCGCTGATCACAATGTTCTGCCTGATCATCTTTCTGGGGATGTGCACCGGTCTGGACCCCCTGATCATGGGCTGCCTGATCGTGTGGATGTACAGCTTTTTTGATACCTTCAACCTCCGCGCCCAGCTTATGGCCGGAACGGCCCCGGAGGACGACTACCTGGTGCACTTCGACTGGCAGGACAAACGGCTGCAGGCATTTATGAAGGACAGCCACAAGCTGCTGGGCTGGGCGCTCATCGCGCTGGGGGCCATGATGGCTTATCAGAACATCATCATGCGGGTGCTGGGCGATGTGATGTGGCGCTGGGGCCAGAACAACCCCTTCTTCCGCGCAGTCTACCTGATGCTGGATGAGCTGCCGCAGATCGTGGTCTGCGTGGCGCTGGTCATCTGCGGCCTGTGGCTGGTGCGCGGCCCCAAGAACAAAAAGCAGAAGCCGCAGTCCAAGCCGGAGGACGAGGATTTCCACGAGTACACGGCAGCGGGTGCTGCTCCGGAAGAAAAGGCGGATTTTGCCATGCCGGAGCTGAGTGCCCTGCTGGGAGAGCCGGTGACCTCGGAGCAGCCGGAACAGCCGGAGAAACCGGAGGATGACGATGGACGAGCAGAATAAGCCGGAAACCGCAACCGCCGCCCCGCAGGCCGCCCGGCAGCCTGTACCTCAGGACGATGCCCCCCGCCGCCGGGTGGGCAGCCTGACGCTGGGTGCCTGCCTGATCGCAGCGGGCATCTTCTTCCTGTGCTACTTCTTTGTGCCGGGCTTTGACTGGCAGCTGGTGCTCAAGATCGCTCCGGCCGCCGGATTGGTGCTGCTGGGCTGTGAGGTGCTGTTCTTTGCCGCCCGGCCGGGCCGCTGGAAGTATGATTTTGTCTCGGTGCTGGTCTGTCTGGGTCTCATCGCAGTTTGTATGTGCCTGAGCTTTCTGCCCATGGTGTGGAGCGAGATCGACCCTGCCCGCGGACAGAACGAGATGAAGCTGAGCAAGGCGTACACCACACAGGTGTATGAGGCCCTCCGGAAGGAAAACCCGGACCTCCGCCTGCGGGATGTGTACACCGACCTGTATCTTTACGCCAACAGCGTGGATGACCTGCAGGAGCTGCAGCCAAGTGACGGGCACCTGAGCCTGACCGTGATGCTGTTCGGCCCCTACGACAGCACCGGAGCCTTTGCGCAGGACTGCCGCAGCGTGGCCGGTACGGTGCGGGCTGGCACCCTGCAGCCGGATGAACTGCGCATCGTGTGGTCGCCGGACAACGACCCGGGCCAGAGCCTGGATTCCGGTACCCTGCAGCGTGTGGAACAGTACACGCTGGAACTGGACGGCACGGTGCAGCTGGACTGGACCGCGGATGAGATGGAACGGCAGGTCGAAGTGCAGTATCTGCTGGACGAAGAAAACGAACCGGAGGAAGAAGCAGCTTTCAGTGAAGAAGCAGAGCCGGAAGCGGCTGCATAAAAACTGAAAAAATCTCCTGCACGGACGCAAGGCCTGCGCAGGAGATTTTTGTTGAAATAGAGAAGAATTTGTGATATTCTGTAGTTACCGCTGAAAAGCGGCAGGGCACTGCAAACAACGGCAGGCGGTTTTGGTCCTCACTTCCGGAAGGAGGTGAGTGTATGCCGATTACTTTGACATTCCATTTGTTTGGATTGACATTCACCATCCGTGTGAAAAAGTAAAACCGCCGCCTGGCGGGGCGACGGTTTTCGCGTAAAACAAAAGCTCTGAACAGGACCGACCGCTTGTCGCGGTGCCCTTTCTGTTTGTATTATAGCAATCCCCGGCAGGACTGTCAAGCACCTGCCAGGGATTGTTTTTTATCGAAAGATCACAGCTTCTTGCCGGTGAGCAGCTCGTAGGCTTCCAGATACTTGGCAATGGTCTTGTCGATCACGTCCTGGGGCAGGTCGTAGTTGCTGTCGGGATTGGCCTTCAGCCAGTCACGCACAAACTGCTTGTCAAAGGAAGGCTGGCTGTGGCCCGGCTCGTAGCCTTCCAGCGGCCAGAAGCGGGAAGAATCCGGGGTCAGCATCTCATCGCCCAGCACCACATTGCCGTTTTCGTCCAGGCCGAACTCAAACTTGGTGTCTGCAATGATGATGCCGCGGGAAAGGGCATATTCGGCACACTTTTTGTACAGGGCAATGGTGTAGTCCCGCAGCTTGGTGGCATACTCTTCGCCGTGGCCGGGGAACTGCTTTTCCAGCACCTCAATGCTGCGCTCGAAGGAGATGTTCTCATCGTGGTCGCCGATCTCGGCCTTGGTGGAGGGGGTGTAGATCGGCTCAGGGAGCTTGGCAGATTCCTGCAGGCCCTCGGGCAGCTGGATACCGCACACCTTGCCGGTTTTCTGGTAGCTGGCCCAGCCGCTGCCGGTAATGTAGCCGCGGACAATGCACTCAATGGGCAGCATGGTCAGCTTGCGGCACATCATGCTGTTGCCGTCAAACTGCGGCTGCTGGAAGAACTCCGGCATATCCTTCACATCCACGCTCAACATGTGGTTGGGCAGCAGATCGCGGGTATAATCGAACCAGAACTTGCTCATCTGGGTCAGAACGGTGCCCTTTTTGGTCACCTTGTTTTTCAGAATAACATCAAACGCGGAAATGCGGTCGGTGGCAACCATGATCAGGCTGTCGCCATTGTCGTAGATCTCACGGACTTTACCTTCTTTAATGGGCTTGAATTCAGTCATAATCAAACACTCCATTTTTCCTTGTTCTCCGGCCGCAGGGGGCGGCGCTGTCTTACGTAGATATTGTACCATTTCCACCGCCGGTTTGAAAGAAACAGATGGGAGAGATTTGCCCGGAGTTTTGCAAATTTCTCGTGAAAAGTGCGCAAAAAAACATGGAAAAATTCGGCATTTTGACGATAAAAGTCGTACTTTCCCGGAAGATCGACTCCTTTTTTGTAAAATCCGGATATGGACAAAGCCCCCGGTGGTGCGGTATCCTATACGGGAACGCTACGGTGACCCGGTACTTGCCGGGCACCTCTGCAGCGCCGCCGAGTTTGTGCCGGGCGGCAGAGAGGAACATAGAAAAAGAATGAAACCTGAAATCATTGCGCACCGCGGGGCATCGTATCTTGCACCGGAAAACACCCTGTCCGCTTTCCGCAAAGCCATGGAGATCGGCGCGGACGGCGTGGAAATGGACGTGCAGCAGACGCTGGACGGCGGCCTTGTCATCCACCACGATTACATCATTGATCTGCACACCGACATTTCCGGCCGCATTTACGATATGACCGAGGGCGAGCTGCGGGACCTGGATTTTGGCAGCTGGAAGGATGTCATCTATGAAGGAGAGAAGATCGCCACCCTGGCCGAGGCGCTGGAACTGTGCAAGAGCATGGAAGGCACCCAGGTGCAGCTGGAAATGAAATCCACCATGGACAACGACCCGCAGTTTGTGCCCCGGGTGGTGGACGCCATCCGGGCCGCCGACATTGCCGACCGGCTGGTGCTGATCAGCTTCAACCACGATCTGCTGCGGCAGGCAAAGCAGCTCATGCCGGAGCTGCGGGTGGGTGTGCTGCTGTACGGCGCCTTTGAGAGCATGGTGCTGCCGCCGCCGGTCATCTGGAAGGATCTGGGCCTGACCAACGGCCTGGACGAGGAAGAAGCGGTGCAGGCTGAAGAAACGGCAGAACTGCCCGTGGCAGGAGACCCGGATGAGGAAAACAGCTGGATGACCCGCTGGGTGTCGGACAAGGTGAGTATGCTGCGGGCGAACTTCCCCGGCGAGAGTCTGCAGGCCGTGGCCCAGCATCTGGCTGCCCAGCACGACCCGGTAAGCTATGTGAAAAGCCTGGACTTCCAGCCGGAGTATGTGAGCTGCGAGTACCACACAGCCTACTCCAACCCCAAGTTCATTGCCAAGCTGCACGAACTGGGCGTAAAGACTGCCCTGTGGACAGTGGACACCGAGAACGCAGTGCGCAGCCTGCTGCCGCTGGAGCCGGACTGCCTTGTGACCAACCGTCCTGACCGCGTGAGGGAATGGGTAGAAGAAAATCAGTGAGCAAAAGAGGGACGGCCCCATTGGGATCGTCCCTCTTTCGCTCTTGACAAAACGCCCGAACTGCACTAGAATATGTCTTATATCGAACAGTTTCATAAAAAACAGTCCGATGCAAAAACATTCTGAAGGACAAAACGCAATGTGTGAAGAAAAAGCAACCGATACCTGTAAGCACAGCGACCCGCCATGGGAGGCTCCGCAGGTCATTCCGGCCCAGATCCGCCGGGTGGACAACCTGATCTTCCGCAAGATCAACCAGTTTACCCGGGCCAATGGGGTGGAGCAGGCCACGCCCATGCATGGCTGGATCATAGGCTATCTTTACGAGCACCGGGACACACCGGTGTTTCAGCGGGACATTGAGCGGGAGTTTTCCATCACCCGCTCCACGGTAACCAACATCCTGCAGCTGATGGAACGCAAGGGCTACATCCAGCGCCAGAGCGTGCCCCAGGACGCCCGGCTGAAAAAACTGGTGCTCACCGAGGAGGGCGCGCGCTTCCATGAAAAAAGCCTTCTGTCCTTCCGGCAGACAGACGACTATGTAGCCGGTCTGCTGACCGAGGAGGAGAACGCAGAGCTGCTGCGGCTGCTGAACAAGCTGCGGGAGGCGTTGAAATAACCGCCTTTTCCGTCAAAGCGCCGAAAAAGACATTGTAAAATTAGCAATTGTGAACATTCTCTGAAACGTCTTGACATTTAAATTGTTTTGTATAGAATTGTTCTGTAACAAACAAATAAAACTCAAAGGGGGTAACTCAGATGATCAAAAAGCTTGTGTCACATCTGGGCGGGTACAAGCGCGCCGCAGTTTTGACGCCGCTCTTTGCGGCTCTGGAAGCCGTGATGGATGTGCTGCTGCCCACCATCATGGCCTTTATCATTGACCAGGGCATCGAAAAGGGCGATATGAACGCCATCATCAAGTACGGCCTGCTCACCTTCCTGGTGGCTGCCGTGGCACTGGTGCTGGGCGTGCTGGCGGGCAAGTACGCCGCCGAGGCATCCACCGGCTTTGCCGGCAACCTGCGCGATGCCATGTACGAAAATATCCAGCATTATTCCTTTTCCAACATCGACAAATTCTCCACGGCAGGCCTGGTCACCCGTATGACCACCGATGTGACCAACGTGCAGAACGCCTTCCAGATGATCCTGCGCATGTGCGTGCGCGCCCCGGTGCATCTGGTGTTTGCCATGTTCATGGCCGTGGTCATCGGCGGCCCGCTGTCGCTGGTGTTCGTGGTGGCGGTGGCTTTTCTGGTGGCAGTGCTGGCGGCCATCATGATCCCCACCTTCCGTATTTTCGACCGGGTGTTCAAGAACTACGATAACCTCAACGCCTCGGTGCAGGAGAATGTCTCTGCCATCCGCGTGGTCAAAAGCTTCGTGCGCGAGGGCTTCGAGAACGAAAAATACACCGCCGCCTGCGAGAGCCTGTACAAGCAGTTCGTCAACGCCGAAAGCCGCCTGAGCTTCAATAACCCCGCCATGCTGGTGGCGGTGTACGGCTGCAACATCGCGCTGAGCTGGTTCGGCGCCAAGTATGTGCTGCACGGTGCCATTACCACCGGCCAGCTGAACGCCCTGTTCGGCTATATCATGAACATCCTCATGGCACTGATGATGCTGAGCATGGCCTTTGTCATGATCGCCATGTCCGCCGCCTCTGCCAAGCGTATCGTGGAAGTGCTGGACGAGACCACCGACCTGCCCCCGGCCAAGGCTCCGGTGCAGCAGGTGAAGGACGGCGGCATCGAGTTTGATCACGTTACCTTTAAGTATAAGCATGGCAGCGGCCAGCCGGTGCTCAACGACATTACCTTCCGCATCAGGCCCGGCGAGACCCTGGGCATCATCGGCGGCACCGGCAGTGCAAAGTCCAGCCTGGTGCAGCTGATCCCCCGCCTGTACGATGCCGAGAGCGGCACCGTAAAGGTGGGCGGCGTGGATGTGCGGGACTACAACCTGGACGTGCTGCGCCATGAGGTCTCCATGGTTCTGCAGAAGAACGTGTTGTTCAGCGGCACCATTCTGGACAACCTGCGCTGGGGCGATGAGAACGCCAGCGAGGAAGAGTGCATCCGCGTGGCCAAGCTGGCCTGCGCCGATGAGTTCATCGAGCGCTTCCCGGACAAGTACAACACTTGGATCGAGCAGGGCGGCTCCAATGTGTCCGGCGGCCAGAAGCAGCGCCTGACCATTGCCCGCGCCCTGCTGCGCAAGCCCAAGGTGCTGATCCTGGATGACTCCACCAGCGCTGTGGATACCGCCACCGATGCCAAGATCCGCAAGGCCTTCCGGGAAGAGATCCCCGGCACCACCAAGATCATCATTGCACAGCGCATTTCCTCCGTGCAGGATGCAGACCGCATCCTGGTGCTGGACAACGGTCAGATCAACGGCCTGGGCACCCACGAGGAACTGCTGAAAACCAATGCCATTTATCAGGAAGTTTACAACAGCCAGACCCAGGGCGGCGGCGACTTCGACAAGCAGGGAGGTGAGCAGTAATGGCACAGGTCAAAGAGGTAAAAGGCCCCGGCGGCCCCCGCGGCATGGGCCCCAAGCCCAAAGTGGAAAACCCGGGCCTGCTGCTCAAGCGCATCATGGGCGAAGTGTTCCGGCACTATCTGCCCCACTGCATCCTGGTGCTGGTGTGCATCGTGGTCAGCGCGCTGGCCAATGTGCAGGCCAGCCTGTTCCTGCAGACCCTGATGGACGATTACATCGTGCCCATGACCCAGCAGCAGAACCCCGATTTTGCCCCGCTGGCAGCAGCACTGGTGCGGGTGGGCATCATCTACGTCATCGGCATTCTGGCTGCCTGGCTCAATGCCCGCACCATGGTCAACGTGACCCAGGGCACCCTGCGCAACCTGCGCATCCAGCTGTTTACCCACATGGAGAGCCTGCCCATCTCCTATTTTGACACCCATCCCCACGGCGATATCATGTCTGTGTACACCAACGATGTGGATACCCTGCGCCAGATGCTCAGCCAGAGCATCCCGCAGCTGGTGTCCAGCGTCATCACCATTGTGTCGGTGTTTGCAAGCATGTGTATGCTCAGCTGGCAGCTTACCGTGGTTACCATGCTCATGGTGGCCCTGATGCTGTTCTGCTCCAAAAAGATCACCCAGCAGTCCGGCAAGTATTTCATCCAGCAGCAGCGGGACCTGGGCAAGGTGAACGGCTACATTGAAGAGATGATGGAAGGCCAGAAGGTGGTCAAGGTGTTCACCCACGAGCAGAAGGCGCTGGAAGGCTTCCGGGAACTGAACAACAAGCTGAAGGACAGCGCCAACAAGGCCAACAGCTTTGCCAACATCATGATGCCCATCAATGCCCAGCTGGGCAACATCAGCTATGCCGTCTGCGCACTGGCCGGTGCGGCCATGGCGGTCAGCGGCATCGGCGGCACCACCCTGGGCACCGTGGTGGCCTTCCTGGCGCTGAACAAGAGCTTCAACATGCCCATCAGCCAGGTGTCCATGCAGGCCAACAGCATCATCATGGCACTGGCCGGTGCCGAGCGCATTTTCAAGATGATGGACGAACCCGGCGAGACCGATGAGGGCTACGTGACCCTGGTCAACGCCAACTACGACAAAAACGACAACCTGGTGGAGACCACCGAGCGCACCGGTATCTGGGCCTGGAAGCACCCCCACCACGATGGCACCACCACCTACCACAAACTGGAAGGCGACATCACCTTTACGGATGTGGACTTTGGCTATGTGCCGGGCAAGACGGTGCTGCACGACATCAACCTGTATGGCCGCCCGGGCCAGAAGATCGCCTTTGTCGGCTCCACCGGTGCCGGCAAGACCACCATCACCAACCTGATCAACCGCTTCTACGACATTCAGGAAGGCAAGATCCGGTACGATGGCATCAACATCCACAAGATCAAAAAGGCAGACCTGCGCCGCTCCCTGGGCATTGTGCTGCAGGACACCCACCTGTTCACCGGCACGGTCATGGAGAACATCCGCTACGGACGGCTGGAGGCCACCGATGAAGAGTGCATCGCCGCCGCCAAGCTGGCCAACGCCGATGGCTTTATCCGGCGTCTGCCGGAGGGTTACAACACCCTGCTCACCGGCGATGGTGCCAACCTGTCCCAGGGTCAGCGCCAGCTGCTGGCCATTGCCCGTGCGGCCGTTGCAGACCCGCCGGTGCTGATTTTGGACGAAGCAACGTCTTCCATTGATACCCGCACCGAGGCGCTGGTGCAGCGCGGCATGGACGGCCTGATGTACGGCCGCACCAGCTTTGTCATTGCGCACCGCCTGTCCACTGTCCGCAATGCCGACTGCATCGCGGTGCTGGAGCAGGGCCGCATCATTGAGCGCGGCAGCCACGATGAGCTGATCGCCAAGAAGGGCAAGTATTACCAGCTCTACACCGGCAATCTGGCCGAAAACTGAGCAATTCCCTACCTCCTCAAGGGCGGGCGCAGCAGTGCGTCCGCCCCTTTTTTGTGCTGGAAAAGCCCCCGGTGCGGGATGGGAAAAAGCTGCAGAACAGAAAATGATTTACAAAAATACAAATGCTTGACAAGAAAGTGCATCCGGCGATATAATCTGATGAGATATTATGGCAAACAACGCTGTTTTTTGCACAAAAGTGCAGCAGACAAGAAAGGCGGAAGCGGATGAATTATCCTGCGGAATATATTGTACTGGAAGCAGAGGAAATGACCTATCTGGAAGGCGGCAGCATTTATACGGTCGGCCAGAAGGTATTCGATACGCTTTACAAATCATTTGCGAATAAATGCCAGACACAGTTTCTGAACAGCCTGCGCGGCATGGTGTGGAATTGCCTGCAGCAGCAGAGCCTGCAGCCGGTGGAGGAATTCGGAAAGGATTTTATAAATCTTTCCCTGGCCAAAAAGGCTACCTTCCTGTACGGCGGGTACGTTGTGGGCAAAACCACGGTTGAGCTGTGGAATGCCTGACCCCCTGACCGATGATGCAGAATGTAAAGCTCCTGGTGGCGATGCACAAGCCCTACGCGCTGCCGGGAGAGGAGATCTATTGCCCCATTCAGGTGGGCGGGGCGCATATTCCGGGGCTGGAGCAGGCTTTGCGGGATGACACCGGCGAAAACATTGCCGCCAAAAACAGCTCCTACTGTGAGCTGACGGCGCTGTACTGGGCCTGGAAAAACCTGGATGCGGATTACATCGGGCTGGTGCATTACCGGCGCTACTTTGCGGGGCGGCACCCGGCGTGCAGCAAAACCGGCCGCATTGCCACCGGGGCCGAGATCGAAGCGGCACTGGAACAGGCACCGGTGATCCTGCCGCGCAAGCGGAATTACTGGATCGAGACCACCTATTCCCAATATGCCCATGCGCACCACAAAGAGGATCTGGACACGGTGCGGCAGATCCTGGCCGAGCAGTGCCCGGCCTATCTGCCGGCCTTTGCGGCGGTCATGGGCCGCACGGACGGGCACCGCTTCAACATGATGGTGATGCGCCGGGACCTGCTGGATGCCTACTGCACCTGGCTGTTTGCGGTGCTGGCCGAAGCCGAGCAGCGCATGGACATCCGGGGCTACGATGCCTACAACCGGCGGGTGTACGGTTTTCTGGGAGAGCGGCTGCTGGATGTTTGGGTGGAAACGAACCATGTGCCCTACACCGAGCTGCCTATGGTCTTTCTGGAAAACCAGCACTGGCTCAAAAAAGGCACAGCCTTTCTGCGGCGGAAGTTCCGCGGGGAACGCGCCGAGCTGCGCTGACCCCCGCACAAAAGAGGAGAATGCATGGCTTTTTACATAGTGGGCACCCTGGTGTCCTGTATGCTGGCGGTGTGGATGCAAAAGCAGGATGCCCTGCTGCCCGGCGGGGATTCCGCCCGGCGGCGCTGGCAGAAGATCCTGCTCTGCGGCTTGCCGCTGACCCTGCTCAGTGCTATGCGCTGGGGGCCGGGCACCGACTTTTACTACACCTATCTGCCGGAGTTCCGGGCGCTGCAGTGGCTGCGGGCCGGCGGCGGGGAGCAGCTGTGTGAAGAGCTGTTCCGGCCGCTGCTGGGGTTTCTGAATCAGACGCTGGGCCTGCATAAGGAGCCGGAAGGCGTGCTGCAGTATTATCTCAGGGTGCTGAGCAAAAGCGAGCCGGGCTACCGCGCCCTGATGGAGCTGGATGTGCTGCTGGGCGGGCAGTTCCGGGTGGTGGTTGCGGTGACCTCGGTGATCATCGGGGTCTGCGTGTTCTACGCCATTTTTACCCAGAGCACAAACCCGGTGCTGGCCATTTACCTGTATGTGGCCACCAGCAATTATTTTCTGAGCCTGAACATTGTCCGCCAGTACGTGGCCATTGCCATCGGGCTGGTGGCGCTGCAGTTTGCAAAGGAGCGGTGCCTCTGGGCGTTTCTGCTCTGCGTGGCGCTGGCCATGACCTTTCACACCACAGCGGTGCTGCTGCTGCCATGTTATTTTCTGGGCCGTGTGGAGCTGAAGCCCCGGTACGCGGTACTGCTGGTGGCACTGACCTTTACGGGGTCCGGCGTGCTGGGCACGGCGGCGGCCTGGCTGATGCCCCGCATCGGGTTGGGGTACTATGCACGCTACCTTGGCTCCAAATGGGACGATGGCAGGCTGGAAGTTATCCTGCTTGCCATCAACCTGTGCGTGCTGCTGTTCAGCAGCTGGTACTGGTCTGCCGCCAAAAAGCGGTGCCCCTATTTTATCCTGTGGTACAACATGACCCTGCTGGGCACGCTGGCCCTGGCTTTGTCGGGGGTGCTGCCGCTGATGAAGCGGGTGAACTACTACTACGCGGCCCCGCAGTTTTTGCTGCTGCCGGAGGTTTTGCAGGCCGAAGAGGATGCAAAGCGCCGCCGCATTTTAACGGTGCTGATCGTGCTGGCCTTTGCCGCCGAAACGATCGTGGCCGTTGGCATTTACAACAAGAACGGTGTGCTGCCGTATCAGGTGCGCGCCGGATCAAACGGATAAAGGAAACAAGGAATTATGTCCCAAACAGCGATCCGAACCAAACCTTTATATCTTGCAGCAAAGCGTGTGTTTGATGCAGCGGCAAGCGCCGTTGCTTTGGTAGTCCTCTCGCCGGTATTCCTGGTGGTGGCGGTGCTGATCCTGTGCGAGGACGGCCGCCCGATCCTTTACAAGCAGGAGCGCGTGGGCCGGAATGGCGTGCCGTTTCAGATGTACAAGTTCCGTACCATGCGGGTGGATGCAGACGACCTTCTGACACCGGAGCAACGCCGGGAGTACCAGCAGGAATTCAAGCTGGAACACGACCCGCGGGTGACCCGCATCGGCCGCACGCTGCGCCTGTCCAGCCTGGATGAGCTGCCGCAGCTGCTCAATATTTTAAAGGGAGATATGAGCTTTGTGGGGCCGCGCCCCATCATTGAGAGGGAATTTGACAACTACACGGAGGAAGAAATCCGGGAGTTCCAGAGTCTGAAGCCGGGCCTGACCGGCTACTGGCAGGCCTTTGCCCGCAACGATGCCACTTATCAGAGCGGAGAGCGGCAGACCATGGAGATGTATTACGTCCGGAATGCATCGGTGTGGCTGGATGTTCGTATTTTGTTCAAAACTGTTGATGCGGTCGTTCATAAATCGGGTGTAAAATAAAATCGACTACGCCAAAAAGGAAGCGGATTTTATGAATGGATCTTGGAAAAAAATTCTCGCGGGGGGCTGCCTGTGCGCTGCAACGGCGGCGATCCTCTGGTGCGCCGGGGTAAACAGCAACACCGGTTTTCTGATGCGTGTGATTGACGAAACGCAGTCGCAGGTCCGGCAGGCTGTGGAAGAGGCGGCTTCCCTGGGAGCAGACTCTTCGCTGCAGGACGAGGTCGAGGAACTGGCACCGTCCGCTTCGGAGGCGGCAGGCAGCAGTGCCGCACAGCCGGAAACGCCGGAAGAGCTTGCGCAGGAAAACACGGCGGCTTCCACGGAAGAAGCCGCTTCCGGCAGTACGGCGGCCTCCGAGCCGTCCACGGCAGAGAGCAATGCCTCCCACTCCCATGCATCCAGCGAGACCGGCAGTTCTGAGCCGTCCTCCCACCCCGCTTCCCCCGCTGCAGGCTCCTCTTCGGCGGCTGCCTCGCAGGAGGACCCGCAGGCACAGATCGATGCCCTGGTGGCGCAGCTGTACACCGTGCAGGACAAGTTTGAGCGGCAGCTGCTGGAGATCATCCGGCAGGCCCATCAGGAATATATGTCCTACCCGGCGGAGGAGCGCGGCACCGTGAAAAAGGTCACGGTGGTGCTGAGCAAGGTGGGCGACATCAGCACCATGGAGAAGCAGTGCGATGCCGAGGTGAAGCAGATCACCGATCAGATGACCACGATCCTCAAGGCGAACGATATGGACACATCCATTGTAAAGGATGTGCAAAAAACCTACAGCGACAAAAAATCTGCCCTGAAAAAGGAACTGGTGGATCAGACCTACAGCGGCGGCGATGGCAGCGGCACCTCCGGCCACTGGCTGTACGACCGCCTGGGCTGACCGCCCCGACACAAGCCGAAAATGCTGTTTGCGGACAGCATTTCTGAGATAGAACAATGAGGTGAAGATTATGGTTTATCCCTGCGTTTATACCAAGATCCAGGAAGAAGAGATGACCTACCTTTCCGGTGGTTCTCCGCTGGATGCATTCAACTACCTGCTCGGCGACTGGTTCAAGGATATGCTGATGAGTGACATCCGCAACACGGTGTGGAACAGCCTGCAGCAGGTCAGCCTGCAGCCGGTGGCCGATACCGGCAAAAAGATTCTGAGCTGGTCCATTCCGGCACAGGCTGCCTATGCATACGGTGCATACCGCCTGTATCAGATTATCAAACCCATCTGGAAACAGTAAGGCTCCGGCCTGAACCGCACCCCGTGCACAGCTTCTTTGCTGCAGCACGGGGTGCTTTTTTGCGCACAAAAATGCCCTTTGCCGGGGCGGCAAAGGGCAGAAAGGCGTCTTGATGGCAGCGGGGCGTCAGATGCCCAGCAGCTGCCGTTTTTTGGCGGCAAATTCTTCGGCGGTCAGCACACCGGCGTCCAGCAGCTCTTTGTACTGGCACAGCTGCTGCACCGTGTCGCTGCTGGCAGGGGCGGATGCTGCAGCCTGGGGGCTGCCGTCCTGCTGTTCCGGGGCATCGGGGGCCAGCACCAGCATCAGGTTCTTGGCCAGGGTGTACAGGTCGTCTGCCCGCTGCTGGTAGTCGGACAGGTAGTCGTCAATGCTGGGGCGAGTCTGCTGGAAGGCCGGCCCGTCCATCCGCCACAGCATACTGCCCCAGTACGGGTGCGAGAACTGCAGCTCCACCACAAACTGCCGGAAGGGCACCGGCACCTCAAAACTGGGCTGGGTGTGGGTGGGCGGCGGTGCGGCCCGGCCGCTGCGCGCGCTGCCAGCCTGGTTGTGCAGGCGGTACAGCTCTTCCCACCGCTCGTATTCCTGCATCTGCAGGATGTACTGGTTGATCTGCGGGGCCAGGGCGCTGGCCTTGGCAGGCACTTCGCTCTTGTGGCAGCGCAGGGCAGTGCGGGTGCCCTCAAACAGCGGGGTATTGTCCTCCAGAATGCGGAACGAGCGCAGGTTGGGCGCGTCCATCACCAGTGCGGTATCGTCATCCCGCAGGCGGAACAGGCCGTGGCTGGTGTCCAGCAGCAGGCTGCCGCTGATGAACCCGAAGGTAAACCGGTAGTTTTCCTGGAACAAACTGCGCAGAGACTGATTGGCATCGTAAAACTGCAGGTACTGCTTGAAGTCGGCCAGGCTCATCCGGTCCAGCACACCGTCCGGCAGGTCGATCTTCTGTGCGCACTGCTTGCAGATGGGCTTGCCCTCCACACAGGTGGGCAGAATGCGGGGTGTGGGGCTGCCGCACACCGGGCAGGTTTTTTTGTTGTTGGTAAAAAGTCCCATAGTACATTTCCTCCGTTGCGGCATACGGCCGCCCTTGATCGCAGCCCCAGTATACCGCACAGCGGAGGAAAAAGGCGGCACCCGGCACGATTCGACCGGAAAATGTCATGAAACGATGGTTACAGCGCCACCCGCAGGGTAAAGCGCCCGTTCTGGGCCGAAAAGCTGGAAAGGCCGCCGTGCTGCTCCACAATGGTGCAGATGCTGCGCACGCCCAGGCCGTGGCCGGGCCGGTTGGTTACCGGCAGCCCCTGCACAAAGGCTACGTCCGGGCCGCAGCTGTTGGTAAGCTGCAAAAACAGGCGGCCGTTCTTTTGGTAGGCGGAAAGGGCAATGTCTGCCGCCCGGCCCAGGGCTTTCTGCTCCTGGCAGGCGTGCAGGGCGTTTTCCAGCGCGTTGGACAGCAGCACGCACAGATCCATTTCCGGCAGGGGAAGGCTCTGGGGGATGCTGGCTTCGGCCCGGAAACCGATGCCGGCGGCCTTGGCACGCCCGGCAAAGGCGGAAAGGATCAGGTTGGCAGCCTCGTTTTCGCAGTACAGGGTCACGCGGCTGGCCTCAATGCCGCTGCAGACGCTGTGGATGTACTCCTGGGCCTGGTCGGTGCGGCCATTTTCCAGGCAGGCGGCCAGGTACTGCATGTGGTGGCGCAGGTCGTGGCGGTAGGTGCTGGCCGTGCGCTGGGACTGCCGCAGTGCTTCGATCTCCCGCACCGCCTGCCGCACCTGCAGATTCAGGCTGTTCCGGGCCTGTTCCAGCTCCCAGCTTTCCCGCTGCTGCCGGGTCAGGCGCAGCAGGAACACCAGGTAAGACGCACAGGTCACAAAGAACATGAACTCCACGGCGGCGGGGTTGCCGTCCGCCAGCAGGTCGGTGTACACCTGGGTCAGGTAGCTGTAGCCGTAGCACAGCGCAGGCAGAATGCCGAACTGCAGCTGCAGCGAGCGCGGCCAGCCCGCCAGCGACCGCACCGAGGGCGCGGCAAAGTGCAGCAGCACCAAAAGAATGGGGAAGGTGAGCAGCAGCTGGGCAATGTCCAGTGCCAGAATGCTGCCGGGAAACGGCAGGCAGAGCACCAGCGCCAGCCACCGGCGCAGCTGGCAGCAGGAAAAGGCTGTGAGCACCGACACCAGCGCCCACAGCCCCTGCCCGCTCAGCCCATAAAGCACCAGAACCAGCGGCAGGTGGGTGATGAGCGGATAGGCACTTTGGGCGGCATCGTAGCCGCCGCCCAAATAAAACACAGCCTGCAGGCCCAGCATCAGCACGGTGGAAAGCACCAGGAACCAGCGCTTGCGCACCGTCCAGCGGATGTCGCAGAAGGCGGCGCTGAGCACCACGCCGAAAATGCACACGGCAGCACCGTCCAGCGCGGTGAGCAGAAAGGGAAAACGAATCATAAGAACACCTGCTTTTTCCGGAAGGCGTAGTCCAGGTAGCGCTCCTTGACGGCGGCATAGCGGCCATGCGGCAGCGGGATCTCAACGCCGTCCGTCAGGGTGATGGTGCGGTAAGAGATGCTCTGGATGAACTCCATATTGACAAGGTAGGAGCGGTGCGGGCGCAGAAAGCGGGGGTCAGCGGCCAGCTGATGCTCCAGTTCGTCCATGCTGCCGGTGCTCTCCTGCCGTGCGCCGCCCGCCAGGTGGAACACCAGCGTGCGGCCGGATACCTCGCACACCTCCAGCCGTTCCAGCGCAATGCGGGTGATGCCGGTTTTGCATCGCAGCACCAGGCCGCCGCTCTGCTGCTCTTTGGCGGTTTCGGCAGTCACGGTGTCCAGCAGGCGGAACAGATGGGCGGGTTGAACGGGCTTGAGCAGATAAAAATAGGCACCCACCCCGTAGGACTCCACCGCAAAATCGGCAGAGCTGGTCAGAAAAATAATGCGCAGGGTGCTGTCATGCTGGCGGATCTCCCGGGCAGCATCCATGCCGTTCAGCCCGGGCATGATCACATCCAGAAACAGCAGGTCAAAGCGCACACCGCGCTCGATCTGAGCCAGCAGCTCCACCGCGCTGTGGAACGCCGTGACGCAAAGCTCGGTGCTGTGGGCGGCGCGGTACTCCTGCACCAAAGCCGAGAGCCGGTCCAGCATCCGGGGGTCATCATCGCAAAAAGCCAGCCGGAGCATGGCGGCACCTCCTTTCTGCAGAAAATGGCAGAATTCTTCCAAAAGGCATTATACCATAAAATATGCCCATTCGGCAAAGAAAACGCGGCTGCGGCAGAAGGAGCCTGTTTTGCGGCATGGATGCTTGCGCAGGCGCGCAGCTATGTTGTATAATGATTTTAAATCGGAACGGCAGGGGGAAAGGCGGCGCAGTGTTTGGGAGGGCCCATCCATTTCTGGCGGCTCCTGCTGCTGGCTGTTGTTTTGCTGGGAACCATGGTGCAGCTCATGCGCGCCGTGCCCAGCCGGCAGCGGAAGCCGCCAAGCTGGAAGCCGACCGGGCCAACGCGGCCAAAACGGATTTTCTGCGCCGCATGAGCGAGCACCTGACAAAGCCGCTGGAACGGGATAAGCTGCTGCACACGCTGCAGAAGCACCGCGCAAAAACCGTGTGATCTCTCCGGAAAAATCAAACCGAAAAGGAGCTGTTTTCATGTCTTATATCATGGCGCTGGATGCCGGAACCACGTCCAACCGGTGCATCCTGTTCAACGAGGCAGGCGAGATGTGCAGCACGGCGCAGAAAGAATTTACCCAGTATTTCCCCAAGCCGGGCTGGGTGGAGCACGATGCCAACGAGATCTGGACCACCCAGCTGGGTGTGGCGCTTTCGGCCATGAACAAGATCGGGGCCACGGCGGCAGACATTGCCGCCATTGGCATTACCAACCAGCGCGAGACCACCATTGTGTGGGACAAGGAGACCGGCGAGCCGGTGTGCCATGCCATTGTGTGGCAGTGCCGCCGCACCAGTGCGGCCTGCGATGCGCTGAAAGCCCGGGGCCTGACCGAAAAATTCCGGGCCAAGACCGGCCTGGTGATTGATGCCTATTTCTCGGCCACCAAGCTGCAGTGGATCCTGGACAATGTGCCCGGGGCCAGGGTGCGGGCAGAGGCCGGGCGGCTGCTGTTCGGCACGGTGGAAACCTGGCTCATCTGGAAGCTGACGGCGGGCCGTCTGCACATTACCGACTATACCAATGCCAGCCGCACCATGCTGTTCAACATCCACACCCTGACCTGGGACGAGGAAATTCTGCAGGAACTGCACATTCCCCGCTGTATGCTGCCCACCCCGGTGCCTTCCAGCGCCCTGTACGGCGAAGCCGACCCCATGCACTTTGGCGGGGCCATCCGCATTGCGGGCGCTGCCGGAGACCAGCAGGCGGCGCTGTTCGGCCAGACCTGCTTTGCCCCCGGCGAAGCCAAGAACACCTTTGGCACCGGCGGCTTTCTGCTGATGAACACCGGCAAAAAGCCGGTCAGCTCTCAGAACGGGCTGGTGACCACCATTGCCTGCGGGCCGAACGGCACCGTGAACTATGCGCTGGAAGGCTCCATCTTTGTGGCAGGGGCGGCCATCCAGTGGCTGCGGGATGAACTGCGCTTGCTGGAAGAAGCGCGCGATTCCGAGTACATGGCCCAGAAGGTGCCGGACACCAACGGCTGCTATGTGGTGCCGGCCTTTACCGGGCTGGGCGCGCCCCACTGGGACCAGTACGCCCGGGGTGCCATTGTGGGCCTGACCCGGGGCTGCAACAAGTACCACATCGTGCGTGCCACGCTGGACAGCCTGTGCTACCAGGTCAACGATGTGCTGCGCGCCATGGAAGCGGACTCCGGCATTGCACTGCGGAGCCTGAAGGTGGATGGCGGTGCCTGCGCCAACAACTACCTGATGCAGACCATGGCCGACATCAGCGGCCTGCCGGTGCAGCGCCCCCGCTGTGTGGAAACCACAGCTCTGGGCGCGGCATATCTGGCCGGGCTGGCGGTGGGCTACTGGCCCACGGCAGAGGACGTGCGCCGCAACTGGCAGGTGGACCGCACGTTTGAGCCTGCCATTTCGGATGCCGACCGCGCCAAACGCATCAAGGGCTGGAACAAGGCCGTGCGCTGCGCGTACCACTGGGCATTGGATGAAGAATAAGAAACCAAAACGGCAAAGCAAAAAGAGCCGCCCACGGGCCAATTGGCCTGCGGGCGGTTTTTTGTATGGGGTTCAGAAGAGACGCAGCACGGGAGCAGCACTCTTCCGCAAGATGGAAAGGACTTTGGTGGAACCGGTGGAAGGCAGCAGCAGGGGCGCAGCCAGCGGCAGCAGGCTGAGGCCGATCACAGCGGCATTGCAGAGCAGTTCAGTGTTGTCGCGATGCGAAGCGGATGCCGCCGGGACCTTCCGGGTGCTTGTGCTGCGGCAGGGAGGACAGACGCCGTAGGGCGTCCCATAGACCGTGTAAAGGCCGGAGGAACGGTGCCGGGCAGCAGGGGAGACCTTGCTGGCGGCGTGAGCCGCAGCGGTGCGGGACTTTGCGGCAGCCGTTTTGGGTGCAGCGGGCTTTGCCGCCGCAGGCGGCATGGGGGTGGAGCTTGCCGCTGCGGCAGGCTGCGCCGGGGCGGATTCGGCGGCAGAAAGCGGCGCATCGGCAGATGCGCAGGCGGCGTTCGGTGCTACTGCAGGTTCCGGTGCGGCAGCGGCTTCCGGTTCCGCTGCTGCAGCCGGTTCGGCGGCAGGGGCGGTTTCCGGCGGCAGTTCCGGCATGGGCAGCACCCGCCCCAGATAACCGTTGGAGGTCAGCCGCTTGACCTGAATTTTTTTGAAGCTCTGCACCGAGTGGCGGTTTTTCAGGTCCAGCACATCGCGGGTCAGGTCGGCGTCCTGGGTGAGCAGCAGCAGGTCGTCCGAGACGCGGCGGCGCTCAAACTCTGCCAGAAATACGGCATCTGCCAGCAGGCCGCTGATGCTGTCGTCCAGCGAGCCGAAAAAGGTCAGCATCCGGCCGTGTTCCAGCTCCCCCAGCAGCCGCTGTGCACCGGCGGCCCGGGCGGCTTTTTCCGGAATGGACATCAGGTGGTTCAACTCGTCCAGCACCACGCGGGGCACCTGCACGGTTTTGCCGGAACGCTGCAAAAAGCTGCGCAGCCTGCACTGGGCATCCGGCTGGTCCGCCAGCTCCACCCAGAAGGAGGTGTCGGCGTAAAGGACATAGTCCCGGAACTTTTGGTACTCGTTGTAGAAAGAAACATTGTCAGCATTCATCATCGGGGGCTTCTCCTTCCATCGTATGGTCATAGCGCTCCGCCATCAGGGCTTCCAGCGCTTCTTCTTCGGTGTCGCCGAGGTCCTGCGGGCGGCGGCTCAGGGCGGCGGCACGCAGCAGTGCAGCGCGGGGGTCTTGGGTGTCGGCCTGCAGCAGGCCGGGGGTCCACTCTTTGAAACAGCGCTGGAACAGGGTGGTGTCCAGCGAAGTGGTCTTTTCCTTCTCGCCAAGTGCGTTGAAATCGTATGCCAGCACGGCCACAGGCGGCTTTTCCGGCTGGCGGGCGCAGACGCGGATCACCTGATCGGACAGGTCGGGATTGCAGGAAAGGAACACCGGCATGGGGCTTCGCGGCAGCTGGCGGAGAAAGGCGGAAAAGCCGTTCCAGCCTTTTTCATCGCAGGGGCCGTCTATGGGGACAAGCCAGCCCTCCCGCAGCCGCGCTTCCATGCTCTGGATGGCATCTTCGGTGTCGCGCTCCCTGGAACTGTACCATCCGTACGCAATGGGCAGGCTGCCGGTTTCCCGGTAACGTTCCCAGGCGGCCTGTTCCTCGTCATAGCTTTCGTACAGGCTGCGGATCAGGCAGCGGGGAACCAAAATCTTCTGGCTGTGCGCCTGTGCGGCCTGAAACACAGAACTTACAACATCTTCGATTCCTTCAATGGTGAACAGATACGGGTCCAGGATCAGCTGGTGCTGAAGCGCAAAGGACGCAGGATGGAACCGGTGCCGTTTGCGGGCCGAGGGAAAGCAGCGGAAGCATTCGTCCGCCAGCCGGGCTGTGTAGTCGTAATGAGGGCTTTTTTCCACAAAGCGGCTCCCGAACAGGTCGGTTTCGTCCTGGTGCGGCAGTTCATCGTGAATGGCAAGGGCAAGCTGATCCCGCTTGATGCGGTCACCGCGCACGATGAAGTCAAATGCAGCCAGAAGGGCGATGCAGCTCCGGCAGGAGATGGGCGTGTCTGTGTTGTAGCAATATTTGGTAAGGGTGACGCGGGACAGGTCCGTCATCCGGGAAAGATGCGCAATGGAAAGCCCTGTGAGGTCCAGCAGGGACGGAAAAGCGAGTTTTACGGCCCCGGTGATCTGGAGCACCTGTTCTTCCGGGGAAAGTGAGTGCGGAGAGGGAACGGAACAATTCTGGGGCATGGTTATAACACTTCCTTTTTGGAAATTTGAGCGGCCACTTTTGTGAGTTCATCATAGCAGAAGCTGGGCGGGAATGCAATGGATCGAGACCATGTTTCACAAATCGTAAACTTAGTTTACGACTCCGCTTTTTAAGATGGATTTGAAAAGAGAGCGGAAACGGCGTTGTATCCCACTCCCTGGCAGAACTGCACAAAAAGGACGAAAATTTTTTGTGCACGGAACTGACGAAAATTGGTTGAATTTGACGGAGCTTGTGCTATAATAAAGTCAGAAACCACCAAAATCATTCAAAATAAATCATGAACAGTCAAAAAGGAGGGAACAGAATGCTGGCAGAAGAACGGTTCGGCCTGATTCTGGAGCTGCTGGCCCGGCAGCGCACAGCCAGCGTGCAGGAGCTGTGCGAGGCACTGAACGCAAGCGAGTCCACCATCCGGCGGGACCTGACCGAACTGGACCGGCTGGGCAAGCTGAACAAGGTGCACGGCGGGGCTACCCTGCCGGACAGCAGATTTCTGGCCGAAGAACCCACCATGGAAGCCAAGCAGACCCAGGCGGTGCCCCAGAAACGGGCCATCGCGGCGGCAGCTGCCCGGCTGATCACGGCAGAGGACTTCATCTTTGTGGACGCCGGTTCCACCACCCTGGAACTGGCCCGGGCCATCGGCGGGCAGGCCCTCAAGGCAAGCTATGTGACCAACGGCGTGGCCCATGCCCGCATCCTGGCCCAGAAGGGCTGCAAGGTGTTTCTGCCCGGCGGGCTGCTGCGCCCTCAGACCGAAGCCATCGTGGGGGCGGCAGCGCTTACCAGCCTGCAGCAGTACCATTTCACCAAAGCGTTCATGGGGGCCAACGGGGTCTCGCTGGATGCGGGCTTTACAACCCCGGACCCCGAAGAAGCTGCAGTGAAAACCACAGTGGTCAACCGTGCCCGGGAGAGCTGGTTCCTGGTGGATGACGCCAAGTTTGCGCGGGTGTGCCCGGCGGTGATCACCGACCTGCCCAGCGGAGCCATTCTGACCAACCGCTGCCCCGACCCCAAGTACAAACAATACACGCTGGTAAAGGAGACGGAACTATGATCTACACTGTCACATTCAACCCGGCCATTGACTACGTGGTGCGTCTGGACGCCCCGCTGGAAGTGGGGCAGGTGAACCGCGCCAAGGGCGAGGACTGCGTGCTGGGCGGCAAGGGCATCAACGTATCCGGTGTGCTGGCCCAGCTGGGGCACAAAAGCGTGGCCCTGGGCTTTGTGGCCGGGGAGACCGGTGCCTGGCTGGAACGCGGGCTGGCAGCCCAGGGCATTGCCACCGACTTTATCCGCCTGGAACAGGGCATGACCCGCATCAATGTCAAGATCAAGGCCGGGCAGGAAACCGAGCTGAACGGTGCCGGGCCGGACATTCCGGAACGCGCCATGCAGCAGCTGGAAGAAAAGCTGGATGCCCTGAACGAGAACGATATCCTCATCCTGGCAGGCAGCATCCCCCAAAGCCTTGCGCAGGACACCTACGAGCGGCTGCTGGCCCGGCTGGACGGCAAAGGCGTGCGTTGCGTAGTGGACGCCACCCGCGACCTGCTGGTGAACGTGCTGCAGTACCACCCCTTCCTGATCAAGCCCAACAACTACGAGCTGGGCGAGATCGTGGGCCGGGAGCTGGCCACGGACGAAGAAATCATTGCCGCCGCCCACACCCTGCAGGCAAAAGGAGCACGCAACGTGCTGGTGAGCATGGCCGGAGACGGTGCACTGCTGGTGGACGAAAGCGGCGAAGTGCACCGCATCGGCTGCCCGAAGGGCAGGGTGGTGAACAGCGTGGGTGCCGGGGACAGCATGGTGGCCGGGTTTGTGGCCGGCTGGCTGCAGAGCGGCAGCTACACTCAGGCCCTGCGCCTGGGCACCGCCTGCGGCAGCGCCACGGCCTTCAGCCTTGGGCTTGCCACAAAGGAAAAGATCGATGAGCTGCTGGCGCAGCTTTGATAGGACAAAAGGAACAAGGAGGAACGTTTATGCGCATTACGGAGTTATTTACCGCACAGTCCATTGCGCTGGACGAAGCGCTGGACAACCAGGAACAGATCCTTTCCCGGCTGGTGGAACTGCAGGCCACCCACGGCAACATCAAGGACCGGGATGCCTACAAAAAGGCCCTGTATGCCCGCGAAGCCGAAGGTTCCACCTATGTGGACAACGGCATCACGGTGCCCCACGCCAAAACGAACGTGGTCACCCGGCCCAGTCTGGCGGCCCTGCGGCTGGCAAAGCCGGTGCAGTACAACCCCGAGGATGACGGCACCACCAACCTGTTGTTTGCCATTGCTGCGCCGGAAAACGGCAGCCTGCATGTGGACATGCTGGCCCGCATGATGCAGATGCTGATGAACGAGGACTTTGTGGCAAAGCTGAACGCTGCCCGCACCCCGGAAGAATTCCTGGCCTGCATTGACGCCCAGGAGGATGCGCAGTTTGGCACCGAGAGCTTTACCCAGCAGGCAATTCCGCAGGAGGGCTACCGCATTCTGGCAGTGACCGCCTGTGTCAACGGCATTGCTCATACCTACATGGCCGCCGAGGCCCTGACCAAGGCCGGTGACAAGCTGGGCCTGCCCACCAAGGTGGAGACCAACGGCTCGGACGGTGCCAAGAACATCCTGACCCGCGAGGAGATCGCCGCCTGTGACGGCATCATCGTGGCGGCGGAGAAAAAGGTGGAGACCGCCCGCTTTGACGGCAAGCCGGTGCTGTTCACCCGCGTGGATGACGGCATCCACAAACCGGAAGAGCTGATCAAAAAGATCGTGCACGGCGAGGTGCCCGTTTACCACGCCGAGGGCGGCGCACAGGCCGCCGAGAGCAGTGCCGATGGCAAGGACAGCTTTGGCCGCAGCCTGTACAAGAACCTGATGAACGGCGTTTCCCACATGCTGCCCTTTGTGGTGGGCGGCGGTATTCTGATCGCGCTGGCCTTCCTGCTGGACGATTACTCCATCGACCCCTCCAACTTCGGCATGAACACCCCCACGGCCGCCTTCTTCAAGACGGTGGGCAATGCGGCCTTCGGCTACATGCTGCCCATTCTGGCTGCCTTCATTGCCATGTCCATTGCAGACCGTCCGGGCCTGGCCGTGGGCTTTGTGGGCGGTGTGCTGGCCATGAACGGCACCAACTTTGCAGGCATTGCAAACGGCGAGACCACCGGCATCTCCGGCGGCTTCCTGGCGGCACTGCTGGCTGGTTTTGCGGCGGGCTACATTGTGGAGCTGCTCAAAAAGATCACCGAAAAGCTCCCCGCCAGCCTGAACGGCATCCGCCCCATGCTCATCTACCCGCTGGGCGGTATGTTCATTGTGGGTGTCGTGATGTGCGGCATCAACCCGGTGATGGGCATGATCAACACCGCCATGACCAACTGGCTCAATGCCATGGGCGGCACCTCCAAGGTGCTGCTGGGTGCCATTGTGGCCGGTATGATGAGCATTGACATGGGCGGCCCCTTCAACAAGGCAGCCTATGTGTTCGGCACGGCAGCCCTGGCTTCCGGCAACTATGAGGTGATGGCCGCCGTTATGGTGGGCGGCATGGTGCCTCCCATTGCCATTGCCCTGTCCACCACCTTCTGCCCCAAAAAGTGGTCGCCGGACGAGCGCCGCAACGGCATTGTGAACTACGTCATGGGCCTGTGCTTTGTTACGGAAGGCGCCATCCCCTACGCCGCAGCCGACCCGCTGCGTGTGCTGCCCAGCTGCGTGATCGGTGCAGCGATCTCGGGTGCCCTGTCCATGACCTTCGGCTGCGCACTGCGCGCACCCCACGGCGGCATCTTTGTGTTCCCGGTGGTGGATCACGCCGTGATGTACTGCGTGGCCCTGGCCATTGGCAGCGTGGTGGGCGCTGTGATCCTGAGCCTGCTCAAAAAGACCTACACCGAAGCATAACAACGTCATCTCCCGTCCATACGGATACTTCTTCATAACGGCAGAACGCCTCCGGAGCTTTCCGAGGGCGTTCTGTCTTTTTGGAAAACGATTCGGCATTCTGCGGGCGGTTTCGCGCAGCTGCACGGGATTGTTCGTTTTTTGTTTACAAACTGTTGCTTGACATGGAAATATCCGTTCTGTAATCTGAAAGAGTATCAAATTTAAGTGTTATGCCGCTGGTGCAGCGGTCGGCCAGCGTACCGGTAGCTTTCTCTTCGGACACTTTCGAGTTGCGGTGCCCAGCGGATGCTTCGCGCCTTGAATGGCGCTTGCATCCTGCTGACCGCGGCCCCAACAACAGCTTCCTGTTTCCGCCGCAGGCGGCGGTCGCTGTTGTTGCAGGGCATTCCATCCCCCGCCCTACTGCCTGCGGCAGCAGGGGCCCACCCTCCGGACGGTCCTCAGAGAAACTCCCGGCCCACTGGCCTGGAAACTGGCTTTCAGGAAAGGAGCAACCGACCATGGACTACCTGCAGAACGTGATGGGATATTTTGAACAGCAGCAGCCGCTGTGTGCGCAGCACGACAAGATCAGCAAGGATCTGTACCAGGAATACGGCGTCAAAGCCGGTCTGCGCGATGAAAACGGCAAGGGCGTGCTGGCGGGCCTGACCAACATTTCCGACATTCGTGCCTTTGCCTATGTGGACGGCGTCAAGCGCCCCGCCGATGGCCAGCTGCTGTACCGCGGCTATGATGTAAAAGACCTGATCAACGGCAGCCGGGGCAGCCGCTTTGCTTTTGAGGAAGCGGGTTATCTGCTGCTGTTCGGCGAACTGCCCACCCCGGAAAAACTGGACGAGTTCTGCCGCGTGCTGGGCGAGTGCCGCACCATGCCCACCAACTTTACCCGGGATGTGATCATGAAGGCTCCCAGCCACGATATCATGAACAGCATGTCCCGCAGTGTGCTGACTCTGGCTTCCTACGACCCCAAGGCGGCAGACCTGTCCACCGCCAATGTGCTGCGCCAGAGCATCCAGCTGGCCAGCATCTTCCCCATGCTGGCGGTGTACAGCTACCATGCCTACAACCACTATGAAAACGATGACAGTATGTATATCCACCGGCCCGACCCGCAGCTTTCCACTGCCGAGAACTTTTTGCGGATGCTGCGCCCGGATATGCAGTATACTGCGCTGGAAGCCCGTGTGCTGGATGTGGCCCTGCTGCTGCACGCCGAGCACGGCGGCGGCAACAACTCCACCTTTACCACCCGCGTGGTCACGTCCTCCGGCACGGACACCTATTCGGCCATGGCGGCAGCCCTGTGCTCCCTCAAAGGCCCGCGCCACGGCGGTGCCAACCTGATGGTGATGCAGATGATGCAGAACATCCGGGAGAACCTGCACGACCAGGAGGATGACGAGGAACTGGAAGCCTACCTCAAAAAGCTGCTGCACGGGGAAGCCTTTGACCACAAGGGCCTCATCTACGGCATGGGCCACGCAGTGTACTCCCTCAGCGACCCCCGCGAGGTGGTGTTCAAGGGCTATGTGGAGCAGCTGGCCCACGAAAAGGGCCGCGACAAGGACCTGGCCCTGTATGCCAAAATCGAGCGCATGGCCCCGCAGCTCATTGCGGAGGAACGCAAGATCTTCAAGGGCGTCAGCCCCAACGTGGACTTCTACAGCGGCTTTGTGTACGATATGCTGGGCATCCCCATGGAGCTGTACACCCCGCTGTTTGCCGTGGCCCGCATTATGGGCTGGAGCGCCCACCGCATTGAAGAGCTGCTCAGTGCCAACAAGATCATCCGCCCGGCCTACAAGAGCCTGGGCGGCACCCATGACTACATCCCGCGGGATGCACGCTGAGGAGGGCAGACCATGAAAAACGAACCGATGATGCAGCGCCACCCGGAAGAGTGGTTTTTCCTGCACAATTTTGACCTAGATAAGGTGTTCAGCACCATTCAGCGGGCCGATTACCTGGTGCTGTTCTACATCAAGATGCAGCAAGAGACCCGCCCGGACGAGAAACTTTACCTGGCAGACCTGGCTTCGGCCATGGGCATCCGGGTGACCGAGCTTTCCAGAGGCATTGAGAAGCTGCAGGACAGCGGCTATGTGCGCTGGCTCACCGACCGGGAAGCCGGCCGCACCTATGTGGAACTGACCAGCAAGGCCGTGGAGCTGATGGCCGAAGAGCGCGAATTCATGAAGCGCTGCTACACCCGCCTGCGCGCTGAGGTGGGGGAGGAAGAGCTGCGCCGCACGGCAAACACCATGCAGCAGCTGACTGCCATTGTAAAAGAAGAGCGGAGCGAACGCCGCTGAACCGCCGGAATGGCTGCGGGACCCTGGGATCGGACCGGGGCACCGCAGCCATTTTTTGTGTGCGGGATTGCGAAAAACCTACGTCTGCGGTATACTAAAAGTCAATTCTTAGCAAAAAGGGGGGAGCGCGGATGCCGGTATGGCAGAGCCGTCCGCTGCCGGTGCAAAAACCGGAAAGCATTGATCTTGCGCAGGCTGCGCGGTATTTTGGCGCACGGGGCGAGCCGGATGCCGCCACCATGGCGCTGCTGCAGCGCTGCGGGCAGCCGCTGCTGGCCGCTGCCACCCCCCGCGCCGTCTGGCTGCAGGCCGACACTGCCGCGCTGCGGGAAGCGGGCATTCTGCGGGGGATAGACGTGGAAAAGCATCTGGAAGGCTGCGGGCAGGCCATTCTGCTGGCGGTTACCCTTGGCCCCGGGGTGGATGCCCAGATCCGCCGCGCCGGTGTGGGCGACATTGCTGCCGGTGTGGCGTCCGATGCCCTGGGCAGCGCCCTGGCCGAGCAGACCGCCAATGCCGCCGAAGCCGAGCTGCGCCAACTGGCCGCAAAAGAGGAAAAATACCTCACCGGACGCTTTTCGCCCGGCTATGGGGACTGGGATATTGCGGTGCAGCCGCTGGTGGCCGCTGCGCTGGACACGGCCCGCCGTGCGGGCCTGTGCGTGACCGACACCAACCTGATGACTCCGCGCAAGAGCGTGACGGCCATTCTGGGGGTCAGCGGCCACCCGGTAAAGGGACATCTGGCAGGGTGCGGCCACTGTGTGCTGCGCACCCGGTGCGAGTATCGAAAGAGGGGGAAAACCTGTGCAAGCGAATGAACTTTTCAAACAGAGCAACACCATCCTGCTGGACGGCGGCATGGGCACCATGCTGCAGGCTGCCGGCCTGAAGCTGGGGGCCAAGCCCGAGGAACTGAACATCACCGATCCGGCGCTCATTGAGGGCATCCATGCCAAATATGCCGCAGCGGGCAGCCGCATTGTCAACGCCAATACCTTTGGTGCATCGGCCCACAAACTGGCCGACAGCGCCTACAGCCTGGAAGAGATCATTGCGGCGGGCATTGCCAACTGCAAGCGGGCCTGCGCACCCTATGGAGCACTCACCGCGCTGGATGTCGGCCCGCTGGGCGAGCTGCTGGAGCCAAACGGCACCCTGCTGTTTGAGGATGCCGTGGCAGAGTATGCCCGCATCGTCCGGGCCGGTGTGGACGCCGGAGCGGATCTGATCTTTTTTGAGACCTTTACCGACCTGTACGAGCTGAAAGCCGCGCTGCTGGCCGCCACAGAGAACAGCACCCTGCCCATTCTGGCCAGCATGAGCTTTGAAGCAGGCGGACGCACCTTTACCGGCTGCACGGTGGAAAGCTTTGGCGTGACCGCCCGGGGCCTGGGGGCCAATGCGGTGGGCATCAACTGCTCGCTTGGCCCCAAGGAGATCTACCCCATGGCAAAGCGGCTGGCCGATGCCGTGCCCGGCGGCTTCCCGGTGTTCGTCAAGCCCAATGCGGGCCTGCCCCGGGCAGACGGCAGCGGCTACGACATTACCCCCCAGCTGTTTGCCATGGAAATGAAGCCCTACCGGGAGCTGCATCTGTTTGCCGCCGGCGGCTGCTGCGGCACCACGCCGGAGTTCATCCGGCTGCTGAACGGGGTGTTCAAGGGCAGCGTACCGGGCCGCCCGGCCCACGCCATGCCCTCGGTGCTGTGCACCCCCATGAACTATGTGAATGTGGACGGCATTACGGTGGTGGGCGAGCGCATCAACCCCACCGGCAAAAAGCGCTTCCAGCAGGCTTTGCGGGAAAACGATATGAACTACGTGCTGGAACAGGCCGTGAGCCAGGTGGAAGCCGGGGCGCAGGTACTGGACGTGAACGTGGGTGCTCCCGGGGTGGACGAGCCTGCCCTGATGCCGCAGGTGGTCAAAGCTCTGCAGAGCGTTACCGGCCTGCCGCTGCAGCTGGATTCCTCCAATGTGCAGGCGCTGGAAAACGGCCTGCGGGTGTACAACGGCAAGCCCATTGTCAACTCCACCAATGGCGAAGAGGAAAAGCTCAAAGCCATTCTGCCCCTGTGCAAAAAGTACGGTGCGGCCATTGTGGGCCTTGCCATTGACGAGCGGGGCATCCTGCCCGCCGCTGAGGACCGGGTGGCCATTGCCCGCCGCATTACCGAGGCGGCGCTGGCAGCCGGCATCCCCCGGGAGGACATCTACATCGACTGCCTGACCCTGACCGCCAGCGCCCAGCAGAAGGACGTGCTGGCCACCGTACAGGCCCTGGAAGCCTGCAAAAAGGAGCTGGGGGTGCGTACCATTCTGGGCGTGTCCAACATCAGCTTCGGCCTGCCCTGCCGCCCCTACCTGAACACCACCTTCCTCACCATGGCCATGTATGCGGGCCTGGACCTGGCCATCATGAACCCTTCCAGTGAGGAGATGATGGCGGCGGTGTATGCCTACAACGTGCTGACCAACCGCGACCAGCAGAGCACCCAATACATTGAGCGGTATGCCAACCGGGTGCCTGCCTCCCAGGCACTCAAACAGGCCGCGCAGGCTGTTCCGGCGGCGTCTGCTTCCGTCTCCGGCGAGAGCGCGGAGGTCTCCGGCCCCTATGCGCCGCTGATCAAGGCGGTGGAAAAAGGCCTGAAGGGCGATGCCGCCGCCCAGACCCGCGCCCTGTTGGAGACCAAACAGCCGCTGGACGTGGTGGACGAAGCACTGATCCCGGCGCTGGACATCGTGGGCGCCAAGTACGAGAAAGGCACGCTCTTTCTGCCGCAGCTGCTGCAGGCCGCCAGCGCCGCCCAAAGTGCCTTTGAGGAGATCAAGACTGCCATTGCCAAAAAGGGCGAGGGCAGCGCCAGCAAGGGCCGCATTGTGCTGGCCACGGTCAAAGGCGATGTGCACGACATTGGCAAGAACATCGTCAAGGTCATTCTGGAAAACTACGGCTTTGAGGTGATCGACCTGGGCCGCGATGTTCCGGTGGAAACCGTGGTGGATACCGTGCGGGAAAAGGATGTGCACCTGGTGGGCCTCTCGGCCCTGATGACCACCACCCTGAAGAGCATGGAAGAGACCATTGCTGCCCTGCACGAAGCGGGCTTGGACTGCAAGATCATGGTGGGCGGTGCCGTGCTCACCCCGGAATACGCCGAGAAGATCGGTGCCGACTGGTACGCTAAGGACGCCAAGCGCAGCGCGGACATTGCCAAAGAATTTTTTGGAGTGTAAAGATAAATAGAAAGGCAGGCCAACGGGGAGCTTTCTCCGCGAATGTCCGGGGCTTCCAGCACCCGCCCTCGGATCATTCGTTGGAGAAACTCCCCGCCGTTCTGTTGGAAAACGGCATTTGTGACCGGCTGGGCGCAGGTTCTTTTTTTGTTTTCAATCTGTTCAAAAATCCCACAAAGAAATGCCACGTTTGCCTGGTATGATAAGGGTGCAGTCGGGGAGATGCCAATGCAGGCGGCATCCAGCCCCGCAAAAGCCAATGCAGGCTATCTTCTGCGGGTGGCGCTGCCGGTGCAGCGCACAGCAGATCCCTTTAAAAACTGTTCCCCGTCCATGCGAGGCAATAGCCAAGGCGGCGAACAGCCAACCAAATCCCTCCTGACAAGCCGCAACTGATCAGGGGTTTCCATACCGCAGGCAGCGCCGCTTTCCTCCTCCTTTCCACGGCGCTGCCTGCTTTTGTTTTGCCTCGGCGCAAAGGGCCGAGCTTGAAGGAACCGGCCCGCAATGGTACAATAGAGGTAAAATTCGGGGAGATTTTGTCATATCGATCCAAAAAACAACAGGGAGGAATTTGCATGGCGCAAACATCCACAAAAACCAGAAAAAAGGCACAGCTGCCCAGCATGGTGCTGCTGTTTCTGCTCGGTGCACTGCTGGGCATTTTTGCGGCCTGGGAGATGACTCCCGTGGCACAGAGCGGGGCGGGCTTTGGCACGTATCTGATCAGCCTGGTCTGGCTGGTGGTATCGCTGATGCTGTCGCTTTATCTGCAGGTCATCCTGCACGAGGCGGGGCACATGGTCTTTGGCCTGCTCACAGGCTATCGGTTTGTTTCGTTCCGCATCGGCAGCCGGATGATCCAGGTGGAAAACGGCAGGCTCTGCCGTCGCCAGTATTCGCTTTCCGGCACCGGCGGGCAGTGCCTGATGGCCCCTCCGGAAATGACGGACAGTAAAATGCCGTACAAACTTTACAATATGGGAGGCGTGCTGGCCAACCTGCTCACGGGCCTGCTGGCGGCCGGCCTGGCTGCGACCAACCGGGACGTCTGGACCCTGAAAGCGCTGTTTGATATGCTGTGCTTTGTGGGCGTGGGCAGCGCACTGCTCAACGGCATCCCGATGCAGGTGCAGGGAATGCCCAACGATGGTGCCAATGAAGTGGAAATGGGCCGGAACCCGGCAGCGCAGCGCGCCCTCTGGGTGCAGCTGAGCGTCAATGCCAAACAGGTGCAGGGGGTGTCCCTGCGGGAGATGCCGGAAGAGTGGTTTGCACTGCCTGCAGAAGGGCTGGACAATGGCATGATCGCCCCGCTGGCGGTGTTGCACGCCAACTACCTGATGGACCAGCAGCGCTTTGCCGAAACGGCGCAAGCCATTGATGCACTGGAAGCACAGGATACGGCCATTCTGCCTACGCACCGGAACATGCTGCTGTGTGACCGGCTGACCTGCGCCCTGCTCACCGGCGGGGACGCAGTCCCCTGGCTGCAGCGGTGGAATGAGAAGGCCATGCTGCTGTTCCGCCAGCAGATGCGGGGCTTTTTGAGTGTGCTGCGCACCGAGTATGCGGCGGCTCTGCTGGCAGAGCGCGACCGTGAAAAGGCAAAACAGATCAAAAAGCAGTTCGAGTGGCGCACCGGGAACTACCCCTACGTCTCTGAGATCACCAGCGAACGGGCGCTGCTGGAACGGATCGATGCGCAGGCGCGCAAGGGTGAAAATTAACAAAACAGAATGCAAAAACAGCCCCCTGCGGGATCTCCGCAGGGAGCTGTGCTGCTGCCGGGCAAGAATTACTGCATCTGTTTCAGGGTGGGGTAGCTGTCAATGGCACCGTGCTTCTGCACGCTCAGGCCGCAGAATTTGTTGGAGAAGGCCAGGTACTCTTCCAGCTTCTTTTTGGAGAGATTGGCCAGCTTGTCCAGGGTCACGCCATCGCGGGCGAGCTGCCACAGAAAGGAGCCGATAAAGCCATCGCCGGCACCGGTAGTGTCCACTGCGGTTACTTTTTCGCAGGGGGCAAAGCCGTGGGTGCTGCGGGTATAGGCATAGGCACCCTTGCTGCCGCAGGTGTAGAGCACCAGCTGCACATCTCCGGCAAACAGCTGGGGCAGAGCGGCGTCAATGTCTGCCGTTCCGGTGAGGAATTCCAGTTCCTCGTCCGAAATTTTCAGGATGTTGGACAGCGGGGCAAACTGCAGCACGGTCTGGCGCAGCATCGCGCGGTCCGGCCAGAGGGGAAAGCGGAGGTTTGGGTCAAAGCTCACGATGGCCCCGGCTTCCCGGGCGGCGCTGATGGCGGCCAGGTGGGCGTGGCGCATGGGGCTGTCCACCAGCGAGACGCTGCAGTAGTGCAGGGCAAAGGCGTCCTGGAACCAGGCCGGGTCGATCTGCTCCGGAGAATAGAGCAGGTCGGCGGAGGGCTTGCGGTAGAAGCTGAAGGTGCGGCTGCCGTCCTCTTCCAGGCTCACAAAGGCAAGGGCCGTGTTGGCTTTGTCGGTGAACACCAGGCGGCTCAGGTCAATGCCGCAGGCTTCCAGCTCCCGGGCGATTTTGTGGCCGAAGGGGTCATCGCCCAGCTGGGAGAGAAAGCTGCCGGCACCGCCCAGACGGGTAAATGCCGCGCAGACGTTGGCCGGTGCCCCGCCGGTGCGGGGGCTGAAGGAGGGCACTTCGTCAAACGGGCACCCCACCTTGGACGGGATCATATCAATCAGTGCTTCGCCAATGGAAAACAACGTGCTGCCGGGCATAGAGAACCTCCCAAAATTAAGATGCTGGTTAGAAAAGGCTTCCCCCGGTCGGGGGAAGCTGTCACCGCAGGTGACTGATGAGGGCGTAAGAAGATGCTGACCGATGGTGAATACCCCTCATCCGGCGCTGCGCGCCACCTGCTCCCCCTTTTGTCGCTATGCGACATTTTCCCCCGGCCGGGGCGGAGGCTGTAAAGTGCAGAACACAGGTGCAGTCCTGTTCAGTATACACCAGCTCCACGCCCTGCGCAACCGTCAGGCGGAAGTCCCCGGCGGTGGCAGCTTTACACGCTGCAGGGCTTTTTTGTGTTGACTTGCCCCGGTGACTGTGTTACAATATTCTGTTGTATACAATGATAAGAAAAAGGAAACCCTGCATGAGTCTGACAAAGCAGTTCTTCAAATATGTGTCGCAGAATATCTTCGGCCTGCTGGGCACCTCGTGCTATATCCTGGCCGATACCTACTTCATTTCGCAGGCAGCAGGCACGGACGGTGTGACCCTGCTCAACCTCTGCCTGCCCATTTACAACTTTATCTTTGCCATTGGCTCCATGATCGGTCTGGGCGCAGCCACCCGCTATGCCATTCTCCGGGCGCAGGGCGATGCGCGGGCGCAGCGGTATTTTTCCAATGCGGTGTTCTGCGCCTGCCTGCTGGCCGTGCCTTTTGTGCTGGCAGGCATCTTCTGCCCCGGGGTGCTGCTGCGGCTCATGGGCGGTGATGCGGGTATTGTGGCACTGGGCATTCCCTATGCACGGATCTTTCTGTTGTTCACACCCTTTTTCATGTGCAACTACATCGTGTCGGCCTTTGTGCGCAACGATGGCGACCCGTCCCTTGCCATGGTGGCTACCCTGAGCGGCAGTCTGTTCAACGTGCTGTTCGATTATATCTTCATGTTCCCCATGGGGCTGGGGCTGGCTGGTGCGGCGCTGGCAACGGCTGTGGCACCGGTGCTCAGCATTGCCATCTGCAGCCGCCACTTCTTGAAAAAGGAAAACGGCGTGCAGTTTGTGCGGCAGCTGCCCTCGGCCCGGCTGCTGGGCCAGAGCTGCCAGCTGGGCATCTCCGGGTTTGTGGGGGAGATGTCCTCCGGTGTGACCACCACCGTGTTCAACTTTTTGCTGCTGGGCCTGGCGGGCAATGTGGCGGTGGCAGCCTATGGCGTGGTGGCCAACTTTGCCCTGGTGGCAACGGCCATCTTCAACGGTGTGGCACAGGGTGCCCAGCCGCTGGTCAGCGACTGCTACGGCAGAAGCGACAAGGCCGGGGCCAAAAAGCTGCTGGTGCTGAGCGGCTGCACCGCGCTGGCGCTGGCAGCGGTGCTGTACGCCGTGGTATTCGGCATGACGGATACCCTGGTGAGCTGGTTCAACAGTGAAAATTCGATGCAGATGGCGCAGTTTGCCTACGCTGGAATGCGCCTGTACTTTGTGGGCTACTTCTTTGCCGGGTTCAACATTGTGGCGGCAGGCTACCTGAGCGCCACCAACCGCCCGGTGGAGGCCTCCATGACCTCCATCTGCCGCGGCATGGTGGCCATTGTGGCCTGCTCGCTGCTCCTGAGCCGCCTGTTTGGCATGAACGGTGTGTGGACTGCCTTTCCGGCATCGGAACTGCTCACCACGGTGCTGACGTTCTGCCTGTTGCTGCGCGGCAAAGATTTGGCAAAGAAGCGGATTTGACGAAAGGAAATCCGGCAACTTGGTGCGAAACTCCAATGTTGCGGCATTTGCCTTGAAGCGGCACCCCAAATTTGCTATAGTGTGGGAAATGGAACGGCGCAGCGAACTGCGCAGAAACGGGGAAAATAAATGGACCCTTATTATACAGTCAATACATTGCTGGTTGTTTTTTCGATGATGATCATGCTGGCGGCGGTCAGCGTCAATACCGGGATGGACCGCAAGCGCAAGGGCATGACCCGGCTGCTGTTTGCGGTGATCAGCATAGCCGCCGTGTGCGAATGGGCGGGCAAAATGCTGGACGGTGCACCGGTACAATTCATTGGGCTGCACAAGCTGGTCAAATTGCTGGAGCTGTGTGCGGCACCGTATATCGGCCTGCTGTGCGGCAAAAGCCTTTTGTGGCAGCCCCGGTGGGAAAAGCCGATCTTCTGCCTGTTTACAGCCCATGCCCTGCTGGAACTGTTTTCGGTCTTCTGGGGCGGCGTGTGGTATGTGGATGCCCAGAACATTTATCACCACGGGCCGTATTACGGGATCTACATTGCCTTTTACCTGTTCAGCATCGTGTATTATCTGGCGCAGGGCATGGATGCCTTCCACCGGTATCAGCAGAGCGGCGGCGGGCTGATCCTGCTGGTCACAGGGTTCCTCATGGTGGGGATCGTCATTTCGCTGCAGAACAACAATGTGGAAGTTATCTGGCTGGTGGTGGCCATGGCCGCCATTATGCTGTACAAGTTCTACGGGGACGTGCTGCAGCAGGTAGACGGCCTGACCGAGCTGGGCAACCGCTGGGCCTTTGAGGATTACCTGGACCGATACCGCGGCACCGGCGCCATCCTGTATTTTGATGTGGACGACTTCAAGCGGATCAATGATACCTACGGCCACAGCATCGGTGACCAGTGTCTGTGCGCCACTGCGCGGGCGCTGCGTGCAGTGTACGGCGGCAGCGGGCGGTGCTTCCGGCTGGGCGGCGATGAATTCTGCGTGGTGCTGCGCAGGAACCTGACCCAGGTGGATGCCCTGAACGAAGCGTTTCTGCAGCAGCGGGAGCGCAGCACCAGCGGACTGCCGCTGCCGGTGGTCTCGGTGGGGTATGTGCTGTTTGACACCGAGGAGGAACCCATCAGCAAAGCGGTGGAGCGGGCGGACCGGGCCATGTACCAGGTCAAGCACCTGCACAAAACCGGCAAGGAGGCCAGCGAGGCCCATTGAATCAGATATAAAGCTCCTGCTCCCGCAGGGCTTCTTCGGGCGAAAGCCCGGAAACGGTACGGCCGGTCATGGCCCGCCATTGGGCGGGCGATTGACCGGTTTCTTTTTTAAAGACGCGGCACAGGTAGTTTGCACCGGAAAAGCCGCACAGACTGGCTACCACATCCAGCGTGTACTCCCGGTGCAGCAAAAGGCGCTGGGCGGCCTCAATGCGCACCCGGGTCAGGTAGCGCCCCGGCGGAATGCCGATGGCGGCGGTAAAGGTGCGCACCAGATGGCTTTTGGAGACCCCCAGCCGCTCGCTCAGTTCTTCCACGCCGTAAAGCCCGGCATAGTTGGCGCGGATATCTTCAATGGCGGACTGCACCAGCGGGGGCAGGGCAGGGGCGGCGCTGTCGGCGTCTGCCAGCTCGCACAGCAGGGCAAAGGCCAGCTGGCTGCGGGCACGGCTGTGGCGCTCCGGTTCGGCAGCCAGGCGGTCCAGCAGCTCGGCGGCGGCGGGGCAGGTTTCGCCCCGGGCCAGAAAAGGCAGCTCTCGCAGGCCGGACAAAAACTGCCCGGCGGCCTGCCCGGTGAGCTGAGTGCACAGCAGGTGACAGCTGCCTTCCGGCACCAGGCTGAGGGGGGCGCGGCTCAGTACCAGGTGCCCGGCGCTGGCGGCCTGCGGCGGCAGCACCAGGGCGGCACCCGCCGGCAGAGGCCCGGCACCCGGCAGGGACGCGGTGCATTTTCCGCTGGAAACAAGGCAGACCCACAGCCCCTCGCCGGTGAGCAGACGCGGTGTGCTGAGCTGAAGATCCAGCACGGCGGCAGGGGCTGCAATGGCGTTCCAGTCAAACAGCAATATCTGACACCTCGAATCAATAAAATGCTATTTTATATCACAAAATAATCTGTTATTATAATACCAACGAACCGATGCGCCGTCAAGGGCGCGCAAACTACAAAAATTATGGAGGCAAACGATTATGGCTTCGATTAGCTGCCAGCACATCTATAAGATCTATCCGGGCGCTACCGCTCCGTCTGTTACCGACTTCAACCTGGAGATCCAGGACAAGGAGTTCATCATCTTTGTCGGCCCCTCTGGCTGCGGCAAGTCCACCACCCTGCGCATGATCGCCGGCCTGGAGGAGATCTCCAAGGGCGAAATGTACATCGGCGGTCGTCTGATCAATGACGTTCCCCCGAAGGACCGCGACATCGCCATGGTGTTCCAGAGCTACGCTCTGTACCCCCACATGACCGTGTACAAGAACATTGCATTCGGTCTGGAGCTGCGCAAGACCCCGAAGGACGAGATCGACAAGCGCGTGCATGAGGCAGCTAAGATCCTGGAGATCGAGCACCTGCTGGACCGCAAGCCCAAGGCTCTGTCCGGTGGTCAGCGTCAGCGTGTTGCTCTGGGCCGTGCAATGGTCCGTAACCCGGCCGTCTTCCTGCTGGACGAGCCTCTGTCCAACCTGGATGCTAAGCTGCGTACCAGCATGCGCACCGAGATCATCAAGCTGCACAAGAAGCTGGCTACCACCTTCATTTACGTTACCCACGACCAGACCGAAGCTATGACCATGGGCGACCGTATCGTGGTTATGAAGGACGGCATCATCCAGCAGGTCGATACCCCGCAGAACCTGTACGATATGCCTTGCAACATGTTCGTTGCAGGCTTCATCGGCAGCCCCCAGATGAACTTCCTGGACGGCACCCTGATCAAGAAGGGCGAGCTGTACGGTGTTGACCTGGGCGGCGATGTGATCCCCCTGCCCAAGGAAAAGACCGCTGACGGTAAGCTGGACGCTTACGTTGGCAAGAAGATCAAGATGGGCATCCGTCCCGAGGATATTGATGATGAGCCCGAGTTCATGGCAAAGCACACCGACTGCCAGCTGGATGCTCAGGTCGATGTCTCTGAGATGATGGGTGCTGAGATCTATCTGTACCTGGAGTACAAGGGCAGCAAGATGACCGCCCGCGTGGCTCCCACCTCCAAGGCTCGCAACGGAGACACCGTGCGCGTGGCATTTGACCCGCACAAGGTCCACCTGTTCGACATTGAGACCGAGCAGACCATCCTGAACTGATCTGCACATAAGTGACGATCATTTTTGATCCTCCTATCATACGAAAAACCGCCGAGGGAAAACCTTCGGCGGTTTTTCATTTGTGATCAGGAGTTTCATTTTTAGCTCCCGGAAACGGGATCACACCTCCTTTTCCACAGCATACCGGAAGCAGGTGGAAACATCAAACAAAAAAGCCTGCCGACAGCAGGGTGTCGGCAGGCAGGAAGAGTCTTGCGCAGGATCAGTCCGCAAACAGCGGAGTGGACAGGTAGCGGTCGCCGGTGTCGGGCAGCAGGACCACAATGTTCTTGCCGGCGTTCTCCGGGCGCTTGGCCAGCTGCAGGGCGGCGTAAACGGCAGCACCGGAGGAAATGCCCACCAGCACGCCTTCCTTGTGGCCGATCAGGCGGCCGGTGGCAAAGGCATCGTCATTCTCCACGGTGATAACCTCGTCATACACCTTGGTGTCCAGCACGTCCGGCACAAAACCGGCACCAATGCCCTGAATCTTGTGCGCACCGGCCTTGCCCTGGCTCAGCACAGGGGAAGAAGCAGGCTCCACGGCCACGACCTTGACGTTGGGGTTCTGGCTCTTCAGGTACTTGCCCACGCCGGTCACAGTGCCGCCGGTGCCAACGCCTGCCACAAAAATGTCCACCTTGCCATCGGTGTCGTCCCAGATCTCGGGGCCGGTGGCCTCAATGTGGGCCTGGGGGTTGGCCGGGTTTACAAACTGGCCGGGAATAAAGGCATTGGGGATCTCCTTGGCAAGCTCGTCGGCCTTGGCAATGGCACCCGTCATGCCCTTGGCGCCCTCGCTCAGCACCAGTTCGGCACCATAAGCCTTCATCAGCTGGCGGCGCTCCACGCTCATGGTCTCGGGCATCACGATGATGATGCGGTAGCCCTTGGCGGCAGCCACAGCAGCCAGGCCGATGCCGGTGTTGCCGGAGGTAGGCTCGATGATCACGGAGCCTTCCTTCAGCAGGCCCTTTTCCTCGGCATCGTCGATCATCTTTTTGGCAATGCGGTCTTTCACCGAGCCGGCCGGATTGAAGTATTCGAGCTTGGCCAGAAGATGCGCGGTCAGGCCCTCTTCTTTTTCGATGTGGGTCAGCTCCAGCAGCGGGGTGTGGCCAATCAGCTGGTCGGCGGCGGTGTAGATCTTGCTCATAAGAATTCCCTCCTGATACAATAATGCAAAACAGATGAACTGATCAAATTCCCTTTAAACCAATTTAGTTTGTGGGTTTGATGGTATTATAGCCCTCCGGCAGGCGGTTGTCAATGGAATTTTGCAAAAAAGCGGATTGAAATATTATTTACCCTGTTGTATAATAGGTTAAAACAATTCTGATTAAAGGAAGTACCGTGATATGATCGTTTCCACCAAAGGGCGCTATGCACTGCGCGTCATGATCGACCTGGCTGAGCACCAGTCGGAAAAATATGTTCCCCTCAAAGAAGTAGCTGTCCGGCAGGAGATCTCGGAGAAGTACCTGGAAAACATTCTCAAGGTGCTGGTGCAGAACGGCTTTCTGGAAGGGCTGCGCGGCAAGGGCGGCGGCTATCGGCTCACCCGCAGCCCGGACCAGTACACCGTGGGCGAGATCCTGGTTCTGACCGAGGGCAGCCTGGCCCCGGTGTCCTGCCTGACCCCGGGCGCAGCCCCCTGCTCCCGCATGGCCGACTGCCGCACCTACGGCATGTGGAAAGGCCTGAACGAGCTGATCTCCAACTACTTCGGCAACATCACCCTGGCCGATCTGGCCCTGCCGGACCAGGCCGGAAACGATTATGTGATCTGAACCGCACCTGCTTTGGCGCACCGCTTTGGGCGGTGCGCTTTTTTTCTGCACAGTTCTGCGCAAAATGTGGGGCGAATCTTGGCCAGAATCACGGTTGATGGTTGGCGGCAGCTGCGGTATACTGTTAGCTTAGTACGACTTGTATCCCGCTGAGAAAACGAAAAGGAGTGTTCCGTTACGAAATACATTTTTCAGTTTGCGCGCATCCTGGCCTTCTGCTTCCTGGGCGAGGTGCTGCACGCGGTGCTGCCGCTGCCGGTTCCGGCCAGTGTGTACGGCCTGGTACTGCTGCTGGCAGCGTTGAACTTCGGCCTGGTAAAACTGGACCAGGTCAAGGAAGTGGGCAGCTACCTTACCGGCATTTTTCCGCTGCTGTTCGTTCCGGCTGCGGCAGGTGTTATGGAACTGTGGGCAGAGATGGGCGACATGCTGCTGCCCATCGTCATTGCCATTCTGCCGGTGACCGTGCTGGTGATGGTATTGGCCGGCCGCACCACCCAGGCACTGACCAGCCGCAAGAAAAAGGAGGCAGACCATGACTGAACTGTTGAACGACTTCCTGGCCGGTTCGGCGGCCTGGGGTGTGCTGCTTACGCTGGCCGCCTTTGCGCTGGGCACCCTGATCAATCGGGTCACCGGCAAAGCCATCTTCAATCCGCTGCTGCTGGGTGCCATTTTTGTCATCGTCTTTCTGTCGGTGTGCGGGATCCCGTATGCGGACTACAAGGCCAGCGCCGCCCCGGTAAATTACCTGCTGCTGCCGGCTACCGTGGCTCTGGCCATTCCGCTGTATGAAAAGTGGAACCTGCTCAAGGAGAACGCGGCCGCCATCATTGCGGGCATCTCGGTGGGCACGCTGGTGAGCCTGGGCAGCGCGCTGGCCCTGGCGCTGGCTCTGGACCTGACCCAGGAACAGTATGCCACCCTGCTGCCCAAGTCGGTGACCACGGCCATCAGCATGGATGTGGCTGCGGAACTGGGCGGTATTGCGGCCCTGACCGGTGCCATCGTGATTCTGACCGGCATTGCGGGCAATCTGCTGGCCGAGACCGTGTGCAAAGTGTTCCACATCACCGACCCCATTGCCAAGGGCGTGGGCATTGGCACCTCTGCCCATGCGGTGGGCACCAGCAAGGCCTTGCAGATGGGCGAGGTGGAAGGTGCCATGAGCGGCCTGTCCATTGCGGTAGCCGGTGTGCTGACGGCGGTGCTCTGCCCGCTGTTTGTCAATCTGATCCATTAAACCCTGCAGCGTATCTTTTGAAAACAAAACCGGAACTGTCCGTATGGGCGGTTCCGGTTTTGTTTGTGGCTCAATAAAAATGGAAAAGGCAGAGGCGGCCGGTTTTGTTTACAGCTCCAGCTCTGCCTTGCGTCCGCTGGGGTGGTAAGGGGTCAGGCGCACACCGGCTTTCTGGAACATGAACCGCGCTGCAACACTGGAATCGCTGTCGTGGTATTTGTCACTGTAGTACACCACTTCGGCAATGCCGGACTGGATGATGGCCTTGGTGCACTCGTTGCAGGGAAACAGTGTCACATACACCCGCGCACCCTTCAGGTTGTTGTGGGCGCTGTTGAGAATGGCGTTCAGCTCTGCATGGCACACGTACATATACTTGGTATGCAGGGGTTCGCCCTCCCGGTCCCAGGGCATGGCATCGTCATCGCAGCCCATGGGCATACCGTTGTAACCAAGGGAGAGGATCTTGTTTTCCGGGCTGACGATGCAGGCCCCCACCTGGCTGCTGGGGTCCTTGGAGCGCATGGCTGTGAGCAATGCAATGCCCATGAAGTATTCATCCCAGTTGATGTAATCGGTACGTTTCATCGTGGAAAACCTCCTGCTGTCCCAAAGGGGCCTGCCGCTTGACAAACCCGGTAAAATACACTATACTACCAATAGAAAAGGTGCTGGCTGCAATGGTCAGCTTCCTTCGGCTAATCAGTCAATAAGAATGACCGCTCAGTGTTTGGAAGACTGTGGGCGGTCATTTCTTATTGTTGTGAATCTCTTGAAAGATTGCCCATGAGATCTTAAATGTAATTCCAACTGTGCCGCCAATGACGACAAGCAGCTGCAGAACATCGTTCAACACCATGATGCATCCCCCCTTTCGCATTTGCGTCCGGGGGAACCCAGCAACAAGTTTTTACAGCCCCCGGAAACTCACCGGAGGAAGCTCGACCACCTGTACACGCAGACAGCACCTGATCACCGCCAAAGCGGCACCACCAGTATAGCATAAAGCACACGGAATTTACAGCCCGATTTTGCAAAGAGGAACCGCACAAATGCGGCGCCTCTTTTTTGTTTGCCAAAATGCACAAAACACTGCCGCGAAATTTGGCAGCTGATTTGGTGGAAATTTCAAACGAAATATTTAAAATTCGTTTGGAGTGTGGTATTATCTTTGTAAAATATGCCACAAAAGCGGAGAGAATGCTCCGTGCGGCGGAAATGAGGGAAA
>CAKTGS010000003.1 GCA_934561485.1 uncultured Faecalibacterium sp.
CCAACAACGACGTTCACGCCGCTCTCGGCCAGGTTCTCGGAATGTGCGTGGCCCTGGCTGCCGAAGCCGATGACAGCGACGGTCTTGCCGTCCAGCACGCCGAGGTTGCAGTCGGAATCGTAGTATTTCTTGATAGCCATGATAGTTGTTCTCCTTTTTATTCTGTTTTGAAGTAAGCAGCTAATTGCAACGTTTTTATTTTTCGCTCACGGGGAGCGGAAAAGCGTGATAGGCTTCCCCCTCGGGGGAAGCTGTCGCCGCAGGCGACTGATGAGGGGTAGTCACATCTTTTGAAGTCGTTCCATCCAAACGGAATCAAACCTCTGCTTCCCCTCATCCGGCACTTCGTGCCACCTTCCCCCGAGGGGGAAGGCTTTCTTACTGTCTCTCCGGGCAGTGGGTGCCCGGCAGGGGAAGCTGCGCGCTGCGCACCTGCTGGGGCGGCTTTTGCATGTGCTGGTGCATTCCGCCGCGCTCCAGGGCGGTCACGCCGGTGCGGCACTGCTCCAGGATCTTGTAGTCCCGGAACATTTTCAGGAAGGCATCAATTTTTTCAGGCTTGCCGATCAGCTCAAACACCATGCTGTCCGGCGAAAGGTCGATGATCTTGGCCTTGTAGATGCTGGCGATCTCCCGCAGCTCGCTGCGGTTGTGCACATCGGATGCCACCTTGAGCAGCAGCAGTTCCCGCTCCATAGCGTTGTCGCCGTCCAGCACAAAGACCTGACGGGTCACTTCCAGGCGCTCGGTCTGCAGGATGAGCTGGTTCAAGGCCTTTTCATCGCTGGTAATGGTCACGGTGATGCGGCTGACCGCCGGGTCGTTGGTGGCCGACACCGTCAGGCTGTCGATGTTGAAGCCGCGGCGGCAGAACAGGTTGGACACCCGGGCCAGAACGCCGCTTTGGTTGTCCACCAGCAGGCTGATGACCCTGCGCTTTTGGGATTCCATGTTGCTGTGTCCTCCTTATTCCATGATGATATCGTTGATGTCGCCGCCGCCGGGGATCATGGGCAGGACCTTTTCGTCCTTGTCAATGATGCACTCGATCCAGGTGGGGCCTTTCTGCTTGAGGGCATCTGCAAAGGCGGCCTGGAACTCCGGCAGGTCATGGCAGCGGTAGCCCTTCAGGCCAAAGCCCTCGGCCAGCTTGACAAAGTCCGTTTTGCGGTGGGGGTCGGTCTGGCTGTAGCGCTTGCCGTAGAAAGTGGTCTGCCACTGGCGCACCATGCCCAGCACCGAGTTGTTGAAGATGACCGTGATGATGGGCAGCTCATAGCTCACGGCGGTGCAGGCTTCGTTCAGGTTCATGTGGAAGGAGCCGTCACCGGTGAACATGACCACCCGCTGGTCCCGGCCCAGAGCCATCTGGGCGCCAATGGCGGCACCGTAGCCAAAGCCCATGGTGCCCAGGCCGCCGCTGGTGATAAAGCCGCGGCTCTTGGCGTGGCGCAGGTACTGGGCCGCCCACATCTGATGCTGGCCCACATCGGTCACGTACACGGCCTCGGGGCCGCACTGGTTGCACACCTCGCCAATGACCTGATGGGGCATCAGGCGGGTGGGGTCGGACACGGGGTGGTAATCCTGGGCCTGCCACTCGTGGATCAGCTTCATCCAGTCGGGGTGCTTCGTTTCCTTGATCTGGGGCAGCATAGCGTTGAGCACATAGGCCGCATCGCCCACGATGGACAGATCCACCTCCACGTTCTTGCCCAGCTCACTGGGGTCGATGTCGATCTGGATGATGGTGGCGTTCTTGGCAAAGGTCTTGGGGTTCAGGGCCACACGGTCCGAGAAACGGGTGCCCACCGCGATCAGCACATCGCAGTCGGCCACAGCCCGGTTCGAGGTGTAGCAGCCGTGCATCCCCAGCATTCCAATGTTCATGGGGTCGCCGTAAGGCACCACACCGGCCGCCATCAGGGTGTACGTGGCGGGGATCTCTGCCTTGTGCAGCAGGTCCCGCAGAGGCTGGCAGCTGGCTGCGCTGCGCACGCCGCCGCCAAAGTACACCAGCGGGCGCTGGGCGGCATTGATCAGGTCTGCGGCCCAGTGCACCTGCTCGGCGTTGAAGGTGGTCACGGTGCGGATGGGTTCCGGCTGCTTGGGGGTAAACTCGCAGACGGCTGCGGTCACATCCTTGGGGATGTCCACCAGCACCGGGCCTTTGCGGCCGCTCTGTGCAATGCGGAAGGCCGCCCGCATGGTGTCGGCCAGGTCCTCGACCCGGCGCACCGTGAAATTGTGCTTGGTAATGGGCATCGTGATGCCCTCAATGTAAGCTTCCTGGAAGCAGTCCTTGCCAATGCCGGGGGTGGCCACGTTGCCGGTAAAGGCCACCATGGGCACCGAGTCCATGTAGGCCGTGGCAATGCCGGTAACCAGGTTGGTGGCACCCGGGCCGCTGGTGGCCAGCACCACGCCGGTGCGGCCGGTGGCGCGGGCATAGCCGTCCGCCGCATGGGCTGCGCCCTGCTCGTGGGCGGTGAGCACATGGGTGATGCGGTCGGCATTTTTATACAGCTCATCGTAAAGGTTCAGCACAGCACCGCCGGGATAGCCAAAAAGGGTATCCACGCCCTGCTCGCAAAGGACCTCCACAAAAATCTGAGAACCGTTCAACTGCATGGTGAGTTTCTCCTGTTTCCTAATCCTTCTATCCATCACACGACTATTGCAAAGACACTTTAGAACACCTTAAAACAAAAGGCCTTCGTCCCCTGCAAATCAAGAGACAAAGACCTTGGAATTCAAGTTCTCTGCGGTACCACTCTCGTTGGCGTGCCGCGCACGCCCCCTCACGGACTTCCAGCAAAGTCCTGCACTGTAACGGCTGCAACCGGCGCTGCTTACAAGGGTTTTGCACCCGTTGGGCAGGCTGCTCCGGGATGATTTTCCGCACGAAACGCTGACTGCCTTGCACCGCCCGGCAGCTCTCTGAACAGTGGGGATCGTGTGGTACTTTTTCCCATCCGCGCATTTGTTGATGTAAATTATACTATAAATCGGGCCTTTGTCAATCGACAATTTGTAACCTGAATCGCTCCAAACATGAAGGGATTTAAACACTCCTGCGTTTCTCTTGCGCTGCAGCCAAAAGCGCTGTATACTTCTGATATGTGCGTGCGCACGACAAAGAAGGATCGGATCGAGGATAAAAAAGATGAAATTGAGAGAATGGACCGCCCGGCTGCACGGGCTTGTGATCTTCCGCGCCCTGCTGGCAGACCCCGTGGTGGCAAAATTTGCCGCCCTGGCCGACTGCATGAGTGCCGGTGCGCCCGGCACCGCCGTGTGCGATGCTGCAGCCCAGTTTGAAAGTACACTGTTTGAGCACACCACCAACTGGGGCGAGTACCTCAGCGCCGCCGTGCTGGAAGCCGAGACCGTGTGCGTGCGGCAGGCCGCCGCCGGTTCCCTGCCCCCGGTGCTGCAGACGGCGCTGGACAGAGAGCTGGCGTTTCTGCAGCAGCTGTGCGGCCTGACGCTGGACGAGCTGCTGACTTCCGGCGGACTTATGGCCCAAAGCTCGGACTACAGCTTCCTGCCCCGGTGGGAGACTTCCACCATCGACCTGCCCGCCGCCTATGCCCAGCGCATGAGCGAGGTGGGCAGAAAGGGCTACGGCATGTTTGCCAAGCACCACGTGTTCACGGTGGAAAACGGCCAGCTGGTGCCGGTAAAGTACCCGGACCCCCAGCGCCTGGCCGAGCTGCCGGGCTACGAGAAGGAGCGGGAAAAGGTGATCGCCAACACCCGCGCCCTGCTGGCCGGAATGCCCGCCAACAATGTGCTGCTGTACGGCGATGCCGGCACCGGCAAATCCAGTGCCGTGAAGGCCATTGCCAATGAGTTTGCCCCCGAGGGCCTGCGGCTGGTGGAAGTGAAAAAGAACCAGCTCTATCAGATCCCGGATCTGATGGACCGGCTGGCGGCCAACCCCCTCAAGTTCATCCTGTTCATTGATGATCTGAGCTTTACCGCCAATGACGACAACTTTGCCGCCCTCAAGGCCATCCTGGAGGGCAGCGTAGGCGGCCGCGCCAAGAACATTGCGGTGTACGCCACCTCCAACCGCCGCCACCTGATCAAAGAGACCCTGACCGACCGCACCGGAGACGACATCCACGAGGCCGACACCCGCCAGGAGCTGATGAGCCTTTCGGCCCGGTTTGGCCTGACGGTGACCTTCCAGCGGCCGGAAAAGGCCCGGTTCGAGACCATCCTGGCGGAGCTGGCCAAGCAGCACCACATTGACATGCCCATGGACCAGCTGCTGGTCAAGGCTGAAGCCTTTGCCATCCGTGCCGGCGGCCGCAGTCCCCGTGTGGCCAAGCAGTTCATTGAGCAGTGCGAGGCCGGTGTGCAGAAGTAAAAGCACCGTTTTTTTCCGAATATTCTCCAAAAAAGCGGGACACCGAAGCATCCGCAGATGCTCCGGTGTCCCGCTTTCTTATCTTATTTTTTCGCTCAGTCCCGCACAGCGATGCACTCGATCTCCAGCTTGGCGCCCTTGGGAATGGCTGCCACCTGCACACAGCTGCGGGCCGGGAACGGCTCGGCAAAGGCCTTGGCATACACGGCGTTCACGGCGGCAAAATCGTTGATGTCGGCCAGGAAGATCACAGTCTTGACCACGTTTGCCATGGTCAGGCCGGCCTCGGCCAGAATAGCTTTGAGGTTTGCCAGGCTTTGGGCAGCCTGCTCTTCCACGGTATCGGCCATTTTGCCGGTAGCGGGGTCCACCGGGATCTGGCCGGACACAAACACCATATTGCCCAGGTCAATGGCCTGGCTGTAGGGGCCGATGGCCGCCGGGGCCTTGGAAGTGGATACGACTTTCATAACGATTCTCCTTTGTTATAAGATCACGATTTATCGCAGTTTTCAAAAACAGTGTCGATCAAAACGGCATATTTGCGACATGCCGTTTGCGGATGCTGTTTGTGCATTAAAACGCAGACTGCTGTAAAACAGCCTTCGCTTCGCTCTGGCTATTCCAAATCGTTCCATTGTCCTTATTATACTCTCTCGCTCACCAGTTGGAAACCCTCTTTGGTCAGTTCCTCGCGGATCTGCTCGATCTGGGCGTGGTCGCGGGTTTCCAGGGCCAACTTCAGGAAGCAGCTGGAAATGGGCATGTTGGGGTCAGAGCCATCGTGCAGCACCGACACCACATTGCTGCCGCAGCGGGCAACCACCTGGGCCACCTTTTCCAGCTGGCCGGGTTTGTCCTCCAGAGCGATGGTCAGGTTTGCCTTGCGGCCGCTCATCACCAGACCGCGGGTGATCACGCGGTTGAGGATGTTCACATCAATGTTGCCGCCGGAAACCACACACACCACCTTTTTGCCCTCGATGGGCAGCTTGCGGAACAGGGCTGCCGCCACCGGCACGGCACCGGCACCTTCCGCCACCAGCTTCTGGTTTTCCATCAGCGAAAGGATGGCGGCTGCGGTCTCGTCCTCGCTCACGGTCACAATGTCGTCCACGTACTGCTCGCAGAGCTGGTAAGTCAGCTCACCGGGGGTCTTGACCTGAATGCCGTCCGCAAAGGTGGAAGCCGCCTTCAGGGTCTGATACTTGTGCTCGTGCAGGCTGCGGTACATGCTGGGTGCGCCTTCGGCCTGAACGCCGTACACCTTTACTTCCGGGCGCAGGCTCTTGATGGCAAAGGCCACGCCAGAGATCAGGCCGCCGCCGCCCACCGGCACGATGACTGCATCCAGATCCGGCAGCTGATCCAGAATTTCCAGGCCGATGGTGCCCTGGCCTGCAATGACCTGTTCATCGTCATAGGGGTGGATGAAGGTCATGCCGGTCTCTTCCTGCAGCTCCACGGCCTTGTCGTGGGCGTCATCGTAGGTGCCGGGCACCAAGCACACCTCGGCCCCCAGGTTCTTGGTGCTTTCCACCTTCATGATGGGCGCACCGTCCGGCATACAGACAATGCTCTTGATGCCACGGCGGGTGGCGGCCAGCGCCACACCCTGCGCATGGTTGCCGGCCGAGCAGGCAATGACGCCCTTGGCGCTTTCTTCCGGCGAAAGCTGGCTGATCTTGTAGTAGGCACCGCGCACTTTAAAGCTGCCGGTGGCCTGCAGGTTTTCGGTTTTGAGGTAAAGCTGGCAGTCTTTGGAAAGCTTGGGTGCTTCGATCAGGTCGGTGCGGCGGGCAACGTCCTTGAGCACAAAAGCGGCATGGTAGATCTTATCCAACGTCAACATGACAAATACTTCCTTTTCCTTGTTTCCCGGCCCTACTGTTCCGGAGGCACGGCCTGCGGGCGGCTTGCCCTTTTTCTGGCGTTCTGCGTGATGGTATCCAGTATAGGTTACCAAAAGTATTTTGTCAAATGAATTTCGTTCACGATAAAAGAGCAAAAAGAGAACTGCTGCAGCCAATCGTCTGCAGCAGTTCCCGTTTAATTCCGATTCTGTTTCCATCAACGGCCGCGTCCGCCGCCGCCGCCATGGAAGCTGCCGCCGCCCATGCCGCCGAAGGACCCACCGCCAAAGGAGCCGCCGCCAAAACCACCGCCGCTGCGCGGGGGGCTGCTGCGGGGCGGGGTGCGCCGCGGCGGATCACGGCGCGGGCCGCCGCCGTAGTAAGGGCCGCCGAAACCGCCCGGAGGGGGCGGCGGATTGTGCGGCCCGCGGGGCGGGCGGGGGCCTCTGTGCCAGGGGCCGCCAAAGCACCACAGCAGCGGGCGGGAGAAGGTGTAAATGAGCACGCCCAGGATGATGGCAAGCAGCACAAAACTGACGATCACGGTAAACAGCTCCAGCAGCAGGCTGCCTGCGCTGTCCCCGTTCTGGACGGGCGCATCGTCATAAGAAGCGTCATTGCCGCCGCTGCTCAGGCTGGTGTTGTACACCTGGGCAATGGTATCGGCCACATTGCGGGCACAGGTCACCACCGCCGCGTCATAGTCCTGCGCGGCAAAGTCGTCCTCCATGGTCTGAGCAATGGTGCTGACCTGCCGCTCCAGCTCTGTGTTGCGGAAGCCATCGCCGGTGGCAAGATAATAGTCGCCATCGTCATACAGCTGGGACTCCATCACCAGCAGGATCAGCACACCGTTGTTCTCGCCGGAAGAGCCGATGCCCCAGGCATTGGCCGCTTCCACTGCGTATTCCTCGGTGGAAAGATTTCCGGTGTAGTCCACGGTCAGCACACCAATTTGTGCTCCTTGGCAGCTGCTCTGCAGCTGGGCATTCAGGTCGGTGATGGTCTGCACGGTGCTGCTGCTCAGAATGCCAGCATCATCCACCACACACTGGTCGGCGGGCAGTTCCGGCAGGCTGGCCGATGCGGCCAGAGCCGCCGGGCAGAGCACCGCAAGGGTCAACGCAAGAACCAGCACCAGAGCGCCAAAACGTTTTTTCCAATTTTTCATGCGAAGGTTTCAACCTCCTTCACGCCGAACAGGCTGCCCAGCACATTGGCCGGGAACCCGCCGACTTCTGTCTGATATTCATACACGGCAGTGTTGTACTGCAGGGTGCCAAGAATGGTGCCCGCACTGTTGAACTGGCCGTACTGGCCCTGCACCGCTCCCATCTTCATGGGGTCGGCGGCCTGCTCCTGCAGCTTGGCATAGAGCTGGTCAATGGCGCGGCCCAGCACTTCGTTGGTCTGGTACAGCGCGTGCATGGCACTGCCGTTGTAGTAGGAAAGCGAGGTCAGCGCCTGGCTCTTACCGCCGTTCTGCACCGCTTCCAGGCAGGCCGAAAAGTCGCTCAGGGCCGTCTGTGCGGCCTGCACCTCGGCGCTGTCGGCCCCCAGCGTATTGCTGCCGGTGGTGATGACGTTGGCCGCCGTATTCATGCGGGTGGTCAGTTCCTCGTTCAGGTTGTAGCCGTTGTCAGCGGCCACGCCCACCGTAAACCACTGGCGGGCTTCGTTGTACTTTCCGCGCACTTTTGCGCCGCCAAAGCCCACAAAGGCCGCCAGCATCAGCACCACGCTCAACGCCAGAGCGGCGGCCTGCGTGCGCAATGCTCCGGGCAGCTTTGCTTCCAGCCCGGCCAGCTTCTGCTGCAGCGGGGTCAGGCGCACCGCCTGCTCCGGGGCGGCTTTTTCGCGGTAGCTGCCCGCGTCAAAGCCGCCGGCCGTGCTGCCCTGGGATTGGTTCTGGGAAAAATCTGCGTTTGCCATATCAGCTCCGGATCTCCATCATCTTTGCCTTCAACTCGTCCTCGATACGGGTCAGCTCCTGCTCGGCGGCAGCGCGCTTTGCGCGGCCCTCGTTCTGGATCTTGTTCAGCTCGTCCAGGGTCTCGATCAGGCTCTTGTTGGTCTGCTGCAGGGTCTCGATGTCCACCACGCCGCGCTGGCTCTCCTTGGCGGTCTCGATGGTGCCCAGCTTGAGCGCCTCGGCGTTCTTCTTGAGCAGGTCGTTGGTCATGTCGGTCACGGCACGCTCGGCCTGCATGGCCTGCTGGCTGTGGGCCAGGCCCAGGGCCAGCACCATCTGGTTCTTCCACAGGGGGATGGTGTTCACGATGGTAGACTGGATCTTCTCGGCCATCATGGTGTTGTTGTTCTGCAGCAGGCGGATCTGGGGGCCCATCTGCAGGCTGATGTTGCGGGTCAGCTCCAGATCGTACAGCTTCTTTTCAAAGCGCTCGCACTGGTCAGCCAGATCGCGGGCGGCCTGGGCATCTTCCGGCAGGCCGGACGCCTTGGCCTTGTCCATGGCCTGCTGCAGCTCGTGGGCGCGCACATCCGCCAGCTTCTTTTTGCCAGCCAGAATGTACATGCTCAGTTCCTTGAAATAGGCCATGTTCAGCTCGTACATCTTATCCAGCATGGCAATGTCCTTGAGCAGCTGCACCTGATGGGCTTCCAGCATGGACTGGATGTTTTCCACATTGGTCTCGGCCTTGTTGTATTTGGTCTTGAGGGCCTCCAGCTCGTTGCCCTTCTTTTTAAAGAAGCCCAGAATGCCCTTCTGCTGCTCTTCGTTGGCGTCAAAGCTCTTCAGCTCGCCGATCAGGCCTGTGATCATATCGCCCACTTCTCCCAGATCCTTGGTGGCCACCTTGGAGAGGGCCGCTTCAGAGAAGTCACCAATCTTCTTCTGGCAGGCCGAGCCGTACTGCAGCACCTGCTGGCTGTTGGTGATGTCGATCTTTTCTGCAAACTGGTCCACCATGGCCTGCTCTTCCGGGGTCAGGTTCACCTGGGCTTCCGGAGCAGCGGCCGGTTCCGGCTGCTTTGCGGTTTCTGCCGCAGCCGGGGCAGGGTCCAGCGTCAGGCTGGGAACGGCGGGGGCATCGAGATCAAAGTTGAACGTATTGTCTGCCATAAGAGATTCCTTCCTTTCCAAATCAACGGTTAGCGTCCTCGCCCTCTCCGTCATTGCTCACGCAACGCCGCATTCCCCGCTTTGTCGCTGATGCGGCCTGAGAGGGCGCTTTTTTCATTATCAGTTCAAGCCCTGCCCTTTCAGCATGTTCTGCAGCACGGTCAGGTCTGCCGAGAGGTCCATGCTCTCGGCAGCATACAGGGCATCCAGCTGGTTTTCAAAGGCGGTGGCAATGGAGACCGCGTTGTGCTCCACCTCGGCTCGGATGGATGCCGCGTTCTCGCCGCGCACCCCCTGCTTCGCCAGCTTGGCATACTGCTGCAGCACATTCACGGCGTCCGGCAGGTAGTAGTTGGCAAACCGGCGCACCTGCTTGGCCTTGGCGGGGTTGGCTTCCACCGCTTCCACAATGGAGCGGCCCGCCTTTTCCATGCGGGTCATGGCGGCGGACAGCTGCGGGTCCGGCAGTGCTTCGTTCAGCGCGTGCAGGGTGTCCAGCTGCTTCTGGATGTCGGTCAGCATGGAATCCACATCCTCCACGCCGGTGTGGAAGGGCACTTCCGTTTCCACCACGCGGGGCGGGCAGATCCTCTTCGCTGCGCCAAAGGCCACGGCGGCACCGCCCAGCGCCACCAGCAGTGCCCACAGCCGGTAGACCGGCAGCACCGCACACAGCACCACGAACACCAGCGCCGCCGCATAAAACGGCAGCACACTGGGCTTCTGGGTGCGGATGATCTTGCTCATGGTCGTTTCTCCTCTTCCGGGGGAATTTCCCCCTTTGTTATCCATAATACAGCCCTTTGCAAAAAACGCAAGGGGTTTATGAAGATTTTACAGCCTGGTCATGATTTGCCCACGATCCACGGAGCCAGCGCCGCGCCCCACACCGCCTGCAGTTTGTCCGGGCGGCAGGCCGCGTTGGCAGGGCTGGTGCTGGGCAGCCGGACTGCGGCAATGCCGGACACCGGCTGCAGATACTTTATATAGATCTTATAGGCCGCTGCCCCATTGCAGAACACAGCCTGGATGGGTGCTTTCTGCAGCAGGGCGGCAATGTCGTTGGGCACCACGTCTTTGATGGACGCATCCGATGCCCCGGTGATGGTGCAGCGTTCCAGGGTGTCCCACAATGCCAGCCCATGGCGCAGGATGATCTGCTTTTTGGCTTCAATGTCCTCCCGGGCTGGCACCGGCTCCCCGGTGAGGGCAGCCAGCATGGGCCAGAAGCGGTTCTGCGGGTGGCCGTAGTAAAATGCCATTTCCCGGCTTTTGGGGCTGGGCCAGGTGCCCAGGATCAGCGCCCGGCTCTGCGCGTTGTACACCGGCGCAAAGCTCATTTCCGTCCCACACTTTCAATGGTGCTCCAGGCAGACCCCAGGTCCTGGCCGGAAGGCTCTGCACGGGGGCCGTCAAACCACAGTTCTTCGATCAGGGCGGCCACGCCGTCCTCCCGCACATCGCCGATCACACGGTCGGCGGCAGCTTTGGCTTCTGCGGTGCCATTGTCCATGCAGCAGCCAAGCCCCGCTGCCTTCAGCATTCCCAGGTCGTTGGCGGAGTCGCCCACCGCCACGGCTTCCGCCAGGGTCAGGCCCATTTTTTCGCACAGATCCGCCAGGCCCACGCCCTTATCAATGCCGCCGCGCACGATGTCGTAATAGCAGTAGCCCTCGGCATTTTTGGCACCCACCATCATCCAGTGCAGGCCCAGGTGGCCGTATTTTGCGTTGAAGTCCGCCACCCGCTCCGGCGGCATGGCAGCAAAAGCGGCGTGGGGCATGTCGATCAGATGGCGGTCCTGGTCCTCGCCGTCCAGGCAGTCCAGCCCTTTGCTGTTCATGCGCACAAACCCTGCATGCAGATACTCGTACTCGCAGTAAGCATAGCAGGCATCCCGGAAGTTGAACTGCAGCGGGTAGTTGTAATCTTCGCAGAAGTCCACCAGCGCATACATTTCCTCATTGGTCAGCGGATGCTCGGCCACAATGGCACCGTTCCGGTCGGTGACGCAGGCCCCGTTGCAGGTAATGGCATAGTCGAACCGGATGCCGCCCAGCTGGCCTTTCAGGCTGATGCAGGGGTAGGCGCGGCCGGTGCTGAGCACGAACTTGCCCCCGGCGGCCTGCAGCTTTTTTACCGCCTTTACCACCGCCGGGCGGGGCTGACCCTCGCCAAACGGCACCAGCGTATTGTCGTAATCGCTTGCCAGAATCTTGTATTGCATCTTCTTCTCCCCTGTAACTCGGATTTTTTACCAGTATACCATATTTCAAAGGGCTGTGGGAATTTTTTTGCAAAAAGAACGCGCCCTTTCCCCTTTGAAAGAACGGATGCGTCAGCACCTGAGAGGGCGCACCCGTTACGCAAAAAAGCCGCCCCGGGAAACTCCGGAGCGGCTCACGCAGCCATTTTTTATCAGGCAAACACCGCCACGACTACCTGCATTGCCACGCCCACAAAGGCACCGGCGGCCCAGGTCAGGCCGGTGATGAACAGGTTCTGCTTCCAGGAAGGGTTGGTGCGCCACAGCACGGCCAGGCCCACACCGGCACCGGTGCACAGGCCCGCCACCAGGCTGGAAAAGCGCAGTGCACCTTCCACATACAGCTGGGTCAGCAGCACGCTGGCGGCGCAGTTGGGGATCAGGCCCACCAGGGCGGCCACCACCGGCTGGAAGAAGCCCATGCCGCCTAGCACCTCGGCGAATACGTCCTCGCCCACACCTTCCACGATCAGGCCGAACACCAGGCTGAACGCAAAGATGAACACAAAGATCTCCAATGTGTGGCGCAGGGCAGCCTTCCAGATGGGAGCCGGCTTGCCCTCTTCATCGCTGTGTTCCTCGTGGCAGTCTACCTCGTCCGCATGGCCGGTGTAGCCGCCCCGCAGGCTTTTGGGCAGAACCCCCCGCAGCACAAAATCCAGCACAAAGCCCACCACAATGGCATATACCACCTTGATGACCATGAGCAGCACCAGCTTGTTCCAGTAGGCCGGCATGGACACCAGCAGCGGAATGGCCTCATCGCTGGTGGCCAGCAGCACCGCCATCAGGGTGCCCAGAGTGATGACCCGGGAGGAGTAGAAGTTGGCTGCAATGGCCGAGAAACCGCACTGCGGCACACAGCCCAGCAGTGCCCCCGGCACCGCGCCCCAGCGCCCGCCCCCGGCCAGCAGGGTCTCGATGCGCTCGCCGTGGCGGGTCTCGATGTATTCGATCAGCAGATAAGCCAGAAAGAGGAAGGGCAGCATCTTGACGGTATCCACCGCGCTCTCGCCCAAAACGTCCAAAAACAGTTCCATATACGCTCCAAAAACCGCTTTGTGCGGCTTCATTTCAACAAATTGCAATCAGTTTGCATTTTCGTGCAGGAATGATTATACACGAACGGTGCCCCGAATGCAACCCCAAAATGCAAATAAGTTGCAAATTTTATTTCTGCGCACAAAAAGGCCGCCGCAAAGCACCCGGCTCTGCGGCGGCCCGAAGATTTTTAAAAACGATCAATTGCGGCGGCTGCGGCTGTTCATGCCCAGCAGGCGCACCACATACAGGAAGATGTTGATGAAGTCCAGATACAGCGTCAGGGCACCGTAAATGGAAGCCTTTTCAGCCAGCTCGCTGTCCCCTGCATAGTAGGAGTACATCTGGCTCAGTTTCTGGGTATCGTAGGCGGTCAGCAGCATGAACACCACCAGGCCGATGCCGCTGTACAGCACCGTGGTGCCAAAGCCCATGCCGAAGAACATGCCCACCACACCGGTGATCAGCAGAGCCACCAGGCCCATCATCAGCTTGGGGCCCCAGCCGGAAAGATCCCTGTGGGTGGTGGTGCCGTAGGCGGCCATCAGGCCGAAGTACACGGCAGTGGCCAGGAAGGCCAGCACCAGGGTGCCCACCGAGAACGCAATGAAGTAATAGCTCAGTACCATGCCGTTGAGCAGTGCATAGCCCAGGAACACGGCACGAGCCGCGCCCACCGACATGTTCTGCACGCGGGAGCTGAGCACAAACACCAGCGCCAGCTCGGCAATGGTAAACAGCAGATACAGCGAGTTGACCACATACAGCAGCGGGGTGGCGGCGGTAATAAAGGCCGCCGCAAAGGTCACCAGCAGGCCGCAGGCCATCCAGCGGTAAGTGCGGGTCATATAATCAGCCGAAGTCATGGCAGGCTCGGTATAACCGCGATCGTAGTTGTTGTAATCCATCGTGGATCTCCTCCATTCTCATTCCACCGGAGCGATGCGGACCATGGAAATCAATTTTCCGAATGAAGGCTTCCCCCGGTCGGGGGAAGCTGCAAAAATCAATTTCCGTGGGTGCAGGCTTCTCAGCCTTGCTCCGGTCTACGGAATATAGTATACTGCATAGAAATGAACGTTTCATGAAAAAGGCTGTGATTTTGTATGTCTCTCGGACTTTATCTGCACATTCCCTACTGTTTTTCCAAATGCCGGTACTGCGATTTCTATTCTCACCCCGGGGAGCGGGGCGTGCCGGACGCCTATGTGGACGCTCTTCTGCGGGAGCTGCACCGCTTTGCGCCGGACAGTCCCCTGCGGCCGGACACGGTATATTTCGGCGGCGGCACCCCCAGCCTGCTCACCCCGCAGCAGGCAGAGCGGCTGATCCGGGCCGCCGCCCCGGTACCCGGGGCCGAGATCACGCTGGAAGCCAACCCCGAAACCGTGGACGAAGCCAGTCTGGCCGGGTGCCGTGCAGCGGGGGTGAACCGTATTTCCTTCGGGGTGCAGTCCGCCCGGGACAGCCAGCTGCGCACCCTGGGCCGCCCCCACAATGCCAAGCAGGCGCGCCTGGCCTTTGCTGCCGCCCGCCGCGCCGGGTTTGAAAACATCAGCGGCGACATCATGCTGGCCCTGCCCCATTATACGCAGGCCGAGTTTGACGAGACGCTGGAGCTGATCGAGGCCGGAGGTGCCGTGCACATCTCGGCCTACCTGTTGAAGATCGAGCCGGATTCTGCCTTTGGCAAACACCCGCCGGAGGGCCTGCCCACTGGCGATGAAGCCGCCGATTTTTACCTGTACGCCGTAGAGCAGCTGGAGCACCACGGCTACCGGCAGTACGAGATCTCCAACTTTGCCAGACCCGGCTATGAAGGAAAGCACAACCTGATCTACTGGGACTGCGGCGATTACCTGGGCCTTGGCCCGGCAGCGCACTCCTGCATGGGCGGTAAGCGGTTCTATTACCCCGCCGACACCGCGGCCTTTCTGCAGGATGCCGCCGCCCCGGTCATAGACGGCAGCTGCGGAGCCGAGGATTATCTCATTTTGCAGCTGCGCCTGCGCAAAGGGCTGGACCTGGCCCGGTACAAGGCACTGTACGGCAAGCAGTTTTCCACCGCGCAGCGGGCCTTTGTGCAAAACTGCGTGAAAAGCGGTTATGCTTCCTTTGACGGACAGACCCTTGCCCTGACCCCCGCCGGGCTGATCGTGCAAAACAGCATTCTGGCCGAGCTGCTGTAAAGTCAACATCGGGCTGCATACCGAGAGCTTTCCCCCGTCCTGCCTCACTCTGCCAGCCGGATCACCGGCCAGCCCAGGGCTTCAATGGCGGCGCGGTCGTGGGTAGCCAGCAGCACCGGGCGGTTCCCGCAGCGCTCCTTCAGCAGGCAGGCCGCCTTGTCCAAAGTGTCCGGGTCCATGCCGGTAAACGGTTCGTCCAGCAGCAGGGTATCGCTGGGTGCCCACAGCGCCCGCAGCAGGGCGGTACGGCGCTTCTGCCCGCCGCTGAGCCGGCGTGCCGGCAGGCTGCAGGCGGTCTCGTCCATGCCAAGCCGCAAAAAATCCTGCAGGACCTGCGCCCGGCAGTCCGCTTCCCGGCCCGGCAGCACCAGGCAGACGTTCTGCACCGCCGTCAGCTGCGGGCAGAGCCGGTCCTCCTGGAACACCGCCCCGATGCGGCCCGCTCCCTGCACAGCGCCGCCGTCCGGCATTTCCAGTCCCATAAGGATGCGCAGCAGGGTGGTTTTGCCCCACCCGCTGGGTGCCCACAGCACCGCCGGGCCGTCCACCTGCAGGTTCAGGTCCCGGAACAGCAGGTGCCCGCCAAAGCTCTTCTGCAGATGTTCGATCTTCAGCACACGGCATCCTCCTCTCCCAGCAGCGCAGCGCTCAGCCGGTCCAGCAGCAGCAGGAACAGCTTTTCAAAAGCGGCGCTGAGCACGATGATGACAAAGGTCCAGGCGAACAGCTCCCCGGTGGACAAGGTGATCTTGGCACGGTACAGCGCATCGCCGATGCTGCCGTTGGGCAGGCCGATGACCTCAGCCGCCACACCGCTTTTCCAGCAGATGCCCAGCGCCGTACTGCACCCCTGCCGGAAGGCCGGCAGCACCGCCGGCAGCCATACCGCCCGCAGCCTGCGGCCCAATGGCAGGCGGAACACCTTTGCCATTTCCAGCAGCTGCGGGTCCGCTGCGCGGATGCCGGTGCGCACTGCCCCGTACAATACCGGCAGCACCATCAAAAAGCTGATGAGCACCGAAAGGGACGCTCCCCGCACCCACACCAGGGCCAGAATGATAAAGCTTGCCACCGGCGTAGCCTTGACCAGCTGCATCACCGGGGCCAGCAGGGCTTCGGCGGCGGGCAGTACCTCGGCCAGCACCGCCAGCACAATGCTGCACCCCGCCCCCAGCCCGAACCCCAGCAGGATGCGCCCGGAGCTGAACCCCACCCGGTGCCAGAAATCAGCCTGGGGCAGCAGCTGCACCAGCGTGCGCAGCGCCTGCACCGGAGACACCAAAAACACTTCCTGCCCGATGGCGGCGGCAGCGCACTGCCACACCGCCAGCCAGAACAGAACGGCCCCGATCTTCTGCAATTGTTTGTTGTTGTGTTTCATCTGTGCGATCCCCTGCTGCTTTTTCTTGTGTTTCAGTATACCATACCCCCGCCCAAAGGCCAATGACCGCAGTAACATTTCCCACGATCTGAACGAGGTATTTTTATGATCCGTCCCATTGTACACGACCCCCTTTTTCTGGCCCAGAGATCCGCTCCGGCCACGGCCGCCGATGCCGACACCGCCCGCGACCTGCTGGAGACCCTGGCCGCTCACGCCGATGGCTGTGTGGGCATGGCTGCCAACATGATCGGCGTGGCAAAATGCATTATCGCCGTGGAAGCCGAGAACGGCTACCTGGTGCTGTTCAACCCGGTCATCCTGAAAAAGTCCGGTCCTTATGAAACCGAGGAAGGCTGCCTTTCGCTGGAAGGGGTGCGCAAAACCAGGCGCTGGCAGAGCATCAAGGTACAGTATGAGACCGCCGAGGGCAAGCCCCGCATCAAGACCTTTACCGGCTGGACCGCCCAGATCATCCAGCACGAGATCGACCACTGCAGCGGCATCCTGATCTGACCCCTTGCAATTTGCGCGCAGCGGGTGTACAATACAAAACAGTCAAATACAGGGGAGCTTGTGGAACAGGCTGAGAGGAAGCAGAACCGCTTCGACCCTTTACCTGATGCGGATAATGCCGCCGTAGGAAGTCATCTTGCATGATTCTTTCAGGAGGAGCCGCTGCAGGTCCCTCCTGTTTTTGTTTGTATTCTTTGCAGAAAGTGAGGCACCCTGCGGGCAGACCGCAGCGGGCTGAGGGGGAGCGCCCTGAGCCTGAACGAATGCAGCGATGGGAAGCCGTGTTCCGGCGTGAGAGGAAGCCAGCAAGCTTCGACCGAACCTTCCGTACCTGTACCCGCCGGGCACAGGGTGTTTGTTTTGCGGGGGCGCTGCATCTGTGCATGACAGCCGCTGCCGCCTGTTGTGGAAAAGGAGCCTGATTTTTATGAAAAACTCTTCGGTGAAAAAGCTTGCCCTGGCCGGTATGTTCTGTGCCCTGTGCGTGGTGGGCAGCGTGTTCAGCTTTCCGATGTTCGGCAGCAAATGCGCACCGGTGCAGCACATGGTCAACGTGCTGTGCGCCGTTCTGCTGGGGCCGTGGTGGGGCGTAGGCGTAGCCTTTGCGGCTTCCCTGCTGCGCAACCTGCTGGGCCTGGGCAGCCTGATGGCCTTCCCGGGCAGCATGTTTGGTGCGTTCCTGTGCGGTTTGGTGTACCACAAAACCAAAAATCTGCTGGCCACGGTGGTGGGCGAAGTATTCGGCACCAGTGTGCTGGGCGGCCTGTCTGCCTACCCGGTGGCCATCTTCCTGATGGGCAAAAGCGCCGGTGATATTGCCTTTTACGCCTACATCGTGCCTTTCTTGATCTCCACCGCCGTGGGCGCCGTGATTGCGGGCGTGTTGGTGTTCAGCCTGCAGCGTTCCGGCGCGCTGCGCAATATGCAGTCCAGCCTTTCCTGACCGGAGGTGCCCCATGTTTGCTGAAGCATTTGAGACCCTGCGCCACACCTGCCCGCTGGTACACAACATCACCAACTACGTCACCGTGAACGACTGCGCCAACATGGTGCTGGCCTGCGGGGCTTCCCCCATCATGGCGGACGATGCCGCCGAGGTGGAAGAGATCACTTCCCTCTGTGCCGCGCTGAACCTCAACATCGGCACCCTGAACAGCCGCACCATTCCTGCCATGCTGCTGGCCGGCAAAAAGGCCCGCCAGCTGGGGCGCCCTGTGGTGCTGGACCCCGTGGGAGCCGGTGCTTCCCGCCTGCGCACCGACACGGCCCTGCGCCTGCTGCAGGAAGTAAAGCCCACCATTCTCCGGGGCAACATCTCGGAGATCAAGACCCTGGCTTCCGGCAGCGGCACCACCAAGGGCGTGGACGCCGATGTATCTGACAAAGTGACCGAAGAAAATCTGGACAGCGCTGTGGCCTTTGCCAAGGCCTTTTCCGCCCGGACCGGTGCGGTGGTCGCCATTACCGGTGCCATTGACGTTGTGGCCGATGCCGACACCGCTTACTGCATCCGCAACGGCCACCCCATGATGAGCAGCATCACCGGCACCGGGTGCCAGCTTTCGGCCCTGACGGCCGCCTTTGCCGCTGCTAACCCCGCCGAGCCGCTGAAAGCGGCAGCTGCCGCCGTGTGCGCCATGGGGCTGGCCGGAGAGATCGCCCACAAGCGGCTGACGGCATTGGACGGCAATGCCACCTACCGTAATTACATTCTGGATGCCATTTACAACATGACCCCCGAGCAACTGGAGAAAGGTGCAAACTATGAAGTGCGATAAGCATACCATGCTGTTATATGCCGTGACCGACCGTGCCTGGGTGGGCAGACAGACCCTGTACCAGCAGGTAGAATGTGCCCTGAAGGGCGGTGCCACCTGCGTGCAGCTGCGGGAAAAGGAGCTGGACGATGCGGCCTTTCTGCAGGAAGCCCTTGAAATTCACGCACTGTGCCAGCGGTACGGGGTGCCGTTTTTTGTGAACGACAACGTGGACATCGCCATTCAGTGCCATGCCGAGGGCGTGCATGTGGGCCAGGAGGACATGGCCGCCGCCCAGGTGCGTGCCCGGGTGGGCGGTGGAATGATGATCGGCGTATCCGTGCACAGCGTGGCCGAAGCCCTGGAAGCCGTGAAGAACGGTGCCGACTGCCTTGGCGTGGGGGCTGCTTTTGCCACCCACACCAAGACGGATGTGAATGTGCTGCCCCGCGAGACCCTGCAGGCCATCTGCGCCGCTGTGGACATCCCGGTGGTGGCCATTGGCGGCATCCACAAGGAGAACATCCTGCAGCTCAAAGGCTCCGGCGTGGACGGCGTGGCACTGGTCAGCGCCATCTTCGGGGCCGAGGACATCGAGGCCGAATGCAGAGAGCTGAAGGCCCTGTCCGAACAGATCATCTAAAACAGCGTTCTTCCTCCGCCGCCCGGTTTTGCTCACCGGACGGCTTTTTTGCGTGCCCGGACCCGGTTCTGTCATTCTGTTCTATCGATTATTTCGATCAATATTTTGGATTTTACAATTCTTCTGTGCTGTACTATAATAAAGTCAACGCATCATTCACCCGACACACAGGAGGAACCTGCCTTGCTGGTCCATCTCATCGAGTCCGTATATCGCCTGCTCTGGGGCGATCTGTTCACACTGCCGCTGGGCGGCGGCATTGGCATCTCCTTTATGGTGGTGCTGCTGTTTTCGGCCGGGATCTGGTTTACCCTGCACACCCGGCTGCTGCCGGTGCGCCTGTTCCGGGATATGATCGCCGCCGTGTGCGAGAAAAACAACAGCAGCACCGGGCTTTCTTCGTTCCAGACGCTGGTCATTTCCACCGCCACCCGCGTGGGCATGGGCAATTTGGTGGGCGTTGTGGCTGCGGTTTCCGCCGGTGGTGCCGGGGCGGTGTTCTGGATGTGGGTCACAGCCCTGCTGGGCGCATCCACGTCCTTCATCGAATCCACCCTGGCCCAGAAATACCGCCAGCCCGACCCGCTTTACGGCGGCTGGCGCGGCGGCCCCGCCTACTACCTGCATGTTCTGGCCGAGCGCAAACGCGGCAGACCGCTCCGGCGCTCGGTGTGCGCAGCCCTGTTTGCGGTGTCCGGCCTGATCTGCTGGTGCGGCATCAGCCAGGTGATTTCCAACTCAGTGAGTTCCGCCTTTGAAAATGCGTTCCATATTCCGCCGCTGACCACCACTTTGGTGCTCACCGCGCTGGCTGCCCTCATCATGCTGCGCAAGAACGCCACCGTGAAAAGCCTGGACGTGATGGTGCCCGTTATGGCCGTGTGCTATTTTGTGCTCACGGTGGGCATTGTGGCGGTCAACTTCCGGCAGCTGCCCGCTGTGCTGGGCCGCATTTTTGCCGAGGCCTTTGGCCTGCGGCAGGCCGCAGCAGGCGGTTTTGGTGCCGTGCTGATGAACGGCGTCAAGCGCGGGCTGTTCTCCAACGAAGCCGGCAGCGGCTCAGCCCCCTGCGCAGCGGCCGCCGCCGAATGCGATGACCCGGTCAAAATGGGCTTTGTGCAGGCGCTGGGCGTGCTGATCGACACCGTGATCCTTTGCAGCTGCACCGCATTTCTGATGCTGCTGGTGCCGCAGGACCTCACCGCCGGGCTGGCCGGTATGGACCTGCTGCAGGCCGCCATGCAGTACCATCTGGGTGCTTTTGGCACCGTGTTCATTGCGGTGATCCTGGCGCTGTTCAGCTTTTCCACCTTTCTGGGCGTGCTGTACTATGCCCGCGGCAACGTGGCCTATCTGTGCGGCGACAACTGGTGGAGCCAGACCCTGTACAAGCTGATCGCGCTGGCTATGCTGCTGATCGGCGGTATGCAGGCCTACACGGTGGTGTGGGATCTGGGCGATGTGGGCATCGGCCTGATGACCATTTTCAATATGCTGGCGCTGGTGCCCCTTGCCCCGGAGGCCCTGAGCGCCCTGAAGGACTACGAGACCCGCAAAAAACTGCGCTGAAAAACAGGTGCGGCCCGCTCCGGCAAAGGGTGGATGCCGCACCTGTTTTGGTTTGTGAAAAGAGATCGGCTCAGTCCAGTGCCCGGATGGCCGCCATGATGATCCGGTGCTGCTCTGCCACCCGGGCACAGCATTCTTGCATTGTCATGCCGGAACAGCCTTTCGTTTCGGGGTTCTCTCCTGCAGCTGCACCATGCCGTGTTTTTCTGCGCTTCCGGGCTTGTTTTCCCCCCGCTGCCCACTGCAAAGTCCACACGCTTTCTGCCCGGCAGTGCCCTTCTCCCGGCAGAAGCGGTTCCGGCACAGAAAAAAAGCCGAAAAAAGCAGTTGACAAATCCAGTGTTTCATGCTAAAATAAGCAAGTCGTCCGGCATAGGACGCACAAATGAATATGGGCGTGTTCCCGAGTGGCCAATGGGGACAGACTGTAAATCTGCTGCTTTCAGCTTCGGTGGTTCGAATCCACCCGCGCCCACCAAGAAATAGCACCCAGGAACGTTGATTCTTGGGTGCTTTTCTTTTGCGCAAACCCACTGTGCAACCCACTTTTGCAGCTTGATTTTGAAAGGCGGCCATTATGTATCAGGAAAAACCGAAAGAAACGATCATCATTGACCCGGACAAACCATGTTACGTCTCCACGCTGGCTGAGCTGGCCGCGCTGCTCCGAATCTATCAGGCGCAGCTGGAAAGGCAGCGGCGGATAAAACTGTTATAAACGCAAAAACAGCCCCGAGGGCCAGATGGCTCCCGGGGCTGTTGCTATGTATGGGCGTTAGTGCACGCTGTTCTTCAGGCTTTCCAGGTAGCTGTCCGCCGCCAGCGCCTCTTTGGTAAAAGAGTTATTCTCCCACCACGCCCAGAGGGCTGCCGCCGAGGTCAGGCCTGCCGTTACCCACTGCTCCAGCTGTTCGCTGTCAATGGGCAGCAACGGCTTGCCGCAGGCGCTGAGGATCTGATTCGCCAGGGCAAGGCCCAGCACGGCCGTGCGTGCCACGGTACCGGCGGAAACGTTGCGGTTCACATTGATTTTTGCGTTCATGTTCAGGTTCCTTTCTGCTCTTCCGAGCGCTGCTTTAAAATGTCCACGGCCTTCGTCAGCGCCGCCGGAATCGGCAGGCCCATCAGGCCAGCGTTTTCGATGATGCTCAGGGTTTCGTTGCAGACAAAGCCGATCACTACGGCGTCCCGCACAAAGCTGGTTGCCATGACGGCATCCAGGCGGCAGGCCACCAGCACGATCAGCAAGGTCTCGCCCTTGCGGATCAGGCCCTTCCAGCCCGCGCGGCTTTCCAGTGCCCCGGTCCGGCTCTTGGGCGAGGTGTGGAACACGCCTGCCACGATCAGGCCGGTGATGTAGTCGATGGCCATAAAGATGATCAGCGTCTGCAGCGCGGCATCCCAGCCGCCGTACAGGCTGGCAATGGCCGCGCCGATGGCTCCTACGGCTGCACAAAAGGTGTCTTTCATAGAGTCAGCCCTCCTTTACGCGGCCCAGCCCTGCGCGCTTGATGATGGCCACATAGTCCTTGTATGCGTGGCTCAGATCCACATTGGTGCTCACACCCGGCACCCGGCCTTTGCTGGTGTACTGCCACATGCCAAAGGGCCAGCCGGGGGCGGGCTTCTGGGTGCGGTAGGCGGCCAGCCAGACGTCATAGGGATTGAGCGCCGCGCCGCCCATGTACAAAAAGGTCTGCCCGAACCAAAGCCCGGTGTACAGCATGGCATACACGCCCCAGCTCTGCACCGTGGACAGGCAGTAGGCCACAAGGTCGGTCAGCGCGGATTTGTTCAGAGCCTGCTGCACTTTGTCCTCGATGTCCACCGCCACCGGCAGCTCGAAGGTCCTGCCGGTGAGCTGCTGTTTCAGCAAGGCCAGCTCTCTGTCGGCCTCGGCGCGGGTGGCCGCCTTGAAGTAGCCATACACTCCCACCGGGATGCCCAATCGTTTGCACTCGGCGTAATTGCGGGCAAACTGCGGGTCCACGTAGGGTGCGCTGGGCTTGCCATCGGCACTGTTGCCCATGGCGCGGATCATCACGCCGTCAACCTTGCCGCTGGCCTTGACCTTATCCCAGTCGATGGCGCCCTGGTAGCGGGATACATCCATGATCTCAGGCATTACCCGCCGCCCCCTTCTCCGCCTCGGCCAGCAGCTCGGTCAGGTCCTTGTATTCGTCCTCGGTCAGGCGTCCGGCGGCAAAGAGCACGTCCAGTTTGTCGGCCAGACCATTGGTCAGGCCGCGCTCGATCAGGCGTTTGCAGGTGCGATACAACATAGTTTTGTCCTCCTATCAGTTATCGGTGTCGGTAACCCCCAGCTCCAGCAGGGTGATGCGGTATTCATGGTCCACCATCAAAGCGGCCAGGTCATCTTCGGCAGCAGGGGCCGGGGTTTCCGGCTCCGGCACGGTGCCGTCCTCGGCCACGGTGTAGGCGTCCGCGCCGTCCTCAATGGTCCACAGCACATCGCCCACGGTGCAGGCGGCGTTGTGGGCATTGACCGCCTGGGCCATGGCGGCGTAGGCATCGCACTGGGCCTGGGTCTGCACGGGTTTTGAGATTGCAGTTCCGATCGTAATTTCCATAAGCAACTCCTTCCTCATCCCCACGTGCCTACGGCAATGTAGTAGCCGTAAATAACTTTTCCAGTCTGGGTGTCGGGGCTATTACCGGACACATTAAAGCCAGTCTTGCTTTGATTGTAACACCAAAGTCCGACTCTATTCGTTGACTGGAACGACATCGAATAACCGCGTGTCAGAGTAATGGCGGGTGTGGCATTAAAGGGAACCGGAAACGCAATCCAGCTCCCAGCATCAACTTGCATCCATCCAAAACAGATCTGGATACCGCCGTTGAAGCGCACATAGTTGCCGCTGCAGGAAACCACAGCTGCCGCGCCTGCAGGACCCTGCGGGCCGGTTGCACCAGTGGCACCCGTTGCTCCCTGCGGGCCGGTGGCACCGGTCGCGCCGGTCTCGCCTTGCGGGCCGGTCTCACCCTGGGGTCCGGGGTCTCCTTTGTCGCCCTTGAAGGCACCGCTGTCGGCGGCTTCCTGCAGGGCGGCCTTGGCGGCCTTGGCGGAGTTTTTCGCTGCCGTTTCCGCCTGCTTGCGGGCTGTCTCTGCGGCGGCCCGCTCGGACTGTGCGTTTGTAGCCGCCTGCTCGGCCCCCTCTTTGGCAGTCTGGGCAGCCTTTGCGTTGTCTGCACTGGACGTCACGCTGTCGGTCATACTGGCAGCGGATGCTGCCGCGTCCTCTGCCGCCAGCAGGGCGGCGGCCTCGGAAGCAGCCGCGTTTTGGGCGCTGTCGGCTGCAGCACGCTCGCTGCCTGCGGCCTTGCCGGCGCTGGCTGCGGCGTCCTCGGCGCTCTGGCTGGCGGTCTCCTCCAAGGCGTTGATGACCGCCCGGGCCTGGGCCAGCAGCTGGGCTGTGGGGATGCCGGTGACGCCGTCCGACATGACGCCGCACAGGTCCTCGTCCAGGCGGGTGTCGGTGAGGTTGGCAGCGGTGATGGCCGTGCTGCCCGCCGGGCGGGTGATCTCGGCCAGGCACAGGTCGTACACCAGCGCGGTGCGGGTGATGGCCGGTGCCGTGGGGGTGCTGGATGCATCGCCGGTGAGCACCTGCAGGCTGGCCTTCCGGGCGGCGGCGTCATACCGCAGCACGATGCGGTCGATGCGGGGGCGGCTGCCATCCGCCAGGGGCAGGGTGATCGTGTCCGGGTCCCTCTTGACGATGCTGTAACCCGCAAAGCGCTCCGGGCGCACCCAGCCCAGACCGGCGCTGACGGTCACGTCCATGCCGCCTGCTGCCGTGACCACAAAGTCCTCGTCCGAGCTGTAGACGCCGCTGGTGCGGGGCGCATTGTAGGCGGCCACGTCTGCGGCGTCAAAGTCGTAGCCGTTGGCCGGGTAAAGTACGATGCTGCTCAAAAAATCATCTCCTTCGGATAACTGGAGTGCCTACCGTCAGTTTACGGCTGAGTTCTCCGTTTTTACTTGTCAATTCGATCTCTGTTACACGAGCAGAAGCTTCCAGCCGGACGCCGTCCACAATGCAGGTGACGATATCACCCAGTTGCGCACGGTCATCTGCAGGTACAAAGGTCAGACTGTCCACTTTCTTGCATTCCAGCAATTTTTCCACACCGCGCATGGCAAGGCGGTCCAGATATGCTTTATCTGTTGCAGATTCGCCATCGCCGGGCTGAATGTCACGGGCGTCCACGATGATTTCATGCCGATCCGCGCCTGTACTGCCGATATCGCCTACAATCACCTGCGCCCGGGAAGCTCCTTCACCTGCACCGAGCACCAGTGCGACATTGGCATAGTCCACATCGCTCAGTTTGATCTGTACGCTTTCCAGGTTGCCGTAAGCGACCCGATACTTGAGGTTCGGGTTGCGCTCCGGCCGGTACAACCCGAAAAGCAACCGTTTCTGCTTGTTGCTGCCGGTCATTCGGACCCGATATCCAATATCCAGTGCCTGACAGATGGTTTGCGCATAATCATACAGGCTTTTGCCACTCAACTGCTGTGTGTAGGTCAAGCCGATACCGGCAGCGTCATCCAAAGTCAGGCCGGTAATGGCACGGCCGCCGTCAAAACACTCTGTAAAAAGTGCCCTCAGAGCGGTCTCTGCATCCTGCTGGGCGATGACGGTTGTGCTGACTCGCTGTCGGCACAAATCGGCCAAAGGATAGCCTGTGACGACCCACGTTTTGCCGCCGCTTTCATTGTAGGCGGCCCGAAGCACGACAGCGTTGGTTGTGCCATGCTCTCGCAGATATTGCCCCGGGGCAAGGAGCCTGACGTTTTCTGCAGTGTTTTCGACTTCCAGCAGAAATCTGCCGTCTGTATTGTATCCCCGCTTCCAGCTCATGGATTTCCAGCTTTCGATCCGGTGGATCGTTTCCAGCGTGGCAGGGTCGATCACGTCAAAAGTCATCTGGATACACCCCCATATAAGCAGCGTTGAATGTCACACTGCACTGGAGATCTTCTGCACCGCTGTCGGCATCCGCTTTGAGCAGATTATCTCCGGATTCCAGATAGAAAAAGTCGCTGTCATCATCCAAGCAGGCCAAAGCGTCCTCAACGGCACTGGCAGAGATCCTTTCGACCAGCAGCTGATTGTTATTCCGATACACTTTCAGCTGCTGGCCCTTGGAGAGGCTGGTGATCAACCGCAGCTTGGCACCGGAAATGCAGTTCAGCAGCACGGGGTTTTCAACCGGGACATCCGCTGTGAAAATCACAGCGAAAGGAGCACGGAAATCTCCCAGGTTTACAACGTTGACGAACGAGCTTTGATTCCGCGCGCCAAACCGATGCGGCTCCGCGTAATTGATTGGAAAGTGAAAGCACGGCGTGTACCCGCCCAGCAGCGCAGAAGTGGCGTCAACTCTCTGCCAGTAGGGCAGGCGGCAGTACAGAATCGCTGAGAAGGTGCGCTTGTTGGGGCTGCCAGCCACCCGTGTTACATAGGGAGAACGCTTGACTGCATACTCACAGAAGTAGACATCGTTGAGGATCAATCTGCCTTTGGAAAGAGGCGGAATCGCCTGCAGCAGCTCCTTCGCTGCCGCAGGGGTCCTGCACTCTCCGCTGATCGTGCGCACCACGCTGCCCACAGTCTGATCGGTGATGGTTTCGCCGATCTGATTGACACCACGGGATGCGGAAATGCTAACATCTACGCCGGAGATCGGATCAATATTTCCGTCCAGGCCTGTACCGGCATTGATGTAGACAGTCCGCCCATTGTCGGACTGGATCGTGATCTTATACGCCAACGAGAGCACTCCTTTCTGCCAGCCAGATCGCGTCCCGCATCACATCAGCGGCGGTGTTGTCGTCATCCACCGTCACATACTGGATGATCGTCACACCGCTCTTGGTCGGCTCTGATCCGGAACTGCTTGGGGTGGAGCCTGGCTGAGGGGTCGGATCATCCGCCGGGCTTGGGGTCGGTGTGCTGGGAGTGTCGATCGTGGTCACTGCACCGCGCTTGTTCAAGCTCGCTGCGGTTTTGCCCAGAGACACCAGCAGAGCAGCCAGGCCTGCAATGGCCACGGCGGCCAGCGCCCAGCCAACACCGGGAATTGCGGACAGCGTGGAGATGACGGCAGAGATCACACCGGACAGGGCTGTGCCGATGGTGCCGACCATGCTGCCGATCGCTGCGAACAGCTGCGGGAAAAAGGAGGTGATGCCGCCGGACAGTGACTGCCCCAGCAGGTTTGCCATGCTGCCAAGGGTGGGAATGGCCCCCTGCAGGGACTGCCCGATGTTTCCGAGCCATCCGGACACCTTGCCTGCCAGGGGCGCAAGATTCTTGCTCAGGCCGCTGCCGATGGTCTCGGCAATGTTTTTGCCCAGGCCAAAAACACCGGCCCAGCCCTTTTCGCTGTAGGCATCGTTCAGGGCGGTCAGCCATCCGGTGATGGTCTTATCGGCCCACTGCTTCTGACTGGAGCTCATGCCGTTGTAGACGCCCTCCAGCACAAACTCTCCAATACCGGCCCAGTCTTTATTTTTGATTGCAGAGACCAGATTTTTGACCGAGCCGATCGGGCCATCGTTCACCAGCTTCTGGATGTTGCTCGACATGGTGGAGAACGGCTTTGCGACACCGTCCGCAGCGGCCTCTGCAGCATCACGCAGAGCGGGGATGCCCTGTGTGATGCCGTCCACGAACTGCTGCATCATCTCGGGCATCCACTGGTCATCGCCGGCCAGAGGCCCCTCGTCAGGGGTCGTGTGGTGCAGAAATTTCGCAACAGCGCCCGCCGCCTCTTTGGCTGCATTGCTGACCGCCGCGATTTTGTCCTTGATGCCCTGGACAAAGTTAGCGATAATATCATGGCCCCAGGTCAGGGCATCCTTGCCGAGCTGCACGGCCTTTTCGGCTACCGCTTCGCCCACCTGCAGCATTGCGCGGCCGGCTTCAGGGGCGTTCTTGATCAGCGCTTCTGCCAAAGCCATAACCAGCTTTGCCGCAGCAAGAGCGATTTGGGGCAGATTGTCCACCAGCGAAGTGACCAGGTTCACCACCAGCTGTCCGCCGGCAGCAACGATCTTGTCGGCATTGTTCTCCAGATAGCTGGCCAGACCGGTAAGCATCTGAGTAGCGCTGGTCGCCAGCTGGGGAATCTCCTGCACCAGTTTTCCGGCAAAATCTGAGGCGATGTCCACCGCAGCGGTCGCCATACCGGCAATGCCGCCGCTCCGGAAACCATCCGTCAGGGCAGTCATAGCTTCCGTCACATAGGGAAGGACCTGCGCACCGAGCGCGTTTTTGAAACCGGTGCCGATGGTGGTCAGATCCTGCAGAGCATCCTTGAAGCTGGCCGATGCAGCTACCGCTTCATCGCTCATGACGCCGCCAAGCTCATTGACCGCCTGCTTCATGGCAGCGGTGTCCTCGGCACTTGTGTTGAGCAGAGGCCCTAGCTCCTGTGCACTTTTGCCCAGCAGAGTGGTGGCAATGTTGGTGCGCTCTGCACCCTCTTCCATGCCCTGCAGACCGGTCACGACTGCGGAAAAGACATCCTCGGTGGACATGGACTTCACCTGATCCATGCTCAAGCCGACTGCCCGGAAAGCCGCAACCTGATCATCAGAGGCATCAGCCACAGCCTTTGTCAGCGTTTTCATGCCGCCTTTCAGGCTGTCGATGGAAGCACCGCAGTGGCCGAGGACGGCATCCCACTCCTGATAGGCTTTTGCGCTGATCCCCAGCTTCTGGCTCTGTTTGTCGATGGTGTCGCCCACGCTGGCCACATTGTCCGCAAACTTAAAAACCGCCGTACCTGCTGCAGCAATGCTTGCAGCGGCACCAGCGGCAAATTTTGCGGCACCGGAAACCAGTTTTCCCAGCTTGTCCTGGGTGCTTTGGGCAGCCTTGTCGGTTTTGCCCAGGCTCTTCTCGGCTTCGGAGCTGTCGATCATAATGGAGCCGAAAAGCTTGAAAATTTCAGTCCCGCTCGCCATCGTGCACCTCCTCCCAGGTCAGATTCATCAGCTTTGCGGCATCGGCATAGATGTCCCCGATACTCTTTACCGGTTCTGCCCGGTGCGTTGTGGCCCGGACAAAATCGGCAAACCTGGGAAATTCATCTTCATACCGGATGTACCAGCGCAGGCGCTTTTCTTCTTTTTCGATCAGCTCCATCATGCGGTCAATATAGCTGACGGCTTCATCCCATTCCCAGCTGTCCAGGAACGATACGTTGCCGCCATACCGATGCAGCAGTGCATCAATGATCACATCCGCATGATGCGCTTGACTTTGGTAAAAAAACTGATCAGGTCGTTTTCTTCGGTCAGCTGGATGATGGCATCGGCCAGGGCGTTGAGGTCCATGCTGCGCACGGCCTCGCCGTTCGGCTGTTCCAGCGGACCTGCCAGAAAGCTGAAGATCAGCTGCTCGCCGCCTTTGCTGTCGATTGCCTTTTCCAGGCAGCTGCCCAGAAATCCGATTCCGGCCATGCTCTTGGCCTCTTCGGTCTCAGCCTTGGAGACCGCTTCGATCAGCTTATTGATGGGGTCGGTCAGATCCATGGCCCGCAGCACACGCAGGGCCGGAAAAATATCGCCGCCGTTGAGTTTACGCATCATTTATTCCTCCGAAATCTTAGGATAATAGATCTTGAAAGGCGGGGTGTCCGGGTCGTCCGGACCGTAGTGTGCCGTCAGGGTCAGCGCCAGAGACCCCTCTTCGCCGTCTTTGGGATTGAGGGACAGATCCGCCGTGTTGAAGGCATTGAAGATGGTGACGATGACAGGCTTCTCGCTGCCGCTGATCCGCCCGATGTAACTCAGGCTGCCGATGTAGTCCTCATCTTCCAGTGCATCTTTGGGTGCAATGACGGTGTAATCCTTACCCGCGGTGCTGTCGCTGGTGTCCAGCTTGGCCGCAGCCAAAGACATCTTGAGGTTTTCAGCAGTGATCTCCTGTACGGTAGTCTGCAGCGTGGATGCCCAGTTGTCCAGGATCCAGTTGCCTGCAGTGTTTTCGGGTACACCATCAATGCTCAGATAGTGGCCGTTCTTCGTGGCGGTGAAGGTGCTGCCGCCGGATGTGGCGCCGAGGATCTTCTTGCTGCTGCGCGCAGTTTCGTAGGTGTCTGTGGCCGGGTCGTAGTCCTTGACCAGGATGCCTGCACCCAGCAGCAGGTGCGCTTTGGTCTCGGAGGTCTGGCCGGTCATGCGCTTATGGTTAAAAATGCTCATGTGTTAGCCTCCCATGATTTTAAAGTCGAATGTGACAAGGCGGCGGTATATGGATTTGTCGCTGTCCTCTACAGGATCACTCCGGCCGGAAAACAGCCAATAAAAAAGCGCATCCGAGCAGGATGCAAAATCATCCAGCCCGGTGCGCAATTTTTCTGCGAGAGCATCCACATCGCCCGCCGATGTTTTCCCGATGATCTGGCAGGACAGCGTACCTCGCAGCACGCTGCCCTCGGCCCAGATCGTAGCGGTATAGCTGATACGAGGATAACCGGCGGCAGCGCTGCGTGTATAAAACACGTTTTCGCTGCTCAGGCCGGTCACCTCTGCGATTTTTGTGCCGATGGCCCGCTTGAACAGGTCAAAGGCGGAATCAGTCCTCTGTGCCATCGGGCTGCATCTCCTCTTCGTTGATCAGGCCCATGGCCTTGTTTTCATCCTCGACCGCTGAAAGGTAGTGCCCCTCAATGATGCGGATCTGATCAATGTTGCTCTGCACCGATGCCCGCAGGATGCCGCGGGGCGGCTGATGTCCATCTCCCAGTTCCTGCAGCACACCATACCATGTGTTATGTTTGATGCCGACCTGCAGGTCCGTCTCCTGCTTGCGGACCCAGTAAGAAAAAGCCCCGCCTTTGCCATAAAAGCGGGACTTGATCGTTAAGCGGCCCATGTGTGGGCGGAGCTGCGAAGCCTTGCGGCACTCCCGGACGATGTACTTGCCTACATCCCGCAGCGCCGCGCGGCTCAGCTCCCGGATGGTATACTGGGTGCGGTCGATGCTGGACTGGTAAGTAATTCCGTTTTTGGTGATCTTCATGCCGGACGGCGGATTTGCCATTTAATCGGCCCCCTTGCGCTGGCAGTGCAGCTCGATGAAATCGCCGGACAGATAGGTGCGGATGACGGTGTACTGCACATCGGCCACCCGCACCTTCTGCTGCCCGGAATATTCCTGCTCATAAACTTTAAGAACGATCTCTGGGCGGTAGTCGGTGTTGGCCGCCTGGTAGAACTCCGATGCGGTCACGCTGGAAAGCGTGCCGATCACCGGCGTTTCCTGCTGCACCGTGCGCTGCTCATGATCCTCCGTCTGGACGTAGGTCTCCTGGATCAGCGCGGCTTCAACGTACCGCTGCATTGCTGTCACTCCTGTCTGTGTATCCGATGGCACTCATCAGCTGCGCCTTCTGCTCATCGTAAGCCGCCTTGAGCCGGTCATACTGATCAGCTTCCCCAAAGTTGGCCTTGCAGTAGGTGATGACGGCGCGGACGATCAGAGGCTTGTCCTGGTTGTTCCGTGCGGACACCCCAGCGATCTCCAGATCATCCAGTGCTGCTTCGATGAGCGCGGAAAGCTCTGCGTCAAAGACAGCTGCAGTGATCCGCAGCGCTCGCTTTACCTGTTCAAGCATGATGGTTTACCTCTTAGCCATTGGCGGCGATCTCCAGCGCAACAAAACCGCCCTGAACCACAACATCGGCACCCAGCTCCACATCACCCAGAATGGTTTCCATCAGCTTGTTGAAGGCAAAATCCGAAGAAACGGTGATCTCGTAGGGGCTGAACAGATCCAGCTCCAGGTTGGTGGGTACACCGTAGAACATGGTTTTCTGGGCAGCAGAGGTCTGCGCCGTACCGGAGCAGGGCGTCAGATTGCTGTTCAGGCAGTAGCGGACGCTCAGACCACCGTCTTTGATGACACCGGTGTTGGGGTTGTCGGTGTCCGGCGTGATCTCATAGACCGGCTTCTTTTCGCCGGTGCCGCGCACATCGCCGAAAGCGATCAGGTCCTTCTTGTGCAGGAACAGCACGGCACCGCCCACAACGCTCTCGTCACCGCCGTAGGCCAGTGCAATCCTGCGCAGGGTGGTAGCATCCACAACGCCCTTGGAACTTGCCACGGCTGCCTGGATGGTAGGGTTCAGCTTGCTGGCCTGCAGCTGCTTGGTGATCAGGGCCGAAGCGTTCTTGCGCAGGCTCACAAGGGCCTGCTCGCGGACCTTTGCCTCATACAGCAGCGGGGTCTGCTTCTTTGCCTGCTTGCTGATGTAGGAAAGCACCGCGACCGATTCCGGATTGATGGTCACCGTATCAAAATCGGCTTCTGCCACGGTGGCCTCATTGCCCTCGGTCTGCTTGCCTGCGGCTGCTGCATCGGCCTTGACATAAGCGACCACGTTGCTGCGCATTCCTTCGCAGTTGACGATCTTTACCATGTCCACGATGCTGGAAACCTTGGCACCAACCGTATCATTGATGCCGGAAACGGCTGTGGGGGCCGCCAGCTGACCGCTGCTCATCAGGGTGGAGCGAACTTCCTTTGCCGAAATGGTCTCGGTGCGGGTCTCCCTGAACTTCTGCGCACGGGTCTCATCCTCGGTGAGATCGGCGGCAGGGTTCTCGACCGGCGTACCGGTGGAGGTCATCTTGGCCGCGATGGAACGGCGGCGCTGCTCTGCTTCGTACTGCGCGATCCGCTTGGAAACAGCGTCTGCTTCCTGCTCCAGCTCATTCAGGGCGGTCTGATCAAGGGACACGTCCTCGGCTTTGGTGCGGATCTCTGCTGCACGGGCGCGCAGCTCTTCAATGGTCATTTCTTCGATTTTCTTTTTCATAGTGTTACACTCCCAAAAGTTTCAGATGAATGCGTTTGACGGTATTTGCCCGCTGCAGTCGCTCCGCTGCCATCTCTTCAATCACTCCGTTGGAGAAATTCCGGGCACTGATGGATGTGGCATCGTTGGCCGGAAGGCTCACGGCGCTCACATCGTACAGTTTCTTTACTTTGGTGATGGTACGGGTCATGGTAACAAACCCGGTTTCGTGATCTTCCGTTAATTCTCGCTTGTCCTCCGCCACCACAAAACCGAAGGACATCTTATCCGTGTAGCCACCCTTGATCTCGGCATACAGCTGCCGTCCGTTTTCTGTGCCGCTGAGATCGGCCGTGATCTTCAGGCCGGTATTGTCTGCAGTGCAGGTCAGGGTGTTATTCTTTGTCCGGGCAAACACACGGCCGGTGTGGTTGTACTGAAAAATTACATCGGCCATATCGCATTCTTTAAAAGCCGCCGGGTCGATCTGCTCCAGAATCCTGTAATCCTTGCCCTCATAGAGCACATAAGGCTGATTGAAGGTGGCGGCATAGCCTTCCACGATCATGGCGGCATCTCCGCTGTCAGCGACAGAGCGGACGGAAAGCTGCATGGAGCGATACTCCCGGCCATCCGCCAGCTTTTTCAGAAGCTTCTCATTTTCCATCAGGTTTGTTTTCTCCCTTCTTTGTCATGCTGCCATCCTGGTTGAGCAGATAATACTCACCGCGGATCGTATATGCTTTGCCCTGCTCATCCGGCAGCGGGTCGAGGTTCCAGATTTCACGGATCTCATCACGGTTCATGATGCCGCGGTCTGCCATCTGGGCGGAAACGTTGAGCTTTTCCGTATTGCTCATGTATTGCAACCGGTTGCTGGTTGCCATGATCTGGGTGCCGCGAGAGCGTTCGTTGTCGCTGAACAGCATCCGGCTCACAACATCACTGAACTGGATCGCAAACGGCTTGATGCGCCCTTCGTAGAAAGCGTTCCAGGCATCACCGTAGGCCTTGTTTTGTACAATATCTTCGTTGACGCCGAAATAATCGAACACATTGGTACGGATGCGCTCCATTTCTTCCGAGCTGGCAACATAAGGCGTGGCTTTCAGCTGCTGGATATTGGCATAGGTGTTCGGAAAAAGCAGCACGCCGCCGCCTTCACCCTGCAGGTTTTCTTTGTTGAAACTTTCCCGGGCTTCCCGCAGGTCTTTTGGCGTTGCAAAGTTCTTCAGCTGCGCCATGAAACGAAAGGAAGCGGAATTTTTAACGGCCTCCTGAATGCCCTGATTCTGAATGCTTACCAGGTCCATGGTAGGGTTCAGTGCCCGGTTATCTTCGCCAAAAAGATCATTGCGGTACTGGAACTTCGTCATCACACCGCAGTCTGCAAGGGCAATGCTGGCCTGCTTTCCGGTCACAAACGTATACCTGAGCCAATAAGTTCCTTCATTCCGAAAAAGCTCACACTGCGCCGGAAGCACCGGAAAGATGCCGTTGAGTTGGCCGAAGTCATCGAATACCGGGAGAATGAAAGCTGTGTTCTGCATATCCAGGATCGTGGACAGCCGATAAAGGAACTGCCCCCAAGTCTGCCACTCGTTCGGGCCATGCCGCAGCTTGGTCTGCAGCACCGGGTCGGCGCTGCCCAGAATCTTTACGCTGAGCTTGCTGACATGGTTTGCCGTTGCATGGACAGATGCGCGAATGATCTCGCTTTCATAGAGTTCACCTTTCCAGCTGGTAAAGCTGGGCGTGTATCCATCCAGCAGCGTAAAAACAGATCCGGCAGACTTGATGAGCCTCCGGTGGCTCAAACGCCCCAGTGTTTCAAACAAATTCATGTGGTCACTCCTCGTTTTTCAGCTGCTGGCCGATCTCCGCAGCCCATTTCTGCCGCACCGTCATGGCGTCCAGCAGGGCGGCGCATCCATCAATGTGGTCGGTCACACTGATCTTGACCGGGCGCATTCGTCCACTGTCTACCTCAACCTTCATACCGGTGTTGAGCATGTGTGCCTTGAGCAGATCGTTGTCCCCAAAATCAAAAACGCCGTCCCGCACAAGCCCTTCTGTTTCACGGATGACAGGCGTCAGGTTGAAGCCCTGGAACACATCGTCCATCTGGAAACCGTAGGCAGCCATATCCTGTACCAGGTACTGAGCCGTATATCGGTCGTAGCCGACTTTCAGCGGCAGGATCTCATACTGCTCCACCAGGTTGCAGAACCAGCGAAAGCAGTCATGATAATCCACAAAGTTCTCGCCGCTCAGGGTCAGCAGGCCGCGTTGCACATAAATGGCATAGGGCAGGCCATCCCGTGCGGTGGCTTCCTCCAGCTTTTCGGCCGGAAGAAAGAAGTGCGCCAAAACATGCAGTCTGCCTTTCCGTTCAACAACGGCCACGCAGGCCGTCAGATCTGTGGTACGGCTCAGGTCGATGCCGCCTACGCAGTAGCTCGACCGGAAATTTTCCATCTGCAATGCCGGACCGCAGCAGCGTGCCACGGCTTCGGTTGGCAGCCATGCCTGGCTGCTGCTTTGCTTGAGATTGCAATACTTGACGATAAACTCTGCCCGTTTGGAAAGGCTGCCCTCGGCAATGGCGATCTCCTCCAGCAGATAGTCCACCGACACGGACACGCCCAGATTGGGATTTGATTTCCGCAGTTCGTTGATATCGTTCCATTTTTCGATGTCATCAATCATATAGAGGAACGGTGCCAGCCGCTGCTCGCGGGAATCCCCCAGCAGGAAGCGGGTGCTGCGTTTGATAAGCTCGTCATAAATGCCCTCGTTGATATAGCCCGCCGTGCTGATGCTCAGGATCAGCGGCTGCCGCCGGGCACCAAGGGCACTTTTCATGACCTCATACTGTTTTAAGCCCTGATCTCCCGGCCAGGATGCGATCTCATCACATACCGTCAGAGACGGATTGAAGCCATCGGATTTTTTGGCATTGAACGCGATCTTTTTGACACTGCTGTTGGTTCTCTCCACATACAGGTCAGACTTGCGCCGTTTGAGACGGCGTGCCAGCTCCGGCTCTGCCATGGTGGACTGGTAAAAAGCCTCATACACCAAATCGGCCTGATCCAGCTTGGGAGCAACGCAGTAGGTCTTTGCGCCATATTCGCCGTCAAGAAAGGTGCAATAGCTGATGATGGCAGAGGCGAAGAGCGTTTTGCCGTTTTTGCGGGCCACGATCAGGAGAACTTCGCGGAACTGCCGGTTGCCCATGCCGTCCATGATGCCAAAAACAACGGAAACGAAGGCCTTTTGCCAAAGCTCCAGCTTGAGGGTGTCTGATCGGCCTTCGCTGTGGTGGCAGAATGTTTCAATGTAGCGAATCGCCTTGTTCGCCCGTTTTTGATCAAAGAAAAAGGACTGCTTCTGCAGTCCTTCAATCAAATATCGGTAAAACATCTTGATCCACTTGCCCACCACAATGCTGCCATTTTCGATGGCTTGGTAGTAGGCCAGCAGGTAGTTATCCATCGTTCTGCATCTCCGTCAGGCGATCCTTGGGCGCGGGCGACTTGCCAAGCTCCTTGATGATGGTGAGCATGGTCTGCAGGGTGCGGTTGGCCGCATCTGCGTGCTTGGGCAGTTCCTTGACCAGCGGGTTTGCATAGATGTTCTCACGGCCCTTGACGTACTCCTTCGAGGTGACAAGCTTCCCGTCCTCTTCATCCAGCGCGTCACGAATATTCTGGATCACGCGGGCCTGTACGTCATACTGCTCCACTGCCTGCAAAAAGAGCGCGTTTTTGTCCACGCCGTAACTCTTGGCCATTTTGAGCAGTTTGGCACGGGTCGTGCTTTTCTGTGCCATCTCTTCACAACTCCTTTCCAAAAAAATCCCTGCGCACCCGAGAGCGGAAAAATGAACCTTGCCCCTCGGTCTCCTGGGTCTGTCAAAATTTTTTTGATAGGGGGGATATCAACGCGGAATCACCCGGCCGAACGCATCCACAGAATACCTCTTTCGGTTACCATGCAATTTTAAATGGCAGCTCCGGCACACCAGTTCCAGATTGTCCCAGTTCAAGGACACTGCCGGATCATTGATGTTGTCCGGTGTCAGGTGAATCTTGTGGTGTACGATCTCGCCCGCAGTGATCTTGTTTTCCCGCAGGCATTCTTCGCACAGCCCGCCCACGCTGGCAGCGTATGCATCACGGCACTGCTGCCACGTTTTGCTTTTGTAAAATCCCTGTGCAAAATCTTTGGCCATTCGTCAAAAAATATGCATCGAATGCATTGACATACTTATATAAGTATGATATAATAATAAACGAAAGGAGGACATCCCAATGGGAAAACACGATAAAAAATATAGCCCCTCAGAAAAAGCAGACATCATCGCAAGTATCGCGTCGATTATCGCAAGCATCGTAACCGTGACAATTGCAATTCTACAATTCCTGAAGAGCTAACAGGCAAGGGTGAGGGAACGCTGGAACGTTCCTTCACCTTGTCCTGCCTGTTATTATACCATGAGCAAAAGGAGACGACAAGCATGAAAATTCTGATATTTCTGTCCACCTATCTGCTTGCCATCCACAACTTTGTCTATGGATGGAAGCACGGCATGAACTGGCTCATCTGGCTCGGAACCGCCCTCGCGGTTTTCTCCCTGATCGCCAACATTGTTGCGGAGGTTCTCAAATGGGAAGAACGTCATCAGAAGTAAAAAACCGATACAACAAGAAAACGTATTCGCAGTGGTCTGCGGCTCTCCGCAAAGACGACTTTGAACGCATCGAACAGCTGCGCGGCGAGATGAGCCGTGCGGCATTCTTGAAGATGCTGGTTGAGAAATATTGCCAGGATTCCGAAGAATGAAATAGGTTCCAAAAGAGGAGAACTCGGGTTGAGTTCTCCTCTTTTTTAGTAACAGAACCTCGTGCACAGCTGCCGCGCACCTGGGAAGATACTGCTGCCCGCAATATCCAGCGGCCCCGCCGGGGTGCAGGCCCTGACGGTACCGCAGATAGCAAAATAAAATTGCCCGGCTGGTACATTCAGGCTGTTGGGTGAGTAAATGTGTGTTCCCCTGTTGCAGCCGAGCAGCACAAAGCCCGCAGGGTGCCGGATGCTCTCCGGTTCCTTGCGGCTTTTGCAGTGTAATAATACCACAGGTGAAACAGTGCAAAACAGTGCGCATTGGCCCCAAAACAGTGCAAAACAGTGCGTCTTGCATCAAAAACAGTGCAAAACAGTGCGCTCACGGGCTTTCCGGGATGTCCAGCGCCTGCACAGCTTTCTTGTGCCGCCGATATACCCGGCTCGTATCCATCCCGATCTTGACGGCGATCTGCTCCCACTTCATGCCGCCGATGTACCGCATATACAGGATGCCGTAATCCTGTATATCAACGGTTTGGGCCATCGTGTCCAGAACTTCCTTGCAGATTTTCTGGCACTCCATGACCTGAGCGTTTGCCTCCTGCATGGCTTCCATGATGCGTTCCACCGCTCTGGGCAATGCCTGACCGTCACCAGCCCCGCCGGGCATCCCAGACAACACCTGTGTAACGTGCTCGGCATCAGCGCGGCACCGCTCCACCTCATCCAATTTTACTTTTTCCATCCGGGCGGCCCTGCGATACCGCCGCAGCCATTGTTTTTTCTCTTCATAGGTCATCGGGCCACCCCCCTGTTACCACCCCGCCGGGAGCGGGGCGTCTGCATCCCGGAAATCTTCTGCCGGGTCCGGTGCGGGCTGCCACTCGTGATACTGGGGCTGCCACCACATGGGCACCCGGCCGGTTTCGCCCTCGCGGTTCTTGCTCACCCGCAGGCTGACCTCGAAATAATCATTCGGCCCCTGCAGGCGGCGCTCCCCTGTCACCTCGCTCTCGATGAACACCACGGCATCCGCGTCCTGCTCAATGGTGCCGGAGCCGCGCAGATCGCCCAGCGCGGCCTTTCTGGCCCCGCCGTTCCGGTCGGTGCTGCGGTTCAGCTGCACCAGCTCCACAATGGTGATGCCGGTCTCCATGGCCAGCTCCTTCAGCTGACGGGTCACATCGGCCAGGCGCTCGTATTCCTTGCGGCCCGGCTGGGTGTCCGCGATCAGGCCGATGTGGTCGATGAACACGATCCGGGGCCGGTACTTCATCACGCGGGCGCGGATGTCGTCCACCGTCATGCGGGCGCCGTCATCGTAGATCAGACCAGTGTGGCCCTTGATCAGGGCAAACGCATTGTTCAGGCTCTCCCGCTCCTCTTCGGTGATCCTGCGGTCCCGCAGGCGGGTGCTGTTGATGCGGGTCAGCTTGGACATGGTTCGCATCATGAGCTTGCGCCGGTCCTCTTCCATGGTCAGGTAGTAGGTCTGCACGCTGTTGCTCAGGCGCAGAGCCAGGGCCAGCGCAAGGTCGGTTTTGCCGTGGCCGGGGCGTCCTGCCAGCACCGTGACCATCTTTTCTCCGAACAGGCCCAGTTCATCCAGCTCACTCCATGCCATCTTGACGCTGGTGTCCGGCTTCTGCAGCCACTGCATGGTCTCGTCCCAGACCTCGGCAAACTCCTTGACGTTTGCGTCCACGCTCTCCCGGCGCAGGTGATCCTGCACTTTCAGGGCCTCGCTCAGATCCCGGCAGATGCTGTCTGCATCCGCTGCGCTCAGGGTCACGCTGGCGGCCAGCTCTACCAGCAGGCGCTTGCGGTAATCTTCCAGCACCAGCGCCTCATAGTCCTGTACATGGCTGATGGTGGGCACCGTCTCCGCCGCCGTCACGATCAGGGGCCGGAAATCTGCGCCCAGCATCCGCTCCAGGATCACGGCATCCACGTTGTGGCCGCTGTCCAGCTGCAGCTTGATGGCCCCGAACAGCTTCCGGTACGGGCCATCCTCGAACATGGCCGGTGTCAGGCGCTCCACAGTGGCCCTGCAGGCCGCCGGGTCCAGGATGGCAGCGCCGATCACTGCCAGCTGGTGCTGCTGCGCCGTGGTGATCTTGCCTGCACTCATGCACCCGCACCTCCCAGCAGATCCGCAAGGGTCATGTCCCTGGTGATTTTACGGGGCTTATCCGGTGCAGGCTGCGCAGTATGTACCGCCGGGGCCTTGTCCACAAAATCCTTGACGGCGAACACCCCCGTCCAGCCGTTTTCAATGCTCTGATTCAGCATGGCAATGGCATACCCGGTGCGGTCCTGCACGCCCGCTTCATCCGCCAGCCGTTTGATGGACCGGCAGATCTTCTTTGCCACCAACGGCGTCCACAGCTTTTTCTTGTCCTTCTTGGCCAGTTCGCGCCGGTGCTGGTCAAAATCCATCAGGGCGTCATACAAGCCGCCTGGGCCGCCGTGGGAGAACTCGTCAAAGACATCTGCCACAGTCAGCCCGTCCGGCTCCGCGCGCGCCCCTGCGCGGGGTTTATTATTATTAGCTTTCTCTATTTCTTTCTTGGGTGCACATTCTGCACCGGTAGAGGTGCACTTTTTGTACCGGTCGGAGTGCACATTCTGCACCGGTGCATTTTCTGCACTGGTGCACTTTTTGCACCCATCCTCTGCAGCAGGGTCCGCCGCAGGGCGCAGCGCATCCACGGCAGGACGCAGTGCGGCATACCGGTTTGTGGGCCTGCCGTTTACCGGTTCCGTCCACTTGCGGATCAGGCCGTCCTTTTCCAGCTCGGCCAGCAGGTTCAGCACGGCACGCTTGCTCAGCTTGAAGTATTCCACGATATAGCTGACAGAGCCGTAGAAACAAGACTGATCGTCTTGGGAGAAGCCCCAGATCAGGGCGTAAATCAGGAGCTTGTTGCCGTTGAGGTTATAGTCCGTCACCATCCACGGCTGCACAACAACATATCCGTCTTTTCGCATCCTGTTAGTCCTCCATTAAAACGGCAGATCTTCGCTGTCGTCAATTACGGCAAAGTCGTCCGTGCCGCTGTACGCGGCTTCCGGTGCTGCCTCTGCCTGCCGAGCCGTGTTCTCCGCAGGCTTTGCACCGGCGCTCTTGCTCCCGGCAAAATGGACGTTCTCCGCCACGATTTCAAAGGCGGTGCGGCTGCTGCCGTTCTTGTCCTGATAATTGCGGGTCTGGATGCGGCCATCAATGGCGATCAGACTGCCCTTCTGGAAATACCGGCACACAAAGTCTGCCTGAGCGCGCCAGGCCACAATGTCGATGAAATCCGCCTGCCGCTGTTCGCCCTGGCGGACAAAGCTGCGGTCGCAGGCAATGCGGAACTTGCAGACGTTCACCCCCGCCGGGGTGGTGCGGAGTTCAGGGTCTGCCACAAGGCGGCCCATAATTGCAACGATATTAAGCATTGATATAGTCCTTTCCAACGGCGGCCATCCACGCAGCGTGTGCGCCGGGGCCGTTCTGTTCCTCATAGTGTTCTTGTGCAGCGGCCTTCAGCGCGTACGCAAGGCCTGCATCAAAATGCGCCGAAAAGCCCGGCTCGTTGTGGTGCCTGTGGCACAGCCAGACTTTCAATCCGTGCTTTTCTGAAAACGGCCGCAGCGGGCCGGGCAGGATGTGGTGCTCTTCCAGCCCGCCGGTGGTCCTTACGTTGTACCAGCGGCGGCAGACGTAGCACTCTTTTTGTGCCTGAATAATGCTTTTGGCCATTCACAGCTCCTTCCATTCCTGCCAATAGGCAGTTACCATCGGATCATTCACGCCCATCTCAGCCAGGCGGTCAAAGATCCCGTCAATCAGGTCTTTCATTTCTGCTTTGGAAAAGGTGCTGCTGCCCTGGGTGCACTTGACCGTGCAGCGGTTGCTGTCCAGGATCTCCACCACATGCACAAGCCGGTAGCAGCTACGCAGGATGCTCAGCGCCCCCGCCGGGACTTCCAGATAGTCCACCCTGGCCCCGTACTTCTCTAGCATCTCCAGATAGCAGTCCTCCGGGGTCACGCCGCCGGTGCGCCCGGCATTGTAATGGTCTGCCATGATGGTGAGCAGCGCCCACATAAGGCGGTTCTGTGCCGTGCTGCGACCTTTGCGTTCTGGCTCAAGGGTCACGGTCAGATGCAGCGGCTGCCCATGGGCCAGATCGTCCAGGTGCTGCAGGAGCTGTGTTTCCACAAATTCCGCAGAGCTTTCCACCTGTACCCGCCGGGCAGCCGGATCGTACACTACCGGCAGCCGGCCGATCACTTTTCCCATGTGATCTTGCGGCCGTCCTTGTCCACAAACTGCACACTGAGGATCTCTCCGGTGTCGGGGCTGCGCAGGAACTTGTCCACCTTCAGCGTGGTGCCCAGCTTGTACCCCGCCAGCTGGGGCAGGTCGCTGGGCTTGCGGCCGGGCTTCTGGATGCCCACAATGGCCACCTGATCGGCCCGCAGCACAATGGACGGCAGGGCCAGCACATCGCTGCCTGCGCCCCACAGATCTGCTGCCGACACAAAGCTGGTCTCTTCTTTCCAGCGCTCCGGGCTGCCCGGGTGTTTGCCTTCCAGCGCGGCGGCATCCTTGAAGCAGTAGTCGTTCATGTACGGGTTGAACACGCCCACCGCGCACCAAAGGCGGCCATCGGCAAAATAGCGGCGCTCCGCCCAGCCCAGAGGGCCGAAGGTCTCGTTCAAGATGCCGCGCACCGCCGCCGGGCCGGGCATGACAAAAAGCTTTACCGCATCCTTGGAGATCTCCCGGACGATCACCACCGCTTCTGCGGGGTGTGTCTGGCGCGGTTTGGGGCATTCCAGGGGAAACTGTGCCGCCTGCGCCGCCGGACGCTCCTGTGCGCTCTGCGGGGCCTTGCGGCGGGTGGTTGATTTGGTTGCTGCCATAATAGGTCAACACTCCTTTCTGTGTGATACACTGGCAGCGGCTTTTGTTTTACCTCCTGCCGCCATTGGAGGGAAAGGTCAGCTCAGACCGTTCAGGACGGGAATGCTGTTTTCACCGCCTACGTAGGTGGGAAGCTTGCCATCCCACAGTGCATCCACGCCGGTGATGCGGTAGTATTCCAGCAAATTACTGTCCAGACTGTCGGTCAGTGCATCGTTGGCTTCGGCCTTCTTCTGGGCCGCATACAATTCGGCATCCGCAGCCACCTTGGACTTTTCAGCCTCAGCCTTTGCGGCGATCAGGTCCGCGTCTGCCGTTGCCTGCGCTTCCACGCGGCGTTTTTCTGCATCGGTTTCAGCCTTTTCTTTTTCCTGCTGGGCCTTCACCTTTGCTTCAACGGCATCCGTGAAGGTGTCCGTGAAGTCAAAATCCGTGATGCTGATGTAGGAAAGGTCGATGTTGTACTGCGCCAGAACACTGCGCAGCTGCGCGTCCATCTGTTCCGCCACGGCGTCCCGGCTGGAGATCAGACTGCTGGCATCATAGTGAGCTACAACGGCCTTGACCACCTCCGGGACGCGGGGTAGGATCAGAACATCCTCGTATTTGCGGCCTACCTCTTTGTAGATGGTCATGGCATTGGCCTGATTGATCCGGTAGCCCACGGTCACGCTGGTGGCTACTTCCTGAATGTCGGAACTGAATGCGGAGAGGTCAATGCTGACCTCCTGCACTCGGTTGTCCATCTTGACAATGGACTGCCACGGTGCTTTTACTACAACACCTGCGTCCTTGGTGCCATTTTCGACCTTGCCAAAGGTGGCCACAATGCCGGTGTAGCCGGTCGGCACGAACGAAACGCAGGAAATAATAATCAGGACAGCCGCCAGAGCGCCGGGGAGCGCGGCGGCAGCCTTATATTCGGACCGGATTAGGCAGAATGCTGCCAGCAGGGCAAGAACGCCCAAAATAAAAAAGATCATAGGTTCCTCACTTCCACATAGCTGGTATGTACTCGGGCAGGGCCACAGGGCGGAGGACGGGGAAAATTGGGCGGATGGATCACACGTTTGCCTCCTCGATTTTCACAGATGTAATGCGATAGGTTGCAATAAAATAGCTGCTTGACAGGTGGGATAAAGCAACAATAGCTTGGAGAAGGTAGCGCTCCTCAGACGTGCAGCTGTTGCTGTCATACGGTGTGTGCACTCTGTCCAGCTGCGCGGCAGCGGCATCGTTCAACAGAAAGCCAACGGTGCGCTCTACCATTTCATCCATAAAATTTCCGTCTATGACACCGTATACACGGGCCATTTCATACGAAACGATTACTTTTTTCATGGCGCATTCTCTAGGAGTGTGATCTCGCAAATTGAATTGTACAGGTAGTGCCGCCCGCCGCGCAGATACTCCAGATGCTGCAGCAGTATTTCCAGCGCATACAGTGCAGGCGGCGGATCTTTGCCTTTCAGGTGGAACTCCATCCAATGGATCAGCTGCCTGTAATGCAGATCGGCGATGCGCAGGGTGGCAGCGGTGCGGAACTTATGCCCATGGTCGTCTGCGGCATAATAAATCACGCCTACGTATTGCAGCCGGTCCGGATCTGTGTTAAAATCTGAGATGGAATCTTTGGCGTTGAGCTTGTCCGTGTTGGCGCACGGGCAGGCTCTTTCTTTTTGGCCGGTCATAAGCCAAACAGCTTTGAGAGAAAAGCCGCCTCCCTGCCGGTAAATTCTTCTTTGCGGTCGGAGGCATTCATTTTGTAGCGGGCTGTAATGGCGGCTTTCATGTCATTTGCAAACGCTCCCGCTGCCTCCTGCAGCTGTGCGTCCGACAGGCCAGGCACAAGACTGTCCACCAGCGTTTCGACTGTGGCCACCGTAAGCAGCATGAGCCGGTCGAATTTTTTGCCTTTTCCGGTAAAACTGACCGCAAGATTATCTCCGAGCTTTTCAATTACAATTTTCATGTTTTTCCTCACTTTCTCATGCACCCCGCCGGGCATCGTTCCGGCTCTCGTCCACGGTCAGACTGTGGTTCTGCTTCTCTGCGCTGCGCTTGTAGTACTCACCGGTGGAAAGCATCTCACCCACGCTCAGGATCAGCCCAAAGCCCAGTGCAAACAGCACCCACGGCGCGGCCTTGACGGCCTCGGCCACTTCCCAGCCGCCGCGCATCACAAGCAGGTGGACAATGGCGGTGTTCAGCCAGACCAACACCCGCGCGGCACCTACACCGGCCAGAAATGCAATGCTGCAAGTTTTAAGATATCTCTTCATTGTTCTCGTTCTCCCCGGTTTCCACGCGATCCAGAAGGTCGGCCGCGTTCGTCATAACAGAAATGAGATAGCCCGCCGGGTCATTCGATCCGGCAGCGAGGGCTGCCAGAAGGGCTACACACAGCTTTGATGCCTCAAGCCCCGCGCAGTTGGTTTCAACCTGCGGGTTTCCATCGTCACCATACGATACGCGCAGGTAATTCTTGTTCGGGTGGCTCATGCAGCATCTCCTTTCTCGACCCGAGGAAAGAAATATTCCCCGATCTTCTCCTGCGGAATGTGCAGCACCCGGCAAATCGCGGTAACTTCGCTGAACAGCCAGCCGCCGCGATCTTCCGGGGCATTCAGACGCTTGCCCAGAGTCGTGTATTTTATGCCGGTCAGGGCGGACAGCTCCGTCTGATTAAGCCCTTGATCTTCGATCAAGCGGCGAAGTTTGATGTAAGGTCTCTTTGCCATAATTCTTCCTCCTCAATCCAGGTTGAAGGTCTGGAAATGGTTGTCTTTTTGGCTGTCCAAATAAGCAGCCAGCTTGTCCGGCTCAATCACCGGCACGCCAATTGTCGTTTCCTGTGCGGAAAGCCGTGCCGTGATCTCCTCCGGCGTAAGCCCGATATCCTCATACCGCCCAAGACGCTGCACAAGCTCTTCCTTTTTGGCAGCGCTCCAATAGCCTGTTTTGATGCCGCTGCACCGCGGGGCCGTCAGTCTGTCCATGTGCCATCCTCCATTTCAAGGTTCCAAAACTCGGCCAGTGTCTTGCACACCGGTTTTGTAAAGCCAATCAGATCTTCGCCGCGGCCGGCCATCAGAACGGCATTGCCAACGATCACCGACCGGTCACCGTAAGCATACAGATCCGTTGCGCGCGGGTTCTCCGGCAGCTGACGCAGCAGCCCTTCTTCGTTGACGACCAGGCAGATGCTGTCCACCGGTTCCCGTGCCCAGGCGAAACCCAGGCTGCTTTCAGCGGTCTCAACCGGACCATCTACCAGCTCCTGCAGGGTTTCCAGCGTCACCGGGCAGTCATCATCACATTGGATCAGGCAGCACCTTCCTGCCGCCGGAATGTAAATTGCGTAACGTTCCATGTGTACCTCCTTGTTTGATGTGCCTTTCTGCGGTAAAATGAGGGCAGAAAGGATGTGGTTTACGTGGATTTTTCCAATATACCGACCAGTAATATGTCTACCAGTGCTCTCCGATTGAAAGAAATGGCTGATGCGGAAGAAAAGCGCCGCACCGAAAAGGCTGCAGTCGATGCTGCTGAACGTAAGCGTCAGAAAAAAGTTGATGATGCGCAGCTTCAGGCTGCCGCTGATCTGCAAAAAATGCGGGAACAGTATGAGGCCGACCTGAAAGAGCAAGCGAAAGAAGCACGATTCAACCGCAAACTTTCCATAGCGTCTTTCATTGTGGCTGTGATATCACTTTTTGTTGCTTGCCTTAAATGAGGCCATGAAGCAAGGATTGGGTTAGAGAATTGCTGTCACGGCTTTCAGTTCTTAGGTCTTTGAAAATGTCACGATAAGTGACAAATCAAGCGAAAAAAATTTCATCCACAGTTTTCCCGTAATAACGAGCAATTTTTTCTTTGTTTTCATCACGAGGAATCCGAGCGCCAATTTCGTACATGGCAAGAGTAGATAAGCTCAACCCAAGCTCATTTGCTACACTTTCGCGACTTTTTTCACCGCGCAAAGCGACAAGATTTCTTGCGATCTTACTAGCATCCATTGTTTTCACCGTCCTTCCGCAATGTCACATTACGTGACCTCTATGCCTACAGTATAACACTTGATCTTCAAATGTCAACACATTTCGTGACACTCAAGCTTGACTTTATCACACTTTGTGATATTCTTGCTTTAGAAACGTCATGGAGGTGAATTATGGCAAATTTTGGCTCTATACTAAAAAACCTGCGGATTTCCCGCAATATAACACAAGGTGAATTGGCAGCCAAGCTGGGGATTTCCCGCAGTGCAGTTGGAATGTACGAAACAGGAGGTCGTGAGCCTGATTTTGAAATGATGGAAGCCATCGCAGACATTTTTAATGTCGATATGGATTATCTCATGGGCAGATCTCAGGTTGAGCGTAAACATCCAATCACTCCGCCAAATAGTGAGATCCCGCCTGGTTTCCAGCCGATGCCAGACATGGACGTGGTTCCGCTGGTGGGCCGGATTGCCTGCGGTACGCCGATCACTGCAGAGGAAAATGTGGAGCGCATGGTCTGCGTGCCCGCAAAGTGGCACGCTACCTTTACGCTGACCTGTGAGGGTACCAGTATGGAGCCACGCATTCATGACGGTGATTTGGTTGCCATCCGCAGCCAGCCCACTGTAGAAAATGGTGAAATTGCAGCTGTACGCATTGAAGGTGAGGCTACCTTGAAACGGGTGTACCTGCATGATAACTTTATTGAATTACGGGCAGAAAATCCGAACTTTGAAAGCATTATCCTTGCCAAAGAGGATATGAACACAGTTACGATTGAGGGCAAGGCCGTAGGGCTTTGCCGGGATATTTTATAAGCAGGAGGCCGTTCAATGAGAAGCAAAACAATCTGCATTGCAGCCGCAGGTCTGGCACTGGCAATGAGCATCCTGTGCACGCCGCTGGCATTCGCTGCCACGGATGTCAAAGCTTATGCAACCATCCCATATGCACAGGCGACTGCACAGCCCGCCGGGCAGCTGCTCACCATCATCGGTACCCCCAATTACAGTGCTGCCACCAGTGACGAAACCACGACCTGTTTCGGGTTTGACACCGCAGAGGGCGTTTGGTATGTAGCAGTAGCCAAGGACAGCTTTGAGGCGTTCAAGGCGGCGGCTCCTGCCCAGCAGATGACTTTATATGGCACTTATAATGGTACGTTGGAAGCAAACGGCCTGCCGATTTTGAGCATTCAGAACGGCGCCGTCAAGCTTAGTGGCAAAACCAGCGAAATTGCCGATCTCTATGCCGCCGGGCAAAAAACTTTGGATGCGCAGAAAAAGTCTGCAACGGGTACGGCGTCTGTCAGCCAGAAAACCGGTCAACTGGTGTGGATTCCCACGAATGGCGGAAAAAAGTACCACAGCAAGTCCACCTGCAGCAATATGGAAAACCCCAAACAGGTTGATCGAGCCGATGCGGAGGCTCAGGGTTTCACTGCGTGCAAAAAGTGCTACTGATTCAAAGGTAATCGGACAAAATAAAAAATCCCCCGGCGCGCCAACGCCAGGGGAAAAGAATCTGCTTGCCGGATGGCATCACAGACTGTACAGTTGGGGAACCGTACAAGTTTATGATACCACCTCCGGGCAGGCTTTGCAAGCTATACCCTTTTGGAGGTGTAAACATGGGACAACGAACCAACACAGCCACCTGGCTGCCCAATCAGCAGCGCTGGCAGATCAAGGTGCAGAAGGACGGAGTGCGCCGGACATTTACAAGCGCCAAGCCAGGCCGCACCGGCCAGCGGGAGGCAAACCACAAGGCTGATGCCTGGCTGGACGATGGCATTGCCAGTACCACAAAGCGCTGCGCTGACGTGTGGGCAGAGTACGTGATCTCGGTCAAGGCCGCAGCTGGCAGCAGCTACATAGACCAGGTGGAGAAGTTTGGCCGCAACTACATCCTGCCGGTGATCGGGCCGCGCCGGATCGGCGACCTGAATACAGGAATGCTGCAGGATGTACTGAACCGGTCCTATAAAGAAGGGTGCCTGAACCCAGACGGCAAGCGCAGGAGCAAGGGAAATCTGTCCCGCAAAACCCTGCAGGGCATCCGGGGCGTGGAGGTGGCCTTTGTCAAGTGGGCTCGCCAGCATAAATACACCACACTGCGCCCAGAGGACGAAGGTCTGGCAGTGCCAAAAGGCGCCCGGAACAAAGGCAAGAAGATTCTGCAGCCGGACGCGCTGCGGGTGCTGCTCTCCACAGACACCCGTGTTGTGCGTGGAAAAGTGGTGCACGATGATAACATCCACGCCTATCGTGTGGCCGTCATGACTGGCCTGCGCCCTGGGGAACTGCTGGGGTTGCGTGTGGGAGACGTAGAGGGCAACCGGCTGCACCTTGCCCGAGCCATCAACCGATTGAACGAAGAGACCACCGGTAAGAACGAAAATGCCATCCGCACTGTAGTGCTGCACCCTTTGGCTGCGGCCGAACTCAAAGCCCAGCTGCAGCAGCGTGCATTTGAAGAGGATAGACCCCTTCGGAATGATGACCGAATTTTTCTGTTCAAAAATGAGCAGAGCTTGTACAACTACTGGCGGTTTTACCAGCAGTGCAATGGCATAGAGCCGCTGGTCAGCTTGTATGAATTACGGCATACCTTTGTAAGCATGATCGAGGACGCCGTGTCACCGGCCCAGCTGCGCCGTATGGTGGGCCACAGCCGCAGCATGGACACTTATGGCTGGTACAGCCATGCCGTGGATGGCCGCGCGGATGCTGCCGCGTTGGCTGTTTCGGATGTCCTTGCCGAGTATGCCCCCGCCGGGCAAAAGTAACCCACTTTGCAACCCACTTGTTTGCGTATGAGTGTGTGGTTGCTCGTCTTGAGCGGCAACCGCACACCGTAAAAGTGGCTTGGTGCCTGTGCATTTTGAACCAACAAACATATGCGTGTGAAAACGTGGCTTGTTCGAATCCACCCGCGCCCACCAAACAAGAAAAATCCGAACCTGTTTCCGATTGGAGAAGGGTTCGGATTTTTCGTTTTCTTTGGGTACAGCAATGAAGGCTCCCGTGGACGGCGCAAAAATTGTCAAATGTTAAAGTTAGATAGAGCAAATCGAATTTTATTATAGTATTGAATTGTTTGAATAATCTAGATGTGCTATACTATAATTCAGATAGTCATATAAGGCATCGAAGGTCATTATATTGAGGTGAATAAGATGATTAAGGCTTTCATTTTTGAAAAATTTAAAGGATATGACCGAGCCGTTTTATGGCTTGAGCAAGTAACGACATTGATTGGATCTAATGCATCAGGTAAAAGTAATGCAATTGAAGGCATTCAGATTTTGTCAGAGCTTGCTACTGGTCGGGACTTAAATGTGATTTTTGATGGAACCAAAAATAGTGAGGGTACAATCCGGGGGGGTGCCAAGGGATGCTGTCGGTATGGTTCGTCCTCTTTTCTTTTGGGTTGTACAATGAATTTGGACGATCGGCATGATTTACTTTATCGAATTCGCATTGGGGTTGCTGGTCGCATCGCTGTCGATGAGGAATCGCTTTATCTTGTAAAAAAAGCGCAATTAGATGCTCAAAATGGTACGGTGGTTTTTAAGGCACTCGCAAACAATACCAATAGCGGTGATATCGTAGTCGAATATAATAACGGAAAGAGAGGAAAGAACCCAGAGTGCAAAGCAATTCGAAGCATGTCAGTGCTTTCTCAAATGCAGGGACGGCTGCCAACGACAATTGAAAAATACGAGGAAACGATTCGTATCATTTGTCATGTTCAAGAAATGTTGAGCCGTATGTTTGTACTGGATCCTGTACCTTCGCTAATGCGAGGCTATAGTCGGATTGGTGATTCTGTTCTTCGACGAAATTGCAGTAACATTTCTGCTGTTCTCGCGTCCATTCAAGAAAACAATCCGGAAGAGTGGGATGCGTTCTGCAATATCGTTAAAAGCCTTCCTGAAAATGAAATCCGCGGAATTGATTTTGTAAAGACCTCAATTAGCGATGTAATTCTTATACAAAAAGAGCAAAATGGAAAGTCTATTGAAAATATAGATGCTACACGTCTTTCAGATGGCACACTGCGTTGCATTGCAGTATTAGCCGCAGTAATTAGTGAGCCAGAGCACAGCTTAATTGCAATTGAAGAACTCGACAATGGTATTCACCCAAGCCGAATTATTAAACTGATGGATTCTTTGTGTAAAATTGCACAAAAGCGAAATATTGACCTTGTTTTAACAACTCATAATGTTACTGTCTTGAATGGGTTAAGCAAGACTGGTATTTTAGGTGTTTCTGTTGTTTATCGAGATAAAGAAACACAAGCAAGTCGGATTGTTCCATTTGTGGAAATTGAGAATCAAGCAGGCATTCTTGCAAGTGGAGGGATTGGCGAGGCTATGGAGTCGGAACGTTTGCTTAACGAAATAAAAAATGAAAAAAAGGCTGTTCCGTTTGATTTTTAGTAAGCAAGGCGAGGATTACGATGTCTAATGTTCACTTCGTTGATACATCCGTTTTTGTGGAGTTGTTAAATATACCATCGATGAATGAAAAACATGGTGAGCTGATAAAGGAGTACAAGGAACTTGCAATTCGAGGCGATGTCTTTGTTTTGCCAGTAGCAGTTTTAGTAGAAACCGGAAATCATATTGCTCATGTTAGCGATGGAACTAAACGCCGTGATATAGCGGTAAAGTTCACCGATCTCCTGAAAAAGGCTGTAAACTCGGAAGATAATTGGAACATAGCTCCCGAATTGTCAGATGAGATTTTAAGCAAGATTATTGAGTCTTTTCCGGGACAAGCACAAGCCAAGATTGGATTTGGCGATATGAGTATTGTAGAACAATTTGAGGACTACTGGAAATATCGTCAGCCGATTGGCCATATGAGAATTTGGTCTTTAGATAATCACTTAGCTGCGTATGACAGAGATGGTGGTCTGTCAAGGAGAAAAAATCAATAGTATAGTTATGAAATAGACGACAGTTAAAAGCAAAGCATGATGACAATTTGAAACATATATAAAATAAAAACCCGAAATCTCTTGATAGCCAAACAGCTAAAAAGATTTCGGGCTTTATTTGTTCTCTAAAGAACTATAAAGTAACTTACTGTTTTTATGCTGCAACAGGCAATGCTTGTAGAGCTTCCTGCTCTTTCAGCCATTCCTCGTATTCACGCTGGCCTTCCTCGCTGTTGAAAAACTCAACCATGGAGGGATAAAAGCAGCGCGCAAGGGTTTTGATTGCTTCATCCGGGTAGCCGGATTTGTTTGACTTCTTCTTTTTGTTCAAATGGTATCCTCCGAAAATCAAAGTTCCATATCCTGCCCGCGCTTACGGTTTTGCTGCGGCACATTCATGGTGCGCTCCTGCTTGGGGGCAAGAATCTTTTCCAGAAAGCCGCGCACCAGTTCTGGCGCACGGCGCATAGCATCCAGATAGGGTTTCACGTCGTACCACAGGTCGTGGTACTTGTTACTCCAACGAACGGCCTCCTTCTTGGCGGTGGAAAGTTCTTCTTTCAGGCGGCGGTTCTCCACGTCCATCATATAGCCGTGGTCAGCTTGCTTTTTCAGCTTGGAAAATTCTTCTTCGGTCAGCGAATAGTTGCCGAGGAAGGTGCGCTTGCCGATATAATCCAGATCGCGCGCATGAATGAGGGCTTCTTTCGTGAGCGTGGCCTTTTTCTGAACAGCGGCAAGCTCCTTCTCCTTTTTGGAGAGAGTCTGACTGGTTTTGGCAAGCGACTGTTCCTTCTGGTCGATTTGAGAGATCAGGGTATCCAGCCGTTCCTGCTCCCGCTGGACTTTGAACTGGGTGACGGTCAGGTGTTCTTCTGTGCTGCCGCGCTCACCGCGCTCTACATCCGTGTACCCGGCGTTGCGCATATAGTTGAAGAAATCGTCTTGCAGGACACTGTACGACTTCTTCAGGACTGGCTTACCGTTCTTTTGCAGGACTGGCTCTCCGGCATCGTCCAGCAGGGGCTTGGATGCCCACTTCTTGCTCCGGCTGACCTGCATGACGGTCTCCTTGACTGTGCCGACCAGTGCCTTGTCCTTGCAGCGTTTCGACCAGAGGATCTGCTTTTCCACCACAGGCACATAGACCACATGGAGGTGGTAGTGGTAGACCTCCCGGCCCAGTGCTTCGGTCATGGCACGGTTGATTTCATCGGCGTGCATGACAGCCGAGAGGATATATTGTTCACCACCCACGATCTGCACAGCAGCTTTATAGGTATCCTCATAGAACTGCTTAGCGAACTCATAGCCGCCGTGATTGTCAAAGTAGGCAGAGTTGACATCAAAGATCAGTTCGCAGTAGTGGGTAGCATCCGGCTTCAGGCCGCGCGTGGAGATGGTTCCATCGGCTTCCAGTTGGGCGAACAGGTCAGTATAGCTGGCGGTTGGTTTCTTGAAGTGGACGTTCCATGCAGCGCGCTGGGGGATGATATCGGGGTTCCGGTAGCTGTCCTTTTCGCGCTCGTTGTGCTGCTGGGTGTTGCCAACAGCCTTGTCCGAAACGGCAAGGTTTCGGACACTGGTGCGGTCAATGCCATCATTTCTTGCCAAAGGGCATCCCTCCTTTCGGGGTTCATCGAGAGGTGACGGGGAACGGAGATGCACTTCTGCGGAAGTGTAATAACCCACTATGACACTTTCATCCCTGCGGTCTGCAAAGTGTAGTGGGCTCTCCGAGGGGGAACGTCTCCTGCGGGAGAGCTACAATCAAGTTCGCACAATGTGAACTTGATTGCTCCGTACGCATCTGAAAAAATCGTGTACGGAGTTCAAATAACCTGTACGGTTCGTACGGCGTACGGATGAACGAAATACAAACGATAACACGTTTTAATTTTCGTAAATTTGCCGTACAGATGCGTACAAGTACAGACCGTACAGGTTGTACGAACTTCTTCCGTGAAAAAATGCACTTTTTACGGGCAGGGGTGGACAAGCGGCTCGATGCCTACAAAACCCCGCACCCTGCGGCCACCGGGCAGGTAGATGTTGTTGGTGGCTTCAAGGTTATAGCGGCGGTCGTTCTGTCGCAGTTCTGCGCTGAAACGGATGGCAGATACGCTGTGACAGGCGTTGTCCTCACACCACAGTTTGTAGATCTCGTAGAAATCCTTGGAACTGATGGAGTAGTCCGCCTTGAAGCGGAAATAGCCCTCGGATTCCATAAAGTCGATGACATTGTTGCTGCTGCGCTTGATGGTGTCCACGTTGGCGGCGGCTCGTTCGCTGACCGTGAAACGGAAGTCATTCCGTACCAGCCGATGAAGCCCTTCCAGACACCACAGCAGGATGCCCTCCAATTCGGCGCACATCTTCTCCACAAGGAAAGGGTCATCCGTGCGGTCGGCAGGCTTGTCCTTGGTGGTCAGGATAAGCTGGCGGCGAAAGAAACCGTCCGAATGGTCATACAGAGAGGTCAGCGCACCGTTGCCGAAGCAGAGGAACCGGGCGTAAATGTCCCGCTGGTAGCTCTGGACACCTTTGCGCTCCAAGTCCAGCTTGGCTTCAGCGGTCACGATGGTCTTGATATAGTTGGTCTTGGGCAGGGCGTTCATGTCCATGTCATCATCGATCATCAGCAGGCGGCGTTCCAGATCGGCGCGGGCAAAGCGGTTGTTCTCCACTTTCTGGACGCTGCCGTTGCTGGCGGCATCTCCCATGAGCCGCTTGAGTACCAGCCCGATGCGGGACTTGCCTTCGCCGCCCTTGCCGACAATGAACATCATCTTCTGCCCCTTGGTGCTGGGGATCAGGCAGTAGCCCAGATACTCCTGCAAGGTGGGGATGTCGGCATCGTCCAGTAGCTCGTGCAGGAAGGTCAGCCAGCGGTCAGGGCTGGCGGCTTTCGGGTCATATCTCACAGGTAAGCGGTTCTGGCAGAACAGGCGGCTCTCCTGAAAAGAGCCGTCCGGCAGATGATACACGCCGTTCTGGAGATGGATGCAGTCCTGCTCGATGGGAAACGGGTCGGAAAAAGCCAGCAGTTTGATGGTCTCCAGAATGTTGGTGACCTTTTTGGACAGGCCGGAGGTGACATATTCCTCGATGTTCTCCAAGATGCG
>CAKTGS010000004.1 GCA_934561485.1 uncultured Faecalibacterium sp.
TCCCAGACCGATGCAGGCGGCTGGCTGGGCTGCCACGTCTACCTGATGCAGGACGGCAGCTACTCCGTTACCTACGACTACAACGCTGAAAATGCCGGTGTCGAGGGCGAAAAGGGCACTTACGAGATCGGCGCAGACGGTACCCTGACCCTGACCGCAGAGGACGGCACGGTGCACACCGCTGCTGCCGCTGCCAATGCAGACGGCACCATCAGCTACACGCTGGAGTTCACCGAGAGCAACACCTCTGTGGTCTGCAACCCCACCGGAACCCTCGACCCCAATGCATCCTCCGCAGCCCCCGCCATGGAGGGTCTGCTGGTGGAGCTGTCCCAGAAGGATGCAGGCGGTTGGCTGGGCTGCCATGTCTACCTGATGGAGGACGGCACCTTCTCGGTGGCATACGACTACACCGCTGACAACGCCGGCATTGAATCTGCCAAGGGCACCTATGCGGACAACGGGGACGGCACCCTGACCCTGACGGCTGACTCCGGCGAGGAGATCGCTGTGACGGTCATCGACAACAGCGATGGCACCAAGACCTACTCTGCCGAGGTCACCGAGCCAAACACCTCTGTGGTCTGCAACCCCACCGGCAAACGCTGATGGCCTATGGGCGGCGATGCTCCCGCACCGCCGCCCGTTTTATATGAGGAGACGCTATGAAACACCCTGAGATCCTTCAAAAGCTTTCCCTTGAGCAAAAATGCGCCTTGCTGTCCGGTAAAAACACCTGGCAGACGCAGGACTACCCCAGGCAGGGCGTGCCCGCTGTCTGGCTGTCGGACGGCCCCAACGGCCTGCGCAAGCAGGCGGGTGCCGCCGACCATCTGGGCCTGAACCCCTCCGAGCCGGCCACCTGTTTCCCCACCGCCGCCACCATGGCCAACAGCTGGGACCCGGCGCTGGGCGAGGAAGTGGGCCGGGCACTGGGTGAGGAGACTGCCGCCTACCGGGTGAATGTGCTGCTTGGCCCGGGTCTGAACGTGAAGCGCAGCCCTCTGTGCGGACGCAGCTTTGAGTACTTCTCTGAGGACCCCTACCTTTCCGGCAAGATGGCAGCCGCCTACGTCCGGGGCATTCAGGAAAACGGCATTGCCGCCTGCCCCAAGCACTTTGCGGTAAACAGCCAGGAGCTGCGCCGCATGGCCAGCAACTCGGTGCTGGACGAGCGCACCCTGCGGGAACTGTACCTGACCGCCTTTGAGATCGTGGTCAAGGAAGCACATCCCAAGTCCATCATGTCCGCCTACAACAAGGTGAACGATATCTACGCCAACGAGAACCACCACCTGCTGGTGGACATCCTGCGCAAAGAGTGGGGCTTTGACGGTGCCGTTGTCACCGACTGGGGCGGCTCCAACGACCATGTGGAGGGCGTGAAGAACGGTTCTACGCTGGAAATGCCCTCCCCGGGCCTGGGGGCTGCCCGCAAGCTGCTGAAAGCGCTGGATAACGGCGAGATCAGTGAACACACCATTGACGAGCGTGTGGATGAACTGCTGGAGCTGGCCCTCTCCACCACCGCAGCCATCGAAAAAGCACCCCGCAAGTTTGACGAAAAGGCGCATCACGAACTGGCGCGCCGGGCAGCGGCGGAGAGCATCGTTCTGCTGAAAAATGAGGGCGGCATCCTGCCCCTGAAGCACGGCAAAAAGGTCGCCCTGATCGGTGATTTTGCCCTGACGCCCCGGTATCAGGGCGCAGGCTCCAGCATGGTGAACCCCACTAAGGTGGACAGCCTGAAGGACGCCATGGAAGCGGCAGAGCTGGAAATGGTCGGTTACTGCGCCGGTTACGAGCGCAGCGGCAAGGCGAACAGCGCCTATCTGGACGAGGCTGTTTCGCAGGCAAAAATGGCAGAGGCGGTCATTTTGTGCATCGGACTGGATGAATCCAGCGAGAGCGAAGGACTGGACCGCACCCATATCGGTATCCCGGCGGTGCAGAAGGAGTTGTTGGATGCTGTCACCGCAGCCAACCCCAACGTGGTGGCCGTGGTCAGTGCAGGCAGCGTCATCGAGACCGACTGGGTGGAGCAATGCAAGGCAGTGGTCCACGGTTATCTGGGCGGGCAGGCCGGTGCCGGTGCCATGCTGGACGTGCTTACCGGCTGGCAGAACCCCTGCGGCAAGCTGGCCGAGACCATCCCCCTGCGCTACGAGGATACCCCCGCCGCCCGGTATTTCCCCGGCAGAAAGCAGAACGCCGAGTACCGGGAGGGTCTGTATGTTGGTTACCGTTACTACGAGACCGCCAACAAGACGGTGCGGTATCCCTTTGGCTACGGCCTGAGCTACACCACCTTTGCATACAGCGATTTGAAGGTGGATGCAGACCATGTGACCTTTACTATTACCAATACCGGGAACCGGGATGGTGCGGAAATTGCACAGCTCTATGTGGCAAAACCGGATGCAGCGGTGTTCCGCCCCGCCAAGGAGCTGAAGGGCTTTGCGAAAGTGTTCCTCAAGGCAGGGGAGAGCAAGGCCGTTACCATCCCACTGGACGACAAGACCTTCCGTTACTGGAACGTTGCCACCGACCGCTGGGAGGTGGAGGGCGGCAGCTATCAGCTGCTGGTGGGTGCCAATGTGCAGGACATCCGCCTGACCGCCGACATCACCCTGCCGGGCACCGGCGCACCGGACCCCTACGCAGGCAGTGCCCTGCCGCACTATCAGACCGGTGACATCAAGGCAGTACCGGATGCGGAGTTTGAAGACCTGCTGGGCCGTCCGGTGCCGGAAGAAAAAACGGTCATTGACCGCACCATGACCCTGGGCGAGCTGAACCACAGCCGCAGCCCGCTGTGCTGGCTCATCGCAGGGGTGCTGACGCTGCTGCTGCGCTCCGGCGAGAAGCGGGGCAAGCCCAACCTGAACATTCTATTCCAGTACAACATGCCCCTGCGCGCCCTGGCCCAGATGACCAACGGGGTCATCGGCGAAGAATTTGTGGACGGCCTGGTGCTGGAAGCAAAGGGCTTCTGGATCATCGGCATCCTGCGGGCGCTGGTGGGCCTGGTGCAGAATGCTGTGGCCAACAGCCGCGATCAGGCAAAGCTGGACGAGCAGTCCAAGTAAGAGGGGAGAATGCTATGAATTTCTGGAATCATTTTGCGGCAAAGCACCCCGCCGCTGCCAAGTGGGTGCGGGAGGGCGGCCTGTTCGTCATCGTGTCGAATTTGATCACTGTGTTCAAGTACCTGCTGCTGCAGTTCCTGCCCAAGGCCTTTGCCAGCCTGCCGGTGGTGGATTTCGGCTGGCCGGGCATCGACATCACCCTGTTCGGTGAGACCTTCAAGTGGAATATCCTCGGCTATGATGCCGCCCACGGCGGCCTGCCCTACTTCTGCGCCTACATGGTCGCCATGGTCATCGGCGAGTGCATCAATTTCCCCATTCAGCGCAATTTCGTGTTCCGCAGCAAGGGTAACCTGGCCAAGCAGATCGGCTGGTATCTGCTGGCGTTCTGCGCCATTACCTGCATCGTCAACTCCATCAACTGCATCTGGGTGGCGGTGGCCGGTCTGCTGGTTCCGGACTTCATCTACAACATCGGCACCACCGTGCTCAACGGCGGTATCTCCATGGTCATCTTCTTCTTCGTGAACAAGATCATCTTCCCGGAGGGCGAGGCCAAACAGGCAAACTGATCCTGCAGAGCGTGTCTGCACAAACAAGCCATCTTCTTTTCTTCATTTTTTCCTTCATAACAACTTCCCTGAAAGAGTTTTGAAAAGTTCTTTCGGGGAAGTTTGTTTTTATAGCGATTCGATCTTCGAATGCGACAGCAGCGTTGAATCGGATATCACAAATATGCTGCGGCCTGCAGATGTACATGGCCGAAAACTACAACGCCCCGGGCAGCCCCTATTGGAGTATGAAGCGCTTTTTGCTGCAGGAAAAAGGCCTGGCCCTCTTTTCTCCCGGGAAATTCTCTGCTATACTTACCCATAGCAATGCAATGCTGCCGAAGCCCGGCTCAGAGGGACGAAATGGAATTTTGTGCAGATCAACGCTCTCTTTGGCACAGCTGCGGCCTTTGAAATGGTGCGGCAGCCGGATGGTGCCGAAACGGTACTTCCGGGGGCGGACTTTCGGACGGAAAGAGCGCTGCTCAGATGCCCACGCTGTAAGCCGGGCCTGTAAGGAGAAGAGAGACCATGAAACTGATTCGTACCGAAGACGCGGCAGGGCAGGTGCTGTGCCACGATATCACCCAGATCATTCCCGGCGAGTTCAAGGGGGCACGCTTCCGCAAGGGCCATATCATCCAGCCAGAGGATATCCCGGTGCTGCTCTCCCTCGGCAAAGAGAACCTCTATGTCTGGGAAAAGCGCCCCGGCATCCTGCACGAGGACGAAGCTGCCGCCCTGCTGTACAAGGCTGCTGCCGGTAAAAACATCCACGGCACCGAGCCGAAGGAAGGCAAGATCGAACTCATCGCCGACTGTGACGGCCTTTTGAAAATCAACCGCGAAGCTCTGCTGGCCGTGAACCGCACGCCCCAGATGATGATCGCCACCATCCACGGCGATCTGCCTGTGAAAAAGGGCCAGAAGCTGGCGGGTACCCGCATCATCCCGCTGGTGATCGAGCAGGAAAAGATGGATGCCATGCAGGCGGCGGCAGGCCCGAAGCCCATTTTGAACGTGCTGCCCATGCAGGCCAAGAAGTTCGCGGTCATCACCACCGGCAGCGAGGTATTCAAGGGCCGCATCGAGGATAAATTCACCCCCATCCTTGTGGGTAAGCTGGCCGAGTACGGCTGTGAAATGACCTTCCACAAGGTGTGCGATGACGACCCGGCGGGCATTACCGCCGCCATTCTGGAAGCCAAAGCCGCAGGCTGTGAGATGATCTTCACCACCGGCGGCATGAGCGTGGACCCGGACGACCGCACCCCACTGGCCATCAAGAATACCGGCGCGGATATCGTCACCTACGGTGCGCCGGTGCTGCCGGGTGCGATGTTCCTTGTGAGCTATCTGGACGGCGTGCCGATGTGCGGCCTGCCCGGCTGTGTGATGTACGCCAAGCGCACCATTTTTGATCTGCTGCTGCCGCGCCTGCTGGCCGATGATCCCATTATCGCCGAGGACATTGCCCGCCTGGGCGAGGGCGGCCTCTGCTTTGGCTGTGCCGAGTGTCACTGGCCCAACTGCGGCTTCGGGCACTGTTGATTCTTAACGGCCCTGCCCTCTCCGTCTTTGCTTCGCAAATCCACCTCTCCCTTTGAGAAAAGACTTCCCCCGGCCGGGGAAAGAGGCCGCATAAGCGACAAAAGGGGGGATCCGGCGCGTCAGCGCCTGAGAGGATGAGGGTGTTTGCAATTTTGGATCGTTCGATTGAAAAGAAAGATTTGCCTGTATGACTGAAACCAATTTGACCCATTTTGATGCCGCCGGCAAGGCCGTGATGGTGGACGTGAGCGAAAAGCCCGTCACCTTCCGGGAAGCGGTGGCCCGCGGCATCATTGCCATGAACGCCGAAGCCTTTGCCGCCGTGGAAAGCGGCACCGTGAAAAAGGGCGATGTGCTGGGCGTGGCCCGCATTGCCGGGATCATGGCCACCAAGCGCACCAGTGAACTGATTCCTCTGTGCCATCCGCTGCCGCTGACCAAGGTGAGCGTGGACTTCAAGCTTCTGCCCGGGCGGCAGGCCGTGGAAGCGGTGTGCACCGTCAAGACCGCGGGCGTCACCGGCGTGGAGATGGAAGCCCTGACCGGTGTTTCCGCCGCGCTGCTCACCATCTACGATATGTGCAAAGCCGTGGACAAGGGCATGGAGCTGGGTGAGATCTACCTTGTGGAGAAGACCGGCGGCAAGAGCGGCCGCTACATCCGGGCGGAGGGCGGCGATGTTTGATTCCTGCGGGCGCAGCATCCGCTACCTGCGCCTGTCCGTCACCGACCTGTGCAACCTGCGCTGCCGCTACTGTATGCCCGATGGCGTGGAAAAGCTGGAACGGGAAGCGGTGCTGACCTATGAAGAATTTCTGCGTCTGGCGGCGCTGTTTGCCCGGTGCGGCATTGACACTGTGCGCGTGACCGGCGGCGAACCGCTGGTGCGCAAAGGCGCAGACCGGCTGGTGGCCGGGCTGAAAGCCACCCCCGGCATCCGCAAAGTGACCATGACCACCAACGGCGTTCTGCTGGCGCAGCAGCTGCCTGCCCTGCAAAAGGCCGGGCTGGACAGCGTGAACATCAGCCTGGATACCCTTGACCCGGCAGTGTTCCGGCGCATTGCTGCCCGGGACGAGTTTGCCCATGTGAGGGAGGGCATTCGTGCGGCGCTTGCCAGCGGCATCCCGGTCAAACTGAACTGCGTGCCGCAGGCGGGCGTGAACGAGGGCGAGCTGGAAGCGCTTGCCGCCCTGGCACAGGACCACCCGCTGCAGGTGCGGTTCATTGAGATGATGCCCATTGGTTACGGGGCTGTCCTGCCCTGTATTTCCGGCCCGGAACTGCAGCAGCGCCTGGCCCGCCGCTGGCCGGAGCTGCAGCCGGTGCCTGCCGAGCAGAATACCGCCCTCGGCGATGGCCCGGCGGTGTACTACACTGTGCCCGGCTGGCAGGGCAGTGTGGGCTTTATCGCGGCGGTGCACGGAAAATTCTGCTCAAGCTGCAACCGGGTGCGGCTGACCAGTCAGGGCTTTTTGCGCCCCTGCCTTGCCAGCGAGATGGGCTGTGATCTGCGGGCGCTGCTGCGCGGCGGTGCCACGGATGCAGAGCTTTTGCAGGCCATCCGGCAGACCATCTGGAACAAGCCCCGGGAGCACCATTTTGGAGACGCTTCCATGCCCGCCACCCGCGGCATGTATCGCATTGGAGGATAGATCGTTATGGGAAAAATTCTGGCCATCTGCACCAGCCCCCAGCGCGGCACCGTGAAAACCGCCGTGCCCAGTGCGGTGCTGACCCCGGAGTGGGGCATTGTGGGCGATGCCCACGGCGGAAACTGGCACCGGCAGGTCAGCCTGCTGAGTGCGGAGAAAATCGAAGCATTCCGCAAAAAGATCTGGGTGGATTACGGCGCCTTTGGCGAAAATATGGTTGTGGAAGGCTTTGACTTCCGCAATCTGCCCGTCACCAGCCGCTTTGCCATTGGCGATGTGGTGCTGGAAATGACCCAGATCGGCAAGGAGTGCCACAACGACTGCGTGATCAAGCAGCAGACCGGTGCGTGCATCATGCCCCGGGAGGGCGTGTTTGCCCGGGTATTGCAGGGCGGCGAAATTCATGTGGGAGACGAAGTGAACCTTCTGCCCCCGCCGGAAAACCCGCCGCTGCGGGCCGCCGTGATCACCCTGTCCGACAAGGGCAGCCGGGGCGAGCGGGAGGACAAGAGCGGCCCCCTGATCGTGGAAATGCTCACCGCCGCAGGGTATGTGGTGGAGGAGACTTTGCTTCTGCCGGACGAAGCCAAGGCCCTGAAAGCCCAGCTCCTCCGGCTGGCCGATGGCCGGCAGGTGAACCTGATCTTGACCACCGGCGGCACCGGCTTCTCGCCCCGGGACATTACCCCGGAGGTTACCCTGTCTGTGGCCGACCGCAATGCCCCCGGCATCGCCGAAGCCATGCGGTACCACAGCCTTTCCATTACCCCGCGCGGGATGCTGAGCCGTGCCGCCAGCGTGCTGCGGGGCAAAACGCTCATTGTCAACCTGCCCGGCAGTCCCAAGGCCGTGAAAGAAAACCTGGAGTACATCCTGCCCAGCCTGGAGCACGGCATCCGCATTGCCGCCGGTCTGGACGGGGAGTGCGCCCGTAAGTAATGGCTGGAAGAGGAATGCTTTTGCTGGCTCGCTCTGCATTTTTTGCCTTTGCACGTGGGATTTTTGGCCGATTTGCCGCTTGACGAACGGATCGGAATTTTGTATCTTTTTATACATGATCGTTGTATCCCGGTGGGCGGCACCGTATCCTGTACCGTATCGTGCAAAAATCAACCAAAACAGGAGAATGAAACATGAACGACCTCAAAATTACCCGCCGCAGCTTTCTGTGTGCCGCCGGTCTGACTGGTGCTGCTGCCGCTTTGACCGCCTGCGGCGGCAGCGCATCTTCCAGCAACACAGCATCTTCCGCTGCATCCTCCGAGGCCGCTTCCTCCGAAGCAGCCACCGGGGAGAGCGTGGAACTGATCGTTTTTGCCGCTGCCTCTCTGACCGAGACCCTGAACGCCATCGCCGAGACCTACTCTGCCGAGAACCCGGGCGTGACCTTCAGCTTCAACTTCGATTCCTCCGGCACCCTCAAGACCCAGATTCAGGAAGGTGCCGACTGCGACCTGTTCATCTCTGCCGGTCAGAAGCAGATGAACCAGCTGGACAGCACCGCTTCCGCCGATGTGAACACCGAGGGCCTGGACTTTGTGGACAGCGACACCCGTGTGGACCTGCTGGAAAACAAGGTGGTGCTGTGTGTGCCGGAAGGCAGCGACAAGGGCATCGACAGCTTCGATTCTCTGGCCGAGCACCTCAAAGCGCAGGACATTCTGTTCTGCATGGGCAACAGCGATGTGCCCGTGGGCCAGTATACCCAGAAGATCCTGGCCTACTACGACCTGGACGAGGAAGCACTGGCCGCAGCCGGTGCCATCACCTACGGCTCCAACGTCAAGGAAGTGACCACCCAGGTCAGCGAGGCCAGCGTGGATGCCGGTGTTGTGTACTGCACCGATGCCTACAGCGCAGGCCTGACCCCCGTGGACGAGGCCACCAAGGAGATGTGCGGTCAGGTCATCTACCCCGCCGCCGTGCTCAAGGCTGCCCCCAACGCCGAGGCTGCCAAGGAATTTCTGGCCTATCTGCAGACCGACCGTGCCGCAGCCGTGTTCGAGAGCGTGGGCTTCAGCGCCGTATAAAGGAGCAGGCATGGACTGGTATCCGTTGTGGAACAGCCTGCGCATTGCCCTCATCAGCTGCGCAGCGGTGTTCTTCCTCGGCATTTTTGCCGCCTATTACATCGCCAAATTGCCCCGCACCGTCAAGGGCGTGCTGGATGTCATCCTTACCCTGCCCATGGTGCTGCCGCCTACCGTAGTGGGTTACTTTTTGCTGCTGCTGTTTGGTGCCAAGCGGCCCTTGGGCATCTTCTTCATGGAGCATTTTGGCATCAAGCTGGTCATGAACTGGTACAGCGCCATCTTTGCGTCCATCGTGGTGGCCTTTCCGCTGATGTACCGCACAGCCCGCGGTGCCTTTGAGAGTTTTGACGAAACGCTGGCGTGGTCGGCCCAGACGCTGGGCCAGTCCAATGCGTGGATCTTCTGGCGGGTGCGGATGCCAGCCTGTCGGCAGGGCATTCTGGCAGGTACCGTGCTGGCCTTTGCCCGCGCTCTGGGCGAATACGGTGCCACCAGCATGATCGCGGGCTATACCCCCGGCAAAACGGCCACCATTGCCACCACCGTGTACCAGCTGTGGCGCACCAATGACGAAGCTGGTGCCGTGCGCTGGGTGCTGGTGGATATCGTCATTTCCGCCGTGGTGCTGCTGGCCGTGAACCTGTTGGAGAAAAAGCAGAAAGCAGGTGGCCGCGCATGAGTTTGGAAGTATGCATTGAAAAAAAGCTGAATGGCTTTACCCTGCGTTCTGAGTTTACTGCAGGCAACACGGCCACGGCCCTTCTGGGGGCCTCCGGCTGCGGCAAAAGCATGACCCTGCGCTGCATCGCGGGCATTGTGAAGCCCGATCAGGGCCGCATTGTGCTGGACGGCACCGTGCTGTTCGACAGTGAACAGCACATCGACCTGCCGCCCCAGCAGCGGGGTGTGGGCCTGCTGTTCCAGAACTATGCGCTGTTCCCCAACATGACCGTGGAGCAGAACATTCTCTGCGGTCTGAAAGCGGAAAAAGACAAAGCCGCCCGCAAGGCCCGCTGCGAAGAGATGCTGCGTGCCATGCGGCTGGAAGAGCTGGCCAACCGCCGCCCGGCGGAGCTTTCCGGCGGGCAGCAGCAGCGCACCGCCCTGGCCCGCATCCTGGTGGGCAAGCCCAAAATTCTGATGCTGGACGAGCCGTTCAGCGCACTGGACAGCTACCTGCGCGAGGAAGTGGAAGGCGAAGTGGGCAGCCTGCTGGCCGGTTTTACCGGAACCGCACTTCTTGTTACCCACAACCGGGACGAGGCCTACCGCCTGTGCCCGGATATGGTGGTGATGGACAAAGGCCGTGTGCTGCGCACTGGTGCCACCAAAGCCGTGTTTGCAGACCCCGGCAGCACTGCCGCCGCCCGCCTGACCGGCTGCAAGAACATTCTGCCCTGCACCCGTGTGGACGCGCACACCGTGCGTCTGGACGGATGCGGTCTGCTGCTGACCACGGCGCTGCCGGTGCCGGAAGGCTGCACCGCTGTGGGCATCCGCGCCCATGACTTTGCCCCCTGCGCCGCCGATGCGCAGAATGCTTTGCCGGTAACGGCCGTGTCCACCAGCGAGAACCCCTTTGACTGGAACCTGATCCTGCAATTGCCGGGCGGGACGGACCTGTGGTGGAAGGTGAGCAAGACCACGCTGACTGCCGCAGAGCCTGCGGCCCCGGCCTGCCTTGTCGCGCCGCCGGAGAGCATTATGCCGCTGGCGGATTGAAGGCCCGATCTGCAGGGCTGCAGGACCTTCTGTTTTTTCACGGAGCGGCAGATGGTCCGGAAACCTTCTCGCTGCAGGCGAAAGCGTGCGCAGTTCTTCATGGCAAGGCCGCTCTCCCGATGATACGGCACTGGCCGTGTCCGGCCTCCTGTACGCGGCACTGAATTTGTTTTTGCTGAAAAAATTTCTCAAAAAACGCTCAAAAAACTCTTGACTTCATTTGCATGAAGTGATAAAATGCACCCAAACCAAAGAGAAAGCATAAGTACCACCGCAATTCCCCTGCTTTTACAGAGAGTGCCGGGTCGGCTGAGACCGGTGCAAGGCAGATGCCGGTGGGAATGGGCTTTTGAGGGCAAACCAAACCGTGCCGCAGCGGCGCGCAGTAGGGGCGACGGAGAGCGTCTTCGTTAACAAAGCCGGTATGTGTTGGCATATCACGAGTGGGCAGGGTCGTTCCTGCCAAGATTGGGTGGCACCGCAGGAGTGTTGAATGTTCCGCTCTTGTCCCAATGCACGAATGTGTTTTGGGACAAGGGCGTTTTTGTTTTCCTTGTCCCGCAGCAAAGGGCGCAGAACAGCGCCCGGAAAGGACAAGCCTTATGAAAACCGAACCGAACATCCCGTACAAGATCTACCTGGAAGAATCGGAGCTGCCCACGGCATGGTACAATGTGCGTGCCGACATGAAAAACAAGCCTGCACCGCTGCTGAACCCCGGCACCCTGCAGCCCATGACGGCCAAGGAGCTGGACGGCGTGTTCTGCGATGAGCTGGTGCAGCAGGAACTGGACGACACCACGCCCTGCATTCCCATCCCGGACGAGATCCGGGAATACTACCGCATGTACCGCCCCAGCCCCCTGTGCCGTGCCTACCGGCTGGAAGAAGCCCTGGGCACCCCGGCCAAAATTTACTACAAATTCGAGGGCAACAACACCAGCGGCAGCCACAAGCTGAACAGTGCCATTGCGCAGGCCTACTACGCCAAAAAGCAGGGCCTGAAAGGCGTGACCACCGAGACGGGCGCCGGCCAGTGGGGCACGGCGCTGTCCATGGCCTGCAGCTACTTCGGGCTGGACTGCAAGGTGTACATGGTCAAGGTGAGCTATGAGCAGAAGCCCTTCCGCCGTGAGGTGATGCGCACCTACGGGGCATCCGTTACGCCCAGCCCCAGCATGACCACCAACGTGGGCCGCAAGATCCTGGCCGAGCACCCCAACACCACCGGCAGCCTGGGCTGCGCCATCAGCGAAGCCGTGGAAGTAGCTACCAGCACCCCCGGTTACCGCTATGTGCTGGGCAGCGTGCTCAACCAGGTGCTGCTGCACCAGAGCGTCATCGGCCTGGAGACCCAGGCAGCCCTGAAAAAGATCGGTGTAAAGCCGGACATCATCATTGGCTGTGCCGGCGGCGGCAGCAATCTGGGCGGCCTGATCAGCCCCTTCATGGGCGAAAAACTCCGGGGCGAAGCAGATTACCGCTTCATCGCCGTGGAGCCTGCCAGCTGCCCCAGTCTGACCCGCGGCAAGTTCGTATACGACTTCTGCGATACCGGCATGGTGTGCCCGCTGGCCAAGATGTACACCCTGGGTTCCGGCTTTATCCCCAGCCCCAACCACGCAGGCGGCCTGCGGTACCACGGCATGAGCAGCATCCTGAGCCAGCTGTATCACGATGGCCTGATGGAGGCCCGCAGCGTGGAGCAGACCAGCGTGTTTGAAGCTGCCGAGCAGTTTGCCCGTGTGGAGGGCATCCTGCCCGCCCCGGAGAGCAGCCACGCCATCCGCGCGGCCATGGATGAAGCGCTCAAGTGCAAGGAGACCGGCGAGGAAAAGACCATCGTCTTTGGCCTGACCGGCACCGGCTACTTTGACATGGTGGCCTACGAGAAATTCCATGACGGCAAAATGAGCGACTACATCCCTACGGACGCCGACCTGCAGAAGGGCTTTGACGGCATCCCCCGTTTCCCCGGCAATGAGATCTGAGCAGATTTTTTGAAAAACGAAGGCCCCCGGTGAAGGTTCACCGGGGGCCTTTTTCATCGTTCTGGCGGGGTGCTCAGTGCAGCAGGCCCAGCAGCAGGTTGGCGGCACCGCAGCAGAGCATGGTAAGGATCGGGTTGGTTTTGAACTTGCGCAGTGCCACAAAGGCAGCTGCAAAAATCAGCAGCCCGGTCCAGTTGACGGAAGCCATGGCGGCGGCCTTGCCCTGGAATGCCACCAGTTCCAGGATGGAAAGCCCGGCTCCGGCGATCAGGGCCACCACGGCGGGGCGCAGGCTGGCCAGAACGCTTTGCAGCACCGATATATTTTTGTAGCGGTAGTATACGAATGCCAGCAGGGAAACCAAAATCAGGGAAGGCAGAATGCACCCGAAGGTGGCAATCAAGGCCCCGGCCGGCCCGGCGATCCGCAGGCCCACAAAGGTGGCGGAGTTGACTGCAATGGGGCCGGGGGTCATTTCGGCAATGGTCACAAGGTCGGTGAATTCGCTCATGGTCAGCCAGGGGTGCCCGGCAACCACCTGATCCCGGATGAAGGGAATGGCGGCATAGCCGCCGCCAATGCTGAACAGCCCCACCTGCAAAAAACTGAAAAACAGCTGTGCGTAGATCATGCGGCTTCTCCTTTCGACTTCCCGTGGTGCAGAACTTCCAGCAGGATGCCCAGCAGGGCACAGGCCAGAATGATGTAGATCACATTGACGTGGAACACGGTGTTGGCCGCAAAAGTGCCCGCCATAATGGCCAGATACACCGGTTTGTGCTGCCGGATCACGTTTCCGCCCAGGCCGCACACCACGTCCAGGATCACGGCGGCCACACCGGCCTGCATTCCTTTCAGCGCAAGGGCCACGCAGGGGTTGGCGGCAAAGGCCGTGTAGAAAAGCGAGATCACCGAGAGGATCGCCATGGGCGGGAGAATGGTGCCGACCACGGCGGTGACCATGCCCCAGAAGCCGCCCACCCGCCAGCCGACCAGAATGGCGGCGTTTACGGCAATGGCACCGGGGCTGGACTGCGCCAGCGCGGCCAGATCCAGCATTTCGTTCTCCTCAAGCCAGTGCAGCTCGTCCACGAATTTGCGCTTCATGAAGGTGACGATGACAAAGCCGCCGCCAAAGGTAAAGGTGCTGATGTACAGGGTGCTGAAAAAGAGCGTCCGGAGTGTTCGGACATCTGCGTGTTTGTTCATAAGATCCACTTCCTGTTCAAAAGAGAAATACCGGGCGGCGCACCGGCTGCCCGCGTTTCAGTATACCACAGGACCGCCCGCATTGCCAGCAGCCCGGGCGGCGCAAAAGCCATTTGCTTTTGTGCCGGACTGTGGCACATTGAAGCAGAACCGACCAGAAGCCGCTCTGCTGTTGGGCGGCTTTTTGAACGCCTTGAATATTTGCTTTGCCAAGCCACACAGTGGAGGGCCTATGCTTGAACCAGTTTACGGCACACTGCAGCCGGAAAACACCACCACAGCCATGGTCGGCCCTTCCGGTTCCGGCAAATCCATCCTGTGTCCCGTACATCTGCGGCGCACGGCGTGCTGTTTTTTGGCTCAGCCGGTTTCCTCGCTTGCGGGCAGGGCCAGCACATCGGTCAACGAAGCACGGATCAGGCCCATCAGCTCCTCCGACACCTCCGGCAGGGTGCGGCCCACGTGGCGGCCCAGCAGCAGGTACAGCGGCTGGGGCGGATTCAGGGCGGCACAGCGGTTGTGGTGGCGGCGCTCGATCAGGTTCAGCGGCAGCAGCGAATCCGCAATGCCCAGGTTTGCCAGCTGGCGCAGAATGTACATCTGCCCTTCGCAGGCAGCGGGCGGCATTTCGGAAAAGATCTGGGGCAGCAGGGCGTCCTGCAGGCCCCGCAGGGTGGAGTCGGGCTGTGCCAGCAGCTGCGGGCGGGCGGCCAGCCCGGAAGGGAACAGGTCGCCCGGCTGCCAGCCTTCCGGGCAGCTGCCCGGGGCAAAGCAGTACACCAGCTCGGTCAAGGTCAGCACATCGCAGTGCAGCAGGGTGTGCTGCGTTTCCGAAGAAAGGAACACGCCCAGGTCGGCAGAGGAGTTCATCAGGGACTCCAGGGTCTGTTCCTGATTGGCTTCGGTGATGATCAGCTCAATGTCCGGGTGGCGGGCGTGGAACATCGGCACGGCGTAATCCCGCAGCTCCCGGGCAAACAGAGGGTCGCAGCTGATGTACAGGTGGCCGCCGTGGCCCTGCCGGTAGGCCTTGGTGTGGGCAAACATTTCGTTCTCGATGCGCAGGATGTTGCGCGCGTTGTTGACAAAAATGGTGCCGGCGCTGGTGGGGCGCAGACGGTTGTGCTCCCGGGTGAACAGCGGGGTGCCCACCATTTCTTCCACGGCGCGCAGATGCCGCGAAAGGGCGGACTGGGCCAAAAAATGCCGCTCTGCCGCACGGGAAAGGCTTTGCTCATCCACAATGGAGATGATGTACTCCATCACCTTGCTGTCCAGCGAGACCTCCTGCATGGTCTGCAGGGCGGTGCCCACCGGCTCGTGCAGGGCGGTGTCCTTGTCCGAAAATTCGGCAGGGGAGCGGATCTCCTGCAGCAGCTCGTGCACCAGCGGCTCGTCCGTGGCCTGGTAGCGCGGGTCGGCCAGACGCTCGGCGGCCAGCAGTCCGGCCAGGTAGCGCTCCGGCCCGGTCAGGGTGTGCCCCAGCGGAAAACGCAGGTGCAGGGTCTGATACACCGGCGGGTCCAGCGGGCGGTAGGCCAGCTCCTTGCAGGGGAACACATGGGCGTTGCTTACCAGCCCCACACCCACGGCCTGGTGCATCATGGAGTCCAGCAGGATCACGTCATTGGACTCAAAGGCCACGACCGGCTGGAACCCTGCCTGCTGGAACAGCTGCTCTGCAATGAGCCGGATGCTGTGGCGGTGCCCCTGCAGCACAAAGGGGGTGTCCCGCAGGTCTTTCAGATGGATCTTTTCCTGCCGGGCCAGCGGGTGGGAGGCAGGCAGCGAGACCATCAGCTCTTCGTAGGCAATGGGAATGTCCGTGATCTCGGTGCTGGTGGCACCGGCACCCAGTGCCAGGTCCACCACGCCGCGGGCAATGGCACCGGGCTGCTCGGCGGCGTACAGCTCGGTGAGGGTCAGGGAGATGTCCGGGTACCGGCGGGAAAACTGGTTGTAGATCTTGCTGAAGATGATGGCACCGCGGTTGGGGGCGGTGGCCAGCCGGATGGATTTGCGGTTGACGCCGGTAACTTCCTTCATGGTCAGCAGCATACGGTTCTGCTCGTCCAGGATCTTCTGGGCGCAGTCCACCACGTGGCGCCCCACGGCGGTGGGGTACAGGCGGCGGTTGTACCGCAGGAACAGCGCAAAGCCGAAGGTGCGTTCGCACTCGGCCAGAAATTTGCTCAGCGCCGAGGCCGAAATGTGCAGTGCCTGGGCGGCGTAGGTCAGGTTGCCGTAACTTGCAATGGTGGAAAGGTAATAATATTGACGGGTGTTCATGGCAGATACCTTATAAAAAGAGCGGAAAAAACGCGGCTTTTGGCTAAGATGCGGCAAAGAAACACGCAAGGTGGTTCAGAACCGTATAAAAGTAGTATAAGGCCTTTGTAGACGGAATGCAAGCTGCTGTGAACAAATTGTTATGAAAAAACGGAAATGTTGTGTATCGAAAAATGATGCGGGGAGTTGTACAATAAAATCACAAAGAAGGCGGGCCTCCAGGAGGAGACCCAGGAACACCTCACACTCGCAAGAGAAAGAGAATCAAGAAGGAGAACAACAATGAAGAAAATCAGCAGAAGATCTATGCTCAAGGGCAGTGCGGTGGCTGCCGCAGCCCTGGCTCTGTCCGCATGCGGCGGCTCCAGCACCGCAGCATCCTCCACCAGCACTGCAGCTTCCGCAGGCAGCACCGCAGCAGCTGACGGCATCGGCTTCCCGAAGAACGAGACCATCACCCTGGTGGTTCCCGGCAAGGCAGGCGGCGGCTCTGACCTGGGCATCCGTTACTACAGCGAGGGTCTGAACCGTATCTACGGCCTCAAGACCACCGTTACCAACTACGATTCCAACACCGTTGGCCACCAGACCGTTGCCAACGCTAAGCCGGACGGCACCACCCTGACCATTGCCACTTCTGCACTGAACATCCAGTACATCACCGGCAACGCCGAAGTCAACCCCATGACCGACTTTACCCTGATCGCCTGCCTGCAGGACAACGGCTTCTCTACGCTGGCTGTTCCCGCAGATGCTCCGTACGATGACTTTGCAGGCTTTGTGGAGTACGCAAAGGCTCACCCGGGCGAGCTGAATGCTGGTATGCCCGCAGCTGGTGCCAACACCTTCCTGTTCGGTAAGCTGACCAAGGAGACCGGCATCGAGCTGAACCAGGTCGAGTGCGCTTCCGAGTCTGACCGTCTGACTAACCTGGCCGGCGGCTTCATCGACATCGGCGTTGTGGGCCTGGGCAATGCACAGGAGTACGAGAAGGCCGGCAAGCTGAAGGTCATCGGCACTGTGGCTGGCGATGGTGCTACCATCAGCGAGTACCCCGCCGAGCTGCCCGACAACTACAAGACTCTGCAGGAGCAGGGCTTTGAGAACTGCTACATGCTGGTTTACCACTACCTGCTGGGACCTGCTGGCATGGACGAGACCATGGTCAAGGAAATGAACGCTGCTATGGAAGCTGTTGTTGAGGATCCTACCGTCAACGCCGGCATCGCAGGCATCGGCAACATTCCCGGCTGGCACGATCTGGAAGAGTCTGAGGAGATCCACACCAAGGAGTACAACGAGGTTGTTGAGATCGCCAAGGATCTGGACATGTACGTTCAGGGCTAAGAGGCTGGAACTAAATAGAGATCATCCGCACTTTATCTGCACAAGCATCACAGCAAACGATAAAAAAGTGCGTTCCTCCTAATTGATAGCCCGGAGCTGTTCCCTCCGGGCTATTTTTGAGAGAAAAAAGAGGTGTTTACCATGAAAATGAGACGTGATATGGTCACAGGTATCGTTGGCTTGATCGCCTGTGTGTTCTTCTTTATCATGACCCTGCAGATCCGCCAGCCCGCAAAGCTGCTGGAGCCGGGTCCCCGCCTGCTGCCGTTCGTGGCGCTGTTTCTGATCGGAATCAGCTCCATTGCACTGATCATCCGCGGCTACAAGGACCGCGCCATTGAAGAAAAGCCTTACTTCCCCAAGGGCGGCGTCAAGAAGGTGACCAAGAGCTTCCTGATGCTGGTGGTTTACGCCATTGCCATGACCTACCTGGGCTTTGTGATCACCACCCCGTTTGCTACCGCAGCCTTCATCTATGACCTGCGCGGCAACAGCGAGGTCAAGCCCGTTTCTACCGCGATCATCTCGGTTGCTGTCACGGCCGTGCTGTATGCCATGTTCGTGTTCGCATTCCAGATCAAGCTGCCCGCCGGCGTTCTGTTCGGCGGCTAAGGAGGGAAAATAAATGGCTGCATATCTTTCTGCAATACTGGTCTGTCTGAAACCGCTGAATCTGCTGCTGATCTTTGCCATGGTTGCACTGGGCATCGTGTTCGGCGCCATCCCGGGCCTGTCTGCTACGCTGGGCATCGCGCTGCTGCTGCCCATCACCTTTGGTCTTTCCACCGAGACTTCCTTCGTCATGCTGCTGGCTATCTGGATCGGCGGCGTGTCCGGTACCTTTATTTCTGCCGTTCTGATCGGCATTCCCGGTTCCTCTTCCGCCATTGCAACCTGCTTTGACGGCTACCCCTTGACGCAAAAGGGCGAAGCCAGCAAGGCACTGGGCATCGGTATGACCGCATCCTTCATTGGTACGGTTTTCTCCGTGCTCATTGCTACCGTGCTGTCTCCCATCATTGCAGAGGCTGCTCTGCACCTGGGCCCCTGGGAATACTTCTCCCTGTGCTTCTGCGCCATCACCCTGATCGCTTCTCTGTCCAAGGGCAACATCTTCAAGGGCATCATGTCCGCAGGCATCGGCCTGATGATGGGCTGCATCGGCATGGACCCCATCAACGGCGCCACCCGTTTCACCTTCGGCAATGTGTACCTCACCTCCGGCATCAGCACCGTTGCTCAGATGCTGGGTATGTTCGCAATGTGCCAGATCATCCGTGACAACGCCAAGGGCGAGGCCAAGATGCCCGATGTGGACGTCAAGAACATGAAGGGCCTGGGCATTGGTCTCAGGGACATCATCGAGAACATCAAGACCATCATTTTCGCATTTGCAGCCGGCCTGTGGATCGGCTTCCTGCCCGGCATGGGCTCCGGCATTTCCAACATGGTGGCCTACGGCTACGCCAAGGGCATCAGCAAGGACCCCGACAGCTTTGGCAAAGGCAACCCCGCCGGTGTGTGGGCTTCTGAGACTGCAAACAACGCTTCTCTGGGCGGCGCTCTGATCCCCATGATGGCTCTGGGCATCCCCGGCGATGGCATTACCGCAATGCTGATCGCAGGCCTGACCATTCACGGCCTGCAGGCAGGCCCCCTGTTCATGACCGAGCAGCCTGACCTGGCCATGCTGATCTTTGCCTGCGTTATGATCTCCGCCATTGTTACCTACCTCATCCAGGTGGTCACCAAGCGCTGGTTCCCGTACATCCTGAAGATTCCGTATCATTACCTGTACACCGTCATCCTGGTCATCAGCTTCATCGGCGGCTACGGCATCTCCAACACCATGTTCAACATCTACGTCATGCTGGCTCTGTGCCTGCTGTCCCTGTTCATGAGCGTTGCCGGCCTGCCCACCAGCCCGCTGGTTCTGGCCTTCATCCTGTCCAGCAAGCTGGAACGCTACTTCCGTCAGGGCATCAGCTATGCACACGGCAGCTATGCACCCTTCTTCACCCGTCCCGTTTCCCTGATCCTGCTGATCATCGCGGTGTTCTGCGTGTTCTGGCCCTACATCTCTGACCACATGAAGGCCAAGAAGGCTGCCAAGAACCCCGTTCCCGCAGCAGCCAATGTGGACGTGAACGATGACTGACCCGGAACGGATGCCCGCCCCGGAGCGGGTCTACGGCTCGCTGACCGGGATGCTCCGCAAGTACGACCGCTACGCCCGCAAGGATGCGTTCGGCGGCCGCACGGCGCAGGAGTTTGAACAGTGGCGCACCGAAACGAGAACGTTCTTGCATTCCCTGCTGGGAACGAGTAAAATGGAGTTGTGTAGTCCCTTGCCGCAGCAGATGGAAACTGTGCTGACGGCAGAGGGGATCCGGCGGGAACACTGGTGCATCCAGGTGGAGCCGGATGTGTTCATGACTTTGTTTGTGCTGGTGCCTGCGCAGGTCACGCAGGACACCCCGCTGTTCGTGTGCCCCCCGGGCCACAACGGCGGCGGCAAATATTCGGTGGCCGGTGTGCGGGACTACCCGCCCATCACCGAAAAGATCGACCATTACCATTACGATTACGGCCTGCAGCTGGCAAAAGCCGGCTGTGTGGCGGTCTGCCCCGACTGCCGGGGTTTTGGCGAGCGCCGTGAGGACCTTGCCGATACGCAGCGCCTGCCGGAAGGCCTGAAAGGCGACTGCTACCGGCTGGCCCACATGGGCGAGCCGCTGGGCATTCCGGTGATTGGAATGCTGACCTGGGACCTGATGCGGCTGATCGACTGGCTGGAAACAGACGGGCGGTTCAGCACGCAGCACCTGGGTGTGCTGGGTTTTTCCGGCGGCGGAATGCAGGCGTTGTGGCTGGCCGCCCTGGATGACCGCGTAAAGATGGCGGCCATCAGTGGCTATCTGTACGGCTACCGCGATGCTCTGCTGACGCTGAACAACAACTGCTCGTGCAATTATGTGCCCCACCTGTGGGAACATCTGGACATGGGAGACATTGCCAGCCTGATCGCACCCCGCCCGCTGTGGGTGCAGTCCTGCCGGGACGACCGGCTGAACGGTCCCCGGGGCGTGGTGAACGCCGAGGAGCAGGTGGCCGTGGCCCGCAAGGCCTATGCGCTGCTGGGCGCGCAGGACAGCATCCTGCACGAGATCTGCCCCGGCACTCACCAGTGGCACGAGGAGCATCTGGCCGAAAACCTTGCATTTCTTTTCAAGCACTCTAAAGCATAAGTAAGGGAGTTTTCCCCATGAACAAAAACGAACTGCGCAATTCCATCTTATCCGCCATCGAGCTGCCACGCATCGGCAAAAACGAGATGCAGGTGGCCCCTGTTCCGGGCGAGATGCAGACGCAACAGCTGCAGGCCGCCGTGGATGCGCTGAGCGCAGCGGGCGGCGGGCGTCTGACCCTGACCGCCGGTGTTTACCGCACAGGTGCGCTGCACCTGAAAAACGGCGTGGAGCTGCACCTTGCATCCAAGGAAACGCTGGTGCAGTTTGTGGCAGAACAGCCGGAACAAAATTATCCGCTGGTGTTTTCCCACTGGGAAGCCAGCCCCTGCTACAACTACAGCGCGCTGCTGTATGCCTGCGATGCGCAGGACATTGCCGTGACCGGCGAAGGCGTGCTGGACGGCGGTGCCGATGCCGACCATTGGTGGAACTGGCACCATCAGGTGGAAACCTCCTGGTCGGAGAACAAGCCGGACCTGCAGCTGCAGGACCGCAGCGCCCTGCGCAAAATGAACCTGGGCGGCGTGCCGGTGGAACAGCGCATTTTTGGCCAGGGCCATTACCTGCGCCCCAACTTCTTCCAGCCCATCCGCTGCCAGCGGGTGCTGCTGCAGGGCGTTACCCTGCGCAACAGCCCCATGTGGCAGCTGAACCCGGTGCTGTGCCAGAGCGTGGTGGTGGATGGGGTGACCCTTTCCAGCCACGGTGCCAACAACGATGGCTGCGACCCGGAAAGCTGCAACGGCGTCTGGATCAAGAACTGCCGCTTTGACACCGGCGATGACTGCATCAGCCTGAAGTCAGGCCGCGACCGCGATGGCCGGGAAGCCAATGTTCCCTGCCGGAACATTTTGATCGAGCACAACGAGTTCGCGGACGGCCACGGCGGCGTGGCGCTGGGCAGCGAGATGAGCGGCGGCATTTACAATGTGCTGGCCTGCGGCAACCGCTTCTCCAGCCCCAACCTGACCTACGCCCTGCGGCTCAAGACCAATGCCCGCCGCGGCGGTGCAGTGGAGCAGGTGATGCTCTGCGACAGCGTGATGGATCATGTGCACGGCGCAGCCGTCCACGGTACCATGCTGTACGAGGATGGCCGCAACGGCGACAGCCTGCCGGTGTTCCGCGACATCACCATTGAAAATGTTACCGCCCACGGCGGCGATTACGGCATCTTCCTGGAAGCATTCCCCGAGGTGCCCATCACCGGCCTGACCCTGCGCAACATCACCATTGACGGCGTGCGCCAGTGCCTGCGCAGCATGAACTGGCAGGACGCCGTGGTGGAAAATGTGACCATCAACGGCAAGCGCTTCCCCCGTCCGGGCTATGTGCGCATTCTGGGCGTGCCCAGCGTGGGCGGCACGGTGCGTGCCAGCGCCGAGAGCTGTGGTGCCCAGGAGGCCTTGCGCTTCCAGTGGAGCTATACGGCAGACGGCACCGCCTGGCAGGACTGCGGCGCGGCGGAAGAGATCACGCTGCCGCAGGATGCCCGGCTGGTGCGGGTGCGCGCCGTCAATGCGGCAGGCGAGTGGGAGAGCAGCCGCTGCTACAAGGTGCTGCCCCAGGCGGCACAGGGGGCGGCAGCCCGGCTGTACTGCCGCGGAATGCTGGGCGATGTCGTGCTGGCAGAGCCGGAACGGCCGGTGACCCGCCTGGAGCTGGCCTGGATGCTGCTGCCTCTGGCAGACCCCACGCTGCCTGCTCCGGAACTGCGCGACACCGCCGATGCAGCAGCCCGCTGCGCAGCGGCCAATAAGTTCTTCCCCCTGCAGGACGGCTGCTTTGCACCGCAGAGTACCGTGACCCGGCAGGAAATGGCTACCGTGGCCATGCAGACCTGCGGTGTGAACTACCGCAATGCATCCAGCACCATGCCGGTGTGTACCGATGTGGCCAAGGTTGCAAACAACTACGGCACCAATGCGGCGCGTGCGCTGTACTTCGGCTTTATGCAGCTGGAAGCAGATGGCCGCTTTGACCCGGAACGCGAGGTCACCCGGGCCGATGCCGTGGAGATCCTGAACCGCGTGGCAGATTTTGCCGGACTGTAAAAAGGAGACAAGACACATGTGGCTGGAATATTTTGAGCAATATTTGAATACGGTGTTCCCGCGCTTTCTGAGCGAGAAACCCTGGAACTACAAAGATGATCTGTGCATGGTGGGTGCAGAGGACCTGTACCGCGCCACCGGCGATGCCAAGTGGCTGGAGCCAGTCAAGAAGAATGCTTCCTTCCTGATGGATGAGGCCGGCACCGTGGCCAACTGGGCACCGGGCGAGCACAACATTGATAAGGTGAGCTTTGGCAAGTCCATGCGCATCCTGCGCGAGGCCACCGGCGAAGCCCGCTGGGCAGAGGCCGTGCAGCGCGCATACCATATTCTGGACGATTACCCCCGCACCGAGACCGGCAACTTCTGGCATAAGGACATTTACCCCAACCAGGTGTGGCTGGACGGACTGTACATGGGGATGCCGTTCTATGCGGCCTGCCTGGCCGAGACCGGCGAGGACCGCTGGAACGACATTCTGGATCAGTTTGCTTCTGCCCACAAACTGCTGTGGGACGAGCGGCTGGGCCTGTACCGCCACGCCAACGACTGCTCCCGCAAGATGGAGTGGTCCGACCCGGTGACCGGCCAGAGCCCGGCCGTCTGGCTGCGTGCCGAGGGCTGGTTCCTGATGGCGCTGGCCGATACCTATGAGATCGTCCGCGACTACACCCCGCGTGCCCAGGAGCTGTGCAGCCTGCTGCAGAACGCCCTGGACCGCCTGATGCCCTATCAGGTGGCAGAGACCAAAATGTTCCTGCAGGTAGTGGACCGCAAAGACCTGGAAGGCAACTATTCCGAGACTTCCGGCAGCGCCATGGTGGCCTACGCCCTGATGAAGGGTGCCCGCCTGGGCATGCTGCCCGCTGAGTACGGCCAGAAGGGCAGCGAGGTGCTGGACGGCATCCGGGATACCTACCTGAAAAAGACCGGCACAGGCTGGGAACTGCACGGCATCTGTGCCAGTGCAGGCCTTGGCCCCGGCCCGGACAACCGGACCGACCGCACCGGCACCCCGGATTATTACCTGAGTGAAAAGCAGATGGTGGACAACCAGCACGGTGCCGCCGCCTGCATGATGGCAGTCAGCGAACAGCTGCGCCGTAAATGAGGTGAAGATTATGACAGAACGTTTGAGCGTTCAAATCAAAGAACAGGACAATGTGGTCGTGGCTGTGCACGATCTGCCCGCCGGTACCACGCTGGAAAGTGGTGTGGTCACCCGCGAGAAGATCCCCCAGGCCCACAAGATCGCTCTGGTGGACATTCCCGCCGGCGGCGAGATCATCCGCTATGGCGTGGTGCTGGGCTATGCCAAGAACAATATCCCGGCCGGCAGCTGGATCAATGAGCATATGCTGGACCTGCCCGAAAGCCCGGCACTGACCGACATGCCCTGGGGCACCAACATCAAGACCATGGATGAGCTGCCCACCCCGCCGCGTACCACCTGGATGGGCTACCGCAACAAGGTCGGCCCTGCTGGTACCCGCAACCTGCTGGGCATCGTTACCACTGTGCAGTGCGCTGCCGGTGTGGTGCGTGTGGCTGTGGAGCGCATCAAGAAAGAGCTGCTACCCAAGTACCCCAATGTGGATGGTGTGGTGGCCATTACCCACCCCTACGGCTGCGGCGTTGCCATCAACGCCCCGCTGGCCTACATTCCCATCCGCGCCATCACCAACGTGATCCGACACCCCAACTTCGGCGGTGAGATCATGGTGGTGGGCCTGGGCTGCGAAAAGCTGACCTACGACCGCGTGCTGCCCCCCGAGGACATCAACCCGGAAAACTGCCTGACTCTGCAGGACTGGAAGGGCCATGACGCCATGATGCAGGCCATTATGGATATGGCCGACAAGAAGCTGCAGAAGCTGAATCTGCGCCACCGCGAGGAGCTGCCCCTAAGCGAACTGCTCATTGGTATGCAGTGCGGCGGCAGCGATGCCTTCTCCGGCATCACCGCCAACCCCAGCGCAGGCTACGCAGCCGATATGCTGGTCAAGGGCGGTGCTACTGTCATGTTCAGCGAAGTGACCGAAGTGCGTGATGGCGTGCCCATGCTGGCTGCCCGCTGCGTGAGTGCTGAAGTGCGCGACAAGCTGGCCGCTGAGATGAAGTGGTACGATGATTACCTGGCAGAGGGCGGCGTGGACCGCGATGCCAACCCCACCCCGGGCAACAAGAAGGGCGGCCTGGCCAACATTGTGGAAAAGGCCATGGGCTCCATTGCCAAGAGCGGCACCAGCCCCATTGTGGAAGTGCTGTCCCCGGCCGAAAAGCCCACCAAGCACGGCCTGATCTTTGCAGCCACCCCGGCTTCCGATATCGTGTGCGGCCCCTCTCAGGTGGCGTCCGGCATCGGCCTGCAGGTGTTTATGACCGGCCGCGGCACGCCCTACGGCCTGGATGTGGCACCCGTCATCAAGGTGTGCAGCCGCAACGAGATGAAGGAGCAGTGGTTTGACCTGATCGACATCTCGGCCGGCCATGTGGCAACCGGCGAGGCCACCATTGCCGATGTGGGCACCGAGATCTTCAACATGATCCTGGATGTGGCCAGCGGCATCAAGGAGCCGTACAGCGACCAGTACGGCTTCCACAACGATATGTGCATTTTCAACCCGGCACCCATTACCTGACGGGATGCGCAGGAGAAAATAAAAAACGACCATCAACAATCGGATTCTGATTTTATGGAGGGTACAAGTATGAAAATCGGTTTTATCGGTCTGGGTATCATGGGCAAGCCCATGGCTAAAAATCTGCTGAAAGCTGGCTACACCGACCTGCTGGTCAACAACCGCAGCCAGGCTCCCGTGCAGGAGCTGGAGGCAGCCGGTGCCAAGGGCGCGACCCAGCAGGAGATCGGCGAGCAGTGCGATGTTGTCATCACCATGCTGCCCAACTCTCCCCAGGTCAAGGAAGTGATGCTGGGCGGCAACGGTGTGGCTTCTCACATGAAGCCCGGCTCCGTCTTTATCGACTGCAGCTCCATCAACCCCGTTGCTTCCAAGGAGATCTACGCTGAACTGCAGAAGAAGGGCGTGGAGATGCTGGACGCTCCCGTTTCCGGCGGCGAGCCCAAGGCCATTGACGGCACCCTGAGCTTCATGGTCGGCGGCAAGCAGGACATCTTTGATACCTACAAGCCCATTCTGGACGCTATGGGCGCTTCCACCGTTCGCTGCGGCGAGGTGGGTGCCGGCAATACCACCAAGCTGGCCAACCAGATCATCGTGGCCTGCAACATCCAGGCTCTGGCCGAGGCTCTGACCCTGGCTCAGAAGGCTGGCGTGGACCCCGAGCTGGTGTTCCAGGCCATCAAGGGCGGCCTGGCAGGCTCTACCGTTATGAATGCAAAGGCTCCCATGATGATCGCTGGCAACGACAAGCCCGGCTTCAAGATCGACCTGCACATCAAGGACCTGAACAATGTTCTGGACTGCGCACATGCCGTGGGTGCTCCCGTGCCCATGACCGCTGAGGTGCAGGAGATCATGCAGTGGCTGCACAACCACGAGGGCGGCCAGAAGGACCACAGCGCCATTGCACAGTACTACGAGTATCTGACCGGCATTCAGATCGGCCGCTGAGAAAAAGGAGCAAAACGATGAATACCGAATTTATGAAGGGCGTTGTCGTTCCCATTCTGACGGTCATTGACGAGGATGAGAAGATCGATGAAGCCGGTATGCGTGACCAGGTGGACTACGTCATCAAGGGCGGTGTGTCTGGCATCCTGGCATTCGGCTCCAACGGCGAGTTCTACATGGTGGAAGAGGACGAGATGGAACGCGGCCTCAAGATCATGGTGAATCAGGCTGCAGGCCGTGTGCCGGTGTACTTCGGCATTGGTGCCATCAGCACCAAAAAGTGCTGCCGCCTGGCCCAGATGGCTGTGAAGAACGGCGCATCCGCTGTCAGCGTGCTGCAGCCCATGTTCCTCAAGCCCACCTATGCAGAGCTGTACAACCACTTCAAGACCATTGCCGAGAGCGTGCCCGAAACGCCTGTTCTGCTGTACAACAACCCCGGCCGTGTGGGCTACACCCTGAGCGCACAGCTGGTAGACGAGCTGGCGCACAACGTCCCAAACATTGTTGGCATGAAGGACACCAGCGGCGACATCACCCAGACTTCGGAGTTCATCCGCCGTACCCGCGATGTGGACTTCAAGGTGTTTGGCGGCAAGGACACCCTGCTGTACGCCAGCCTGTGCCACGGTGCTGTGGGCGGCGTGTGCACCGCAGCCAACTTTATGCCGGAGCTGATCACCGATGTGTACAACAAGTACGCCGCCGGTGACCTGGCAGGCAGCCTGGAAGCACAGTTCAAGCTGAACCCGGTGCGTCTGTCCATGGACGCCGCCAGCTTCCCCGTGGCAGCCAAGGACATGGCAACGCTGCGCGGCCGCAGGGTCGGCGTGCCGTACCTGCCCACCCTGCCCACCCCGGAAGGCGCTGCAAAGCAGGGCTTTGTCAAGACCATGACCGAAGCAGGTCTGCTGTAAATTTCAATTGAAAATGATGTGATTTGCGTGCATGTGGTTCCGCTGTGCGGAAAAATGCATCGCCTGCAGCGGCAATGAGCCCTGCGGCCTCAAGGCTGCAGGGCTGCCTGTGCCCGTAGGGCACAGATCCTGTTTTAGGGCAAAGCAGATCCCATCCCGTAAATAAGGAGGCTGCCTCATGAATCAGGCATTGCGCAAGGATGCAGATCAGATCGTTGCATCCAGCCTGCACGCAGTTTTGCCGGACGAAGCCGTCCAGCGGGCACTGCGGGAGTTTGAACCCCACGGCGGACGCACGCTGCTGGTGGCTGCCGGCAAGGCGGCCTGGCAGATGGCCAAAGCTGCCGTGCAGACCCTTGGAAAGGTGGACGGCGGCGTGGTTGTGACCAAATACGACCACGTAAAAGGCGAGATCCCCGGTGTGGTCTGCTGCGAGGGCGGCCACCCGGTGCCGGATGAGGGCAGCTTTGCCGGGACCCAGAAAGCACTGGACCTGGCTGCCGGCCTGCGCCCGGAGGACAGCGTGCTGTTTTTGCTGTCCGGCGGCGGCAGCGCCCTGTTTGAAAAGCCGCTGATCCCCGGCGAAGAGCTGCAGGACATCACCGGCCAGCTGCTGGCCTGCGGTGCGGACATCGTGGAGATGAACACCATCCGCAAGCGGCTCTCCGCCGTCAAAGGCGGCCGCTTTGCCCAGCTGTGCGCTCCGGCCCAGGTGTTCAGCATCGTGCTCAGCGACATTCTGGGCGACCCGCTGGATATGATTGCCAGCGGCCCGGCTGTGCCGGATACTTCCACCTGCGCCGAAGCACTGGCCATTGCGGAGAAGTATCAGCTGAAGCTTTCCGACAAGGCCCGCGCCCTGCTGGCCCAGGAGACCCCCAAGAGCCTGACCAATGTGACCACCCGCATTACCGGCAGTGTGCGGGAACTGTGCGCAGCCGCAGCACGGGAGTGCCGTGCGCTGGGGTACGAGCCGGTGATGCTTACCGACCAGCTCTGCTGCGAAGCACGGGAGGCCGGCAGCTTTTTGGCCAGCATCCTCAAGAGCCATGCCGGCAGCGGCAAAAAGCTGGCCTTCCTGGCTGGCGGCGAGACGGTGGTGCACCTGACCGGCAAGGGCCTGGGCGGCCGCAATCAGGAGCTGGCCCTTGCGGCAGCACCCGGCATTGCCGGACTGGATGCGGCAGTGTTCTCGGTGGGCAGCGATGGCACCGATGGCCCCACCGATGCAGCCGGCGGCTATGTGGACGGCGAAACCTCCGCAGCGTTGGCAGCCAAGGGGCTGGACGTGTTTGAGGTCCTGCGCCAGAACGATGCCTACCATGCCCTGCAGGCAGCAGACGGTCTGATCATGACCGGCGCCACCGGCACCAATGTGAACGATGTAGCGGTTGCGCTGCTGAACGGTTAAAAAGGAGGAACATCCCATGATCCAATTTGGTCTGCGTCTGCACGATGCGGAAAAGCTGCCCATGGAGCAGCTGCTCCCGCTGGTACGCGAAAAGGGCTTTACCTGCGCCCACCTGGCACTGAGCAAGGCAATGAAGGAATATCCCTGCACGCCCGGTGCCCTGACCCCCGGCTACGCCCTGTATCTGCGCCATCTGTTTGAGAAAAACGGCATTGACGTGGCAGTGCTGGGCAACTACCTGAACCTGGCCCACCCGGACGAGAAGGTGCTGCACGAGATGCAGGAAAAGTATTACGCCCACATCCGCTTTGCCAGCCTGCTGGGCTGCGGCATGGTGGGCACCGAGACCGGTGCCCCCAACCAGGAGTACAAGTTCTGCCCCGAGTGCCGCAGCGACAAGGCCCTGATCACCTTCATCAAGAACCTGAAGCCTGTGGTGCGCTGCGCCGAGCAGTATGGTGTGACCGTGGCCATTGAGCCGGTGGCCCGCCACATTGTGTACGATGCAAAGCGCGCCCGCCTGGTGCTGGACGAGATCGGCAGCCACAACCTGCAGATCCTGTTCGACCCGGTGAACATGCTGAGCATGGACAACGTGGACCGCCGCGAGGAAGTGTTTGCCGAAGCCATTGAGCTGCTGGGCAAGGACATTGCCATGATCCACTTCAAGGACTTCATCCGTCAGGATGCAGACGGCCAGCTGAAAGCCTGCGGCGCAGGCCAGGGCGAGATGGGGGATTACTCCACCATTTTGCGCTTTGCCAAACAGGAAAAGCCGTTTGTGTTTGCAACGTTGGAAAACACCACTCCGGAAAACGCTGTAGCCTGCCGCCAGTACCTGCAGGATCAGTACGACAAGTGCTGAGGACCTGAAAAAACAGCAAAAAGAACCCCTCGGAGAACTTCTCCGAGGGGTTCTTTGCGGTATCCAGCGGTTATTCCAGGTCCAGCTTGTTCTGCATCAGCCAGTTGGTGGCGGCAAAGTACACGGCGCACAGCACCAGATCAGCAGCCAGAGCGGCCAGCACGGCCCAGAGATAGCTCTTGTTGCCGCTGACCGTATACACGATGCTGCCATCGCCTGCGGCCGTGGAGAACACCAGGTTCAGACCGGTGCTGCCGGTGTTGTAGGGCAGCAGGTTCAGCAGCTGGTTCTGTACCACGTTCAGCACCACAAAGGCGGCAATGCCCACCAGCATAACGTGCTGCTTGCACTGGTGGCCGATCATGCAGGCAGTGTACAGGCACAGCAGGGCGCACACCAGCGAAGCCAGCCATTCCAGTACCATGAGCACCAGGGTGAAGCCGTAGCCTTTTGCCACCGTGCCCAGCAGCTTGCCGATCTCCGGCAAATAGAACGAAAGATTTTTCATCAGGTCTGCCAGTGCGGAAGAGGTCATGGTGCCAAACAGACTGAACAGCCCGAAGGACAGCACAATGAACAGCAGGCTGCACAGCGTCCACACCACACTGGAGATCAGTTTGGAAAGGATCAGCTGAGCGCTGCTTACCGGCAAAGTGTGCATCAGGTAGCCTTCGCGCCCCAGCAGATTGCGGGTAAAGCGCTGCACAATGGTGAGCACCGTGATGACCACAACGGCAACGACCAGTGCCAGATACACGATCATCAGCACTGCAATGGGGGCCGTGTGCACCAAAAAGGCGGGAACCCGGAACGAAACGCCCAGCAGGGCTGCCGCCGCCAGAACGGCCAGATACAGCCCGATGTAGGTGCGGCCGGTGGCCTTGAATTCGTACTTCAACAGTTTGCTCAGCATTTGAATACCTCCCGGAAATATGCATCCACGCTCATGCCCTCGGTTTCCCGCAGCTCTTCCACACTGCGGTGGGCAAACACTCTGCCGTCCTTCAGGAAGATGGCCTCGTCCAGCACCGGCTCAATGTCGCCGATGAGGTGGGTGGACAGGAGCACCGTGGCATCCTTGCGGTAATTGCTGATGATGGTGTGCAGGATGTAGTCCCGGGCGGCAGGGTCTACGCCGCCAATGGGTTCGTCCAGCAGGTAGAGCCGTGCGGCACGGCTCATGGCCAGGATCAGCTGCACCTTTTCTTTGTTGCCCTTGGAAAGGGTCTTGAGCGGAGCCTTGTGGGCGATCTGCAGGGCATCCAGCATTTCAAAGGCCTTGGCCGCTTCAAAGTCGGCGTAAAAATCGGTGAACATCTCCACCAGCTGTTCCACGCGCATCCAGTCCGGCAGCCAGTCGGCGTCCGGCAGATAAGAGACCAGGGCTTTGGTGTCACGGCCCGGTGTCATGCCGGCAATTTTAAGGCTGCCGGATGTGGGCTGCAGCAGGCCGTTGGCCAGTTTGATCAGGGTTGTTTTACCGCTGCCGTTGGGGCCAAGCAGGCCCACGATGCGGCCAAAGTTTACGTGCAGGTCCACGCCGTCCAGCGCGGTTTTGTCTTTGCCATAGCACTTGGTCAGTGCTTCACAGGTCAGAATCTCACTCATTGTGCATCCTCCTTGGTGGAGCTCAGCTGCTCCAGCAGGGCAGCGGCGCGGGCCGGGCTGTAGCCGATGCCGCGCATTTTGCCCAAAAATTCCTCCGCCAGCTTCTGGGCGGCTTCGGTGCGAAGCTGTTCGATCAATGCAGTATCCTCCGTAACATAGCGGCCTGCCGTGCGCTCGGTGCGCACCAGACCTTCGGTTTCCAGCTGGGCCAGTGCCCGCTGCATGGTGTTGGGGTTTACCCCGGCGGCAGCGGCCAGATCGCGCACCGAATCCAGGTGCCCGCCGGGCGGGTAGGTGCCGGCCAGAATTTTTGCCTTGAGCCGTTCCACCAGCTGCGCATAGATGGGGCGGCTGGCGTCAAACTGTTCGCCCATGGGTTCATCTCCTTTTTGTGTTGCTGTATTAAGCACTTGATACAATAATACACACTTTGTCCCGCTTGTCAAGGGCTTTTTGCAAAAAAGGAGGGGCTGTTGCACACGCAACAGTCCCTCCTGATGGTCTGACAGCCGGGCAGCCTCGGATGCTCTGCCTTGCTTACTTTACAAACTGGAATTTTGGCGATAAGTATAACAAAATGGCGCTGCATTATGCCTCGCTGGCGGCCTTGGACTGCTCTACAAAGGCAGCGATCTTGTCGATCTGGATCTCTGCCACAGCGCGGCCGGTGTCATACACGCGGCGCAGCTGGACCGGGTCACGCTCCATGGAGCCGATCTCCAGGGGGATCGGCGGGCGGATCACAAAGGCCTTGCCGGTTTGTTCCAGCATGGCAACATGGTCCAGCGTTTCGTTGTAGCGCTCGTGGCGGTCTGCCACGGCGGCCACAAAGGCAGGGTAGCGCAGGTAGCGCGCCCGGATGGCGGGCAGCATCTTATTCTTCTTTTTCACAAAGCCCTTGGGCTGGGTGAGGATGATGAGGTTGCGCTTGTAGCCGATGGACTCGAAGAAGCGCACGGGAATGGAGTCCGCAATGCCGCCGTCCAGCAGGGAATAGTGGCCGATCTTCACGATCTTGGCGGCCAGCGGCATGGAAGCCGAAGCCTGCATCCACTGAATGTCCTCTGTATCCCCGGTGCGGCACTTGTGGTAAATGGGGTCGCCGGTGCGCACATCGGTGCAGACCACAAAAAAGTCCATGGGGTTTTCCCGGAAGGCTTTGGCGTCAAAGGGGTCCAGCTTTTCCGGCACGGTGTGGTAGCAGAACTGCTCGCTGTACAAATTGCCGGTGCGCAGCAGGTTGCCGAAGCTGGCATAGCGCTTATCCTGGCAGTATTCGGTGTTGTAGCGGATGGTGCGCCCGATCTGATGGGACTTGTAGTTGCAGCCGAACACAGCCCCCGCCGACACGCCGATGGCACCGTCCAGCACGATGCCGTGCTCCATCAGAACATCCAGAACGCCTGCGGTAAACATCCCGCGCATGGCGCCGCCTTCCAGCACAAGTCCTGTTTTCATACCGTTCTCCTTTTCCCAAGGCCGGCGTACAGGGGCCGGCGGTCTCCTTCTTATAATAGTTCCAGTATACTCGAAAATCCGGAAAGTACAAGAGTTGTCCGGACAAATTTTTTTGGGCATTTCTGCGAAGTTTCTGTCCTTTTTGTCAGAGTCGTTCTTTTGGGAAAAGGGCCGGAGACCCGGCTGCATTTTTTGTCAGATTTGGCAAGAAAGCCCCTTGTAAAAGCAGCCTGCTTCCGGTATACTAGGTGAAAAAACAGCAGACTGTGCGCCCGGCGCACCCAGAGCAGAAAAAGGTTGGAGGACAAAGGTTACTATGAAGATGCTGGAAGATCGTATCCGTGCAGATGGCATTGTGCGGGAAGGCAATGTGCTGAAAGTGGACAGCTTTATCAACCATCAGATGGATATCCCGCTGTTCCGTGAGATGGCCCGGGAGTGGAAGCGCCTGTTTGCGGGCAAGTCCATCAACAAGGTGCTCACCATTGAGGCCAGCGGCATTGGCATTGCCGCCATTGTGGCCAGCGAGTTCAACGTGCCGGTGGTGTTTGCCAAAAAGTCCATGAGCATCAACCTGGACTACAACAACTACGAAACCAAGATCCAGTCCTTCACCCACAAAAAGATCTACAATGTCATCGTGTCCAAAAAGTTCCTCACACCGGAAGATCATGTGCTGATCATTGACGACTTCCTGGCCAATGGCTGTGCCCTGATGGGCCTGCTGGACCTGGCCCAGGAGGCCGGCGCCACCGTGGAAGGCATTGGCATCGCCGTGGAAAAGGGCTTCCAGCAGGGCGGCGAGCTGATCCGCAGCAAGGGCATCCAGCTGGAAAGCCTTGCTATTGTGGAGTCCATGAACAGCGAAACCGGCGAGATCGTGTTCCGCGAGCAGCCGCACCAGAACTGAATCTGAATTGTTTGCAGAGACCGCTTCGGCGGTCTCTTTTTGTTTTACGCGCCGTCAAAGCTGTCGCCATCGGCGGGCAGAGGGGCGGCGGTCTCTTCGGCTGGGGCACTCTCTGCGGCAGCCCGGGGGATGCCCTTGTACACCAGGGTCTGTTCCAGCACCTCAGCACAGACTGGGGCCGAAAGGCTGCCCCCGGCGGTGGTCCAGCTGTGGGGTTCGTCCAGGCAGACAAGGCACAGGAACTGCGGGTCCTCGATGGGAGCCACGGCCACAAAGCTGGCAATGCGGGCCTTTTCATCGGCGCTGTCCAGCTTCTGGCTGGTGCCGCTTTTGCCGCCCACCCGGTAGCCCTGGATCTGGGCGTTGCGTCCGCCGCCGTACAGCACCACCGCTTCCATCATTTCCCGCATGACAGCAGAAGTTTCTGCCTTGAGCACCTGCCGCCTGCACACCGGGCTGCGGTGTTCGCGCACCGTGCCGTCCGGGTTCAGGATGTCGCTGACCAGGTAGGGCTGCATCAGTCGGCCGCCGTTGACCACGGCGCACACGGCGGCTGCCATTTCCAGGTAGCTGATCTTGCTGCTCTGCCCGAAGGCGCAGGAGGCCAGCTCCACCGGCCCCATGCGGTCGGCGGTGTAGTACAGGCTCTTTTTCGGCTCGGCGGGCAGGTCGATGCCCGTTGGCTCCCGCAGGCCGAAGGCAGCAAAATAATCGCAGAAGGCTTCCTTGCCCAGCCGCGCCCCGATCTGGATAAAGCTTTGGTTGCAGGAGTTTTCCAGCGCCTGGGTCACGGTCTGGCTGCCATGGCGCTTGTGGTTGGCGCAGTGGAACCGGGTGCCCGCCACCGAGATGGAGTCCCCGCAGTAAAAGGTGGAGTGCCGGGTGATGGCTCCGGCATCCAGCGCCGCCGCGCAGGTGATCAGCTTGAACACGCTGCCCGGCTCGTACAGGTCGCTGACCGCCTTGTTACGCCACTGGGTCTGCTGGGCCAGCTGCAGGGCGGCGGCGCGCTCGGTGCCGGAAAGGCTGTCCACGGCGGCCCGGGCGGCGGCATCGTAGATCACCCGCGGCTGGTTGGGGTCGTAGGCGGGGGTGGTGGACATGGCCAGCACGGCCCCGGTGTTCACATCCAGCACAATGCCCACGGCCCGGGCGGCCACGTGGTGCTCCTGCACCGCATAATTCAACGCATTTTCAAGATAATGTTGAATGTTGGCGTCAATGGTCAGCCGCAGCCCGCAGCCTTCCAGCGGCATCTGCTCGGTCTCATAGCTCTGCTCCAGCGTGTAGCCCCAGGCGTTCACGGCGGTGAGCACCACACCGTTCTGCCCGGTAAGCAGGGTGTCGTATTTCAGTTCCAGCCCGCTTACCCCGGCGTTGTCCACATTCGTAAAGCCCAGCACGCTGGCCAGAAACTCCCCCTGCGGGTACCAGCGCTTGCTGTCCTGGTTGATGCGGATGCCGGTAATGCCGTTTTCTTCACAAAAATCCCGCACGGCATCGGCGGTGGAGCGCTCCACCCGGTAGCGCAGCAGGCAGTCATTGGAGGTGCGGCTGCTGAACTTTTCCAGCAGCTTTGCTTCGTCCAGCTCCAAAATTTCCGCAAGGCCGCGGGCGGCCAGTTCCAGTTTGTCGGCGGGCATCTCCCGGGGCGAAGCCCGCAGGGTCCAGCAGCTGCTGTTGGCGGCCAGCAGCACGCCGTCTGCACTGTAGATGCGGCCCCGGTCGGCGGGGACCACGGTATCCCGCAGCTGCTGGCCCAGCGCCCGCTGGGTGTACCAGCTGCTGGTGCACAGCTGCAGCCAGAACAGCCGGGCAATCAGTCCGGCAAAGCACACACCGCACAGCAGCAGCGCCACCAGCCGTGCCCGGGTGCGGAAAGCCCGTTCCGGCAGAGTGCGCAGGGGTTCGGAGCCGGACATGGCGGCACCTCCTTTTCCGGCTTATCCTATGCGGGCAGGGCCTGCGGGTATGACTAGCCGCCCGGCGGACTGCGTACAATAAAGCAGAATGCCGGAGGTGATGGAAATGCAAAAGGCTGTGCAGTCCCGGTTGAAACGCCTGCCGCCCATGGACCTGCCGTTTTTGATCCTGGTGCTTACCCTGGTGGGCTTCGGGTTGGTGATGCTGTACAGCGCCAGCAGTGCGGTGGCTTTGTACCGGCGCGGCGATGCCTTTGCCTATGTGCGTCCGCAGCTGCTGTATGCGGCGCTGGGGGTGTTGGCCATGTGGATCGCCAGCCGGGTGGATTACCACATTTACCACAAACTGGCCTGGCCGCTGTTGGGACTGTCGCTGCTGCTGCTGACCGCAGTGCTGTTCATGCCGGAATACAACGGCTGCCGCCGCTGGCTGGTGCTGCCGGGCCTGGGCACTCTGCAGCCCAGCGAGATTGCCAAATTTGCGGTGGTGCTGGTGTTTGCACACATTATTTCGCTCAACCACAGCCGGATGCAGAGCTTTGCGGTGGGGGTGCTGCCCTTTGTGCTGGTGCTGGGCGTGGTGGCGGTGCTCATGCTGCTGGAACCGCATTTGTCCGGCACGGTGTTGATCCTGGGCATCGGGGCGGTGCTCATGTTTGTGGGCGGCACCGGTCTGCGCTGGTTTGTGCTGGCAGGGGCCGGGGGTGCTGCTGCCATCGGGGCCGCCATTGTCATCATGCCGGACCTGGTGCCCTACGCGGCCAGCCGGCTCAGCTCCTGGCTGGACCCCTTTGCCGACCCGCTGGGGGCCGGGCATCAGACCATCCAGAGCCTGTACGCCATTGGTTCCGGGGGTGCAGCCGGGCTGGGGCTGGGCAACAGCCGCCAGAAGCACCTGTTTGTACCGGAACCCCAGAACGACTTCATTTTTTCTATCCTGTGCGAGGAACTGGGCTTTCTGGGGGCCTGCGCGGTGATCCTGCTGTTCAGCCTGCTGCTGTGGCGGGGCATTGCGCTGGCGGCGCAGGCACCGGACCGCTTTGGCGCTCTGCTGGCCGTGGGCTTTGTGGTGCAGGTGGCCCTGCAGGCGGTGCTGAACATTGCAGTGGTGACCAATAGCATCCCGAACACCGGCATCAGCCTGCCGTTTTTCTCGTCCGGCGGCACCAGCCTGATGATGCTGCTGGGCGAAATGGGCATTGTGCTGGCGGTTTCGCGCGGGGAAGCATAAAGGCGGCAGTTTCCGGCAAAATGCGCCGAAAAACACACTGTTCGGCGCGCTGGGGCGCACAAACGGCCCGACAAACTCCTGCGGGGGTCTGCCGGGCTGTTTTTTTGCGTTTTGGACGGCAAAAACGAAACCATCCGGCCCGGTTCTGCATAGCATGGGGTATCTTTGCGGAACGGGGGTTTTGGCATGGCAGGGGATCTGATCATTACGGGCGGGCGGCCGCTGTGCGGCACGGTGGCGGTTCCGGCGGCCAAGAACAGCGTGCTGCCGCTTCTGGCAGCGGCGCTGCTTTGCACCGGTGAGGTGCGGCTGCTGCGGGTGCCGCAGCTGGCGGATGTGGAAAACTGCCTGGCCTTGCTGCGGGGCGTGGGTTGTGCGGCGGGCTGGCAGGGGGCGGATGCCGTGGTAAGCGGTGTGCCCTGCCGCTGCACGCTGGGGCCGGAAGCGGCCCGGATGCGGGCATCCATCCTGTTCTGCGCCCCGCTGCTGGCGCGGCTGGGCCGGGCGGAAACCCTGCTGCCGGGCGGCTGCCGCATTGGAGCAAGGCCCATCGACCTGCACCTGGCGGGCCTGGAACAGATGGGCGTGCGGCAGACGATGCAGGGGGAGCGGCTGGTGCTGACGGCCCCTTCCGGCCTGCACAGCGCAGAGATCACCCTGCGGTTCCCCAGCGTGGGGGCCACCGAGATGCTGCTGCTGGCGGCCGCCCTGGCCCAGGGCGAAACCGTTCTGCACGGGGCTGCCCGGGAGCCGGAGATCGCAGACCTGGCGGCGTTCCTGAACCGCTGCGGCGGCCGGGTGCAGGGAGCAAGCAGCAGTACCCTGCGGGTGCAGGGGGTGCGGCGGCTGGCCGGCTGCAGCTTTGCTCCCATGGCAGACCGCATTGCCGCGTCCACCTACGCCTGTGCCTGTGCGGCGGCCGGGGGCCGGGTGGAACTGGCGGGCTGCGGGCCGGAACTGTATGCCCCGGTGCTGGAAATTCTGGAACAAATGGGCTGCGCCGTGGAGCGCACCGAAAAAAGTGCGGTCGTTTCCCGGTTCGGGCGGCTGTATGGGGCGGGCCGGGTGTTTACCGGGGCCTACCCGGCACTGGCCACCGATGCGGCTCCGCTGCTGGCAGCGGCCATGCTCTGCGCCGAGGGCGGCAGCAGCATTGAGGACGTGATCTTTGAGCGGCGGTTCGGCTGTGCGGCAGGCTTTGCAGCACTGGGGGCGCGGGTAAAGGTGACGGGCCGCACCCTGGAGATCGAGCCGGGCGGGCCGCTGCGGGGCACCGTGCTGGCAGCACCGGACCTGCGGGGCGGGGCAGCCCTGGCCGTGGCTGCGCTGGCGGCCCAGGGTACCAGTCGCCTCACCCACACGGAATTGCTGGACCGCGGATATGCCGGTTTTGCACAGAATCTGGCGCTTCTTGGTGTGCAAATTGCACGGGAAACCCCGTGCGGCGGCGGAAGGGTGAAAAAAAGAACTTCAAAAACGCAAATTTGACTTGCATTCAAGGCAAAAAGATGATACGATACAGTTATATAAGTACAGCGTGAGATATTCTGTGCGTTCTGCGCAGTTCTACGATAAAATCCGATGGAGGACAAAGTTATGGCATTGATGCTCGATGAAGAAATGGACGAAAACGTTACGACGATCAAAGTAATTGGCGTTGGCGGCGGCGGCGGCAACGCTGTGAACCGCATGGTCAGCGATGGCCTGCAGGGCGTGGAGTTTATTGCAATGAACACCGACCAGCAGGCTCTGGCCAAGAACCATGCCACCGTCAAGGTGCAGCTGGGTTCCAAGCTGACCAAGGGCCGCGGTGCAGGTGCCGACCCCGAGATCGGCCAGCGCGCTGCCGAAGAAAGCAAGGATGAGATCGCAAACGCACTCAAAGGCTCCCAGATGGTGTTCATCACCGCCGGTATGGGCGGCGGCACCGGCACCGGTGCAGCCCCTGTGGTGGCAGAAGTGGCCCACGACCTGGGCATTCTGACCGTGGGCATCGTGACCAAGCCCTTCTCTTTTGAGGGCAAGCGCAAGATGGGCCTGGCCGAGCAGGGCATTGCCAACCTGCTCATGCATGTGGACAGCTTGATCGTGATCCCCAACGAGCGCCTGAAGATGATCAGCCAGGAGAAGATCACCCTGATGAACGCTTTCCAGGCCGCCGATAATGTGCTACGCCAGGGCGTGGAGTCCATCTCCGCCCTGATCAATGTGCCCGCCTTCATCAACCTGGACTTTGCAGACGTGCGCTCCATCATGAAGGATGCCGGTTACGCACACATGGGCGTGGGCAGCGCCAAGGGTGCCGGCAAGGCCGAGAATGCCGCCAAGGCTGCTATTTCCAGCCCGCTGCTGGAAACCAGCATTGCCGGTGCACACGGCGTGATCATCAACATCACTTCCAGCCCGGACATCGGTCTGGAGGACGTGGAGACCGCTGCCGGTCTGATCACCCAGAGCGCACATCCCGATGCAAACATCATCTGGGGTACTGCGTTTGACGAGAACCTGTCCGATGAGATGCGCGTGACCGTGGTGGCTACCGGTTTTGACAACAAGACCCCCAGCGAGCTGCGCAACAGCATCAACAACGCCATGGGCGGTGCACAGTCGGTGCCTTCTGCCGTGTTCAGCAGCGACACCACCGGCAGCACGGCAGCACCCAGTGCAGAAAAGCCCGCCGCCAAGACTGTGGAAGAGGACAGCAGCGACAACCGTTACTACGATGAGCTGCTGGCCATTCTGAACAAGCGCAAATAATTCTGAACGAAACATCAATCTGGCACAGCGCCCGGATGCAGGGCGGTCTCTTGCGCGCAAGCGGAGGGAGGCAATGCAATGCTGAAGCAGGACGTTCCGCTGCGGACCGGTTGGTTCGGATACCGGAAACTGGATGTTGAAAACTGCATTGCGCATCTCTGCGCGGTGCACGAAATGGATACCCGTCTTGCCCGGCAGAACCGGCAGGGAATGGAGGGCACCATGGCGCAGATCCGGCAGGAAAACAGTGCATTGCGGCAGCGTCTTGCCCAGCAGGCGGCGGTGCAGACCGCTGCGGTGGTCAGTGCCGATGCCGTGCGCGAGCAGCTGGATCAGCTGCACCGCAAGCTCAGCGCCGCCCGTGCGGAGATTCGCCGCTATCAGACCCGCATGTTTGCCTTTGAGCGGCAGATGATCGCACTCCGGCGGGAAAATGCAGAGCTGGAAGCGGCCTGTGAGCGTGCACAGGAAGAAGTACTGCAGGCTGCCGCCCGCGCTGAAAAGGCCGAGCGGTCGCTGCAGCAGGCCCGGGAACAGGCGGCAGCCTGCCCGCCGCAGCCCGCTCCGGAACCGCCCGCAGAAGAAGCGGCGGTGTGCTGTGCGGCTCCGATTTTGCCGCAGCCGGAAGCGTCTCCTGTGCAGGAACCGGCCTGGCAGCCCACCACCGAGCTGGAAAAGCTCTCGGTGGAGCTGATACAGCAGTTTGATGCATGGATGGCGCAGTGACGCTGCAGAGAATTTTGAAAAAGATCAGGAAAGCTGCTGCAATGGCACATGGCCAGGGCGGCGGCTTTTTTGCTTTGCAGGGGCGTTCGGTTTGCAAAACTGCCGCATGACCCGGTAAAATGAAATACCGCCGCAGGACCCAGGGCAGGCGGCAGACCCTGCAGAAAACGAGGAACAGGAAGCAATGGATGTAAAACAGAAAATCCTCATTGCCGATGACTTTGAAATCAACCGGGCACTGCTCCGGGAGATCCTGGGCGATGGCTATGAGTATCTGGAAGCCGAAAACGGTGCCGAAGCCGTGGCCCTGCTGCGGACACACACGGATATTTCGCTGGTGCTGCTGGACGTTCTGATGCCGGAAATGGACGGCTTTGACGTGCTGCGTGTGATGAAATGCTATTCCTGGCTGGATGAGATCCCGGTGATCATGATCTCGGCGGCAGAGGACACCGAAAACATTGAGCGCGCCTACGACCTGGGCGTGGCAGACTATATCCAGCGTCCCTTTGAGCGGGTCATGCTGCTGCACCGGGTACAGAACGTGCTCATGCTGTACGCCAAACAAAAGCGGCTTACCCGCCTGGTGACCGACCAGGTGTACGAAAAAGAGCACAACAGCCTGCTGATGATCAGCATTCTGAGCCATGTGGTGGAGTTCCGAAACAGCGAAAGCGGAATGCACGTGCTGCACATCCGCACCCTGACAGACCTTTTGCTGCATCAGCTGGTGCAGCGCACCGAGCGCTATCAGCTGGACGAGAGCGATATTTCCATGATCAGCACGGCATCTGCCCTGCACGACATTGGCAAGATCGTGATCCCGGAGTCGATTCTGAACAAGCCTGGGCGGCTGACAGCGGAGGAGTTTGCCGTGGTCAAGACCCACACGGTGGAGGGTGCACGCATCCTGCAGGACCTGAGCAACAGCGTTGGCAGCGCAAACGAGCCGCTGCTGCAGGTAGCCCACGCCATCTGCCGCTGGCACCACGAGCGCTGGGACGGCGGCGGCTACCCGGACCACCTGAAAGGGGACGAGATTCCCATTGCAGCCCAGGTGGTGGCACTGGCCGATGTGTACGATGCCCTGACCGGTGCACGCTGCTACAAACCGGCCTACGACCACGACACGGCCCTGCGCATGATCCTGAACGGGGAGTGCGGGGCTTTTAACCCGCTGCTCATGGAGTGCCTGCGGGATTCTTCCGAGCTGCTGCGGCAGGAGCTGCAGAGGGGTGAATGGGACCGCAGCTTCCACCAGGAGACCCACCGCCTTTCGGAGGAGATCTTGCACCGCGAAGCCCTGCCCCAGGAGGACCGCTCCCAGCGGATGCTGGAATTGGAGCAGGAGCGCACCGTCTTTTTTGCGGAGATGTGCGGCGGCATCCAGTTCGACTACGACACCCTCAGCGGCCGTGTGACCGTGATCGACCACTATGTTGAAGCGAAAGACCAGGTGCAGCAGCATGAGTTTGACCATGGCCAGGGGCTGACCTTCCTGAGCCTGAAAGACCGCCGCCGCCTGCTGGACATCGTCCAGAAAGCCACTCCGGATACGCCGGACACCAGTTTTCCGGTGCAGGTGGAGGTGGATGGTAGCTACCGCACCCACAACCTGTTCATCCGCACGCTGTGGAGCCGCACCGGGCTGCGGCACTGTGTAGGGGTGCTGGGGCAGCTTGTGGATGAACCGGCTCAGGCCCAGCGGCTGCAGCAGACCGCCGAGCTGCTGGGGACCGGGGTGCCGGAACCGCTGGACCTGATGCAGCAGCTGCGCAAGGTGTTTGACGTGGTGCGCCTGGTGGACCCGGAACGCGTCAAGGTGCTCACCCTGCACCCGGACGGCACGCTGGAAGAGCAGCCGGGCCGCTGCCACATGGTATGGAACCGCTTCTCCCGGTGCGAAAACTGCATTTCGGCCCGGGCCTATGCCCGCAAAACCACCCTGAACAAGGTGGAGTTCAAGGACGAGAAAGCCTTTTTCGTGCTGTCGCGCTACATTACGGTGGGCGGCCGCGGCTGCGTGCTGGAAATGGTGTCCGAGCTTTCGGACGGGCGCTGGCTGGACATGGGCGGCCGCCGTGTGCTGCTTGACCGCCGGGACGGTTACGACCGCGGTGCCTTTGTGGACCCGCTGACCGGGGTCTACTCCCGCCGGTATTTTGAAAAATTCCTGGCCGAAAGCGAGAACATTGAAGGCGTTGTGGTGCTGGATGTGGACCGCTTCAAGGCGGTGAACGACACCTACGGCCACCTGGTGGGCGACAAGGCGCTGCAGTGCGTGGCCAAGGCCATTCAGGACTGCCTGCGGCAGAGCGACATCCTGGTGCGCTACGGCGGCGATGAATTTCTGCTGCTGATGCCCCAGACCCGGGCCGAAGGCATGGACCTGGTGATGAACCGCATCCGGCAGGCGGTGGGAGCCGCCAAGCTGGACAGCCACCCGGAGATCCAGCTTTCGGTCAGCGTGGGCGGGGTGCACGGTGTGAAGCTCCTGACCGAGGCCATCCGCCTGGCGGATAGCTATATGTACGAGAACAAGGCCCGGACCCGCTGACGGGCGGACGCCGGAAAAACAGCAAAGCCCGGAGCATCGCTCTCCTGCAGGAGAGCCAGATGCTCCGGGCTTTTTGGTTGTGATTCAGCGCACAGCGCTGGTACGGTGTTCCATCAGATAGGTGGCTTCCAGATCGGCAATGTGCAGCTTGACGGCAAGGGGATACTTGTCGTAGGCTTCCGAAATGGCAAAACAACCGCCCCGGGCCGCATCGTCAAAGCCGCCCATGTGCCAGCGGATGGCAACGGCTTCTTCGATCTTCAGCTTCATGAAGCGCTCGATCAGAAACACGCTTTTTTCGCCGTGGCCATAGGGGAACAGGTCCTCCACGCTGTAGCTGGGCACCTTTTCCCACTGGCCGGTCACCTCATTTTTCACATTGCGGGTGCCGGCCTTGTAGTAGTTGGCCTTGCACAGGTCGTGCAGCAATGCACAGATGGCAAAGCTCTCCTCGCTGTCGCCCTCGGTAAAAAAGGTATCGTGCAGCGCGTGGTACACGTTCAGGCTGTGCATACACAGCCCGCCCTCACACGCGCCGTGAAAACGGGTGGATGCCGGTGCCGAAAAGAAATCGGTTTTATGGTCCAGCCAGTCCAGCAGCTTTTCGCTGCCGGGGCGGGTGACATACTGCTGCCAGATCTGCAGGAACTCTTCGCGGCCGCCCATGCTCACAGCTCCATATCGTCCAGGATGCCCTTGAGGATGGCAAGCTCATCGTGGCTCAGGGAAATGCCCTTGCCCATGCGGGTGCCGTCCGGAGACCAGTCGCGGATGTCGTACTTGGGGTCTCCATCGTTCCAGCTGATGAGGTTGAGCTGACGTTCCCAGCCGCGCGGGCGCTGCGAAAGCACTGCAATGCGCTGGACCACTTCGTATTTGATTTCTGCCATGATGCAAAACCTGCCTTTATCTTTGTTTGTTACCATAATAAGGGAAGCGGACGAAGATTTCAACAGGTAAAGCAAAATAATTTAAAAATTTTTCAGCCGGTTCAGCCGTAGGGGGCGTCCTCCCGCCACTCCACCAGGGCCTGCACAGCCTCGGTGTCCTCTTCCGGGGCAGGCTGGCGGGCGTACAGATGCTGCTGGGTGCTGAACAGCCCGGGGGCGTAATCCGCCATCACGCCGGGTACCCGCCCCTGCAGAAATTCCCGGGCGTTCTTCTGGCGGCAGGCGATGGGGGTGCCGTCCGTCATGGGAACCGCACCGGTGCCAAGGGGCTTGGTGCCCGTGCCCGGGTGCGGGGTCTGGCCCGGCCGGGGCATATCCGGGGGCGGCAGCTGGGTGTCGGGGTTTTCCGGCGGGGCAGGCGGCTGCAGGGGCGGCTCCTTGCCCAGGGGCGGGCTGCACCGGGTGCAGCTGTTTTCCGGCGCAGCCGAAGCGCCGGGCCGGTGTTCCAGCTCGCGGCGGATGAACGGGGTAAGCGAATTCATTGAAAAAATCACCTCCGGGAATAGGATGCCCGGAGGTGAGAAAATTATTTTGATCAGAGACAGCATCGTGTCATCACGCTTGAATGGGTGATGCCGTCCCGCCGTACCAGTACATTGCAGTAGGGCAGGACAGCCGGTAGTTCCTCTTCGGACACGACTCGGGCCATTCCATCGCCCGCCCTATTGCCCTGCGGGCAACAGGGGCCCACCCTCCGGACGGTCCTCAGAGAAACTCCCTGCCGTCCTGTCCGGGTAGCTTTGTGAGCGGCCTATTACACCACCAGTTCCACCGTAGAGCCGCCGGTGCGGGCCTTGTGCACCACCACCTGCCGGTCGATGCGTTCCTTGAGGGCGGCCACATGGGAGATGATGCCCACCAGCCGGTCGCCGTCCGTCAGGCCGGCCAGCACCCGCAGGGCCTGCTCCAGCGATTCCTCGTCCAGGCTGCCGAAGCCCTCGTCCAGAAAAAGGGTGTCCAGCCGGATGCCGCCGGCGGCGCTCTGCACCTCGTCCGAAAGGCCCAGGGCCAGGGCCAGCGAGGCCTTGAAGCTCTCGCCGCCGGACAGAGTTTTGACGCTGCGGCGGGTGCCGTTGTAGTGGTCGATGACGCCCAGGTCCAGGCCGGACTGACTGCGCTGGTTCTCGGCACCGGTGCGTTCCAGCTCGTACTGCCCGGCGGTCATCTGCATCAGGCGGGTGTTGGCGTGCACCAGAATGCGGTCCAGATAGTTCATCTGGATGTAAGTTTCCAGCCGGATCTTCTGCTTGCTGGTCAGGGTGCCGCCCGCCGTGGCAGCCAGGGCATTCACCCACTGTGCCCGCTGTTCCAGTGCGGTGCGGGCAGCGGCAGCAGCGCGGTATTTTTCTGCAATGGAGCGGTTGGGCAAAAGCTGTGCGGCCAGCTGCTTCTCCCGGGCCTGCAGTGCGGTGCGGGCGGCAGCCAGCTCGGCCTGAGAAGTCTGCAGGGCTTCCAGCGGCTGGGCGGGGACGGCATCCCGGACACTCTGGGCGGCGGCCTGCTGGCTGCGCAGGGCTTCCACGGCGGCGGCGGCAGCGGCGTAGGCCTTTTCCGCCCGGGTCAGGGCCTGTTCCGCCTGCTCCATGCCGGTGCGCAGGGCGGCACGGGCAGCTTCCAGCCGGTCCAGTGCGGCCTGGGCTTCGGCCCGCTGAGGATAGGGCAGGGCGGCGCGGGCGGCGTCCGCCTGCTGCTCCAGGGCGGCAGCCTGGGCGCTCTGGGCGGCGGCGGTGCGGTCTGCATCCGAAGCAGCCTGTTCCAGAGCCGGGCGCTGGCGGGTCTTGGTCTGCCGGTCGGCATCCAGCTGTGCCCGGCGGGTGCAGTCGGTCTGTGCCTGCTGCAGGTCGGCGCGGCACTGGGCCTGTGCGGTGTGCAGGGCGGTTTCCTCTTCGTCCAGCACGGCGGACATCCGGGCAAAGGTCAGCTGCACCGGGCCGTCCGGCGCAGTGAACCGTTCCGGCAGCAGATGTTCGGCGTCCTGCCGCAGGCTGCGGCGGGCTTCCTCAGCGGCGGCCAGAGCGTTCTGTGCGGCGGCGCTGGCTTCCTGTGCGGCGCGGTCGGCCTGCTCGGCTGCCTGCTTGGCGGCATTTACCTGGGCCTGGGTGGGGGCGGTGCGGGGCAGCTGCGCCCGGGCCGGGTGATGGGTGCTGCCGCAGACCGGGCAGGGGGAACCCTCGGTCAGGGTCTGGGCCAGCAGCCCGGCCTGCGCGTCCAGAAAGGCCCGGTCCAGGCGGTCCCGCTGGGCGCGGGCCGCGTCCTGGGCAGCGGCAGCGGTACGGTAGGCGTCCTGGGCACGGCGGGCCGTCTGCGCCCGCTTCTGGCAGGCCGCCAGCCGCTGGTGCAGGGTGGTCAGCGCGGTGCCGCGCTCTTCCAGCTGGGCGGTGCGGGTCTGCAGGGCCAGCAGCCGGGTGGGGGCATCTTCCAGTGCGGCGCGCTCGGTCTCGGCGGTGCGCAGGGCGGTGTCCAGCGCAGCCAGCTGGGTGCGTTTGGTGCGGGCCTGCGCACCGGCCAGCCGAGCCGCATCCTGGGCCTGGGCCTGCTGACGGCAGAGCTTGTCCAGGGCATCGTAGGCGTCCAGAGCGGCTTTGGCCTGGGTCACCTGCCCGGCCAGGATATCCAGCCGGGCGGCATCCTGGGCGTGGCGGGCGCTTTCGGCGCGGGCAGCGTCCAGTGTGGGGCGGGCAGTGTCCAGCGCCGCCTGCTTCTGGGCCAGCTGGGCTGCCAGCTGTGCCGCCTGCTGGGCCGCACCCAGCTGGCGCTGCACGGCATCCAGCCGGGTCTCGGTGTCGGCCAGGGCAGCAGCGGTGTGCTGCTGGGCGGCTTCCTGGCGGGCGGTCAGGCCATCCAGCAGGGCAAGGGCCGTGTCCGGTTCGGTCTGGGCGCTCAGGGTTGCCAGAGCCTCGGCGTCCGGGTCCTCGGGGGCAAACTGCAGCCCGGCCAGCAGGCTGTTCAGCAGGGCGTTCTGTGCGGTGCGCTGCTGGGTCAGAGCGGCGTTTTCCTGCTGCAGGCGCTCCTGCAGCTTCTGGTAGCGCTGGGTGCGGAACAGCTTGCGGAAGATCTGGCTGCGCTCCTCGGTGGAAGCGTTCAGCAGCCGGGTGAACTGTCCCTGCGCGATCATGGCGATTTGGCAGAACTGGTTGTAGTCCAGCCCGATGATCCCCTGTACGGCGGCGGTGACCTCTTTGGACTTGGTCACCGGGGGGCGGCCATCGGCGTAGGTGAGGGTGGCATCCGCCTTTTCGGTGGTGTCGCCCTGTCCGCGCACCTTGGGGCGGGTGTATTCCGGGTTGCGGTGCACGGTGTAGCGTTTGCCGCCCACCTCAAATTCCAGCTCCACAAAGGTGGGCGTTTTGGGGTCGGCGTATTTGCTGCGCAGCATGGCACCTTCGCGCACGCCGCCGCTGGAATGATCGTACAACGCATAGGTGATGGCATCGAACAGGGTGGTTTTGCCTGCACCGGTGTCGCCGGTAACAAGGTACAGCCCGCCTTTGCCCAGCTTTTCCAGGTCCAGCACCGTCTCGGCGGCATAGGGGCCAAAGGCCGAAAGAGTCAGCTTGAGCGGTCTCATGCGTCCTCGCCCTCCTTCCAGATCGTTTCAATGAGCTGCTGGCAGAAGGCCGCCTGCTCGGCGCTCAGGGGCTGGTTGTTCTGCAGCTCGTAAAAGGCGGCCAGATGTTCCAGCGGCGAGAGGTCCTCGGTGCGCTCCGGGGCGGCGACCTCCTGCTGCTGGCGGGTGCGGCGGTTGTCGTAATCCAGCCGCATCAGGTTGGGGTAGATCACCCGCAGCCGGGCCAGGGCGTCCGGCACATCCTGCTCATCGGTCAGGGTGATGTGCAGGTAATCGTCCACGGCGGTGCCCTCGTAGGTGCGGCGGTCGGTCAGCTCCATGTAGCTGCCTCGCAGCTCCCGCAGGTCATGCAGCGGGGTGAGAGGAGCGGTGATGATGTCCACCCGGCCCTTTTCGCCCAGCTCCACAAAGGTGGCGCTTTTGTGCTGGCGGGCTTCCGAGAAGGAATACTTCAGCGGGGTGCCGCAGTAGCGCAGGGTCTCCCGCCCTACCTTCTGGGGACTGTGCAGGTGGCCCAGGGCCACATAATCAAAGGCATCGAACAGGGCGGCGTCCACACAGTCCACGCCGCCCACAGACGGCTCCTCGCTCTCGCAGGCAGCGGCACCGGCCACGAACTGGTGGGCCACCAGCACGCTGCGGCGGTCGGGGTCCGGGGCGCAGTGCCGCAGCACGCAGGCCAGGGCATCGTTGTAGCTTTCCACCGGCTCGTCCGGGTACACGTGCCGCACCAGGGCGGGCTTTAAAAAGGGCAGTAAGTACACATCCACAGGGCCGTAAGCATCGGTCAGGGAGATTGGCTCCGGCGCACGCTCAAACACCGGGCTGACATACACCCGGCTGGGTTCCAGCAGGGCCGACCCGAAGGCGATGCGGTCTGCGGAATCGTGGTTGCCGCTGATGGCAAACACCGGCAGACCCCGCTCTGCCAGCCGGGTCAAAAACCAGTCCAGCAGGCGCACGGCTTCGGCAGGGGGCACGGGTTTGTCGTAGAGGTCGCCTGCCAGCAGCACGCCGTCCACGGGGTGGGCGTCCAGCAGGGACAAGATCTGCTCCAGAATGTACCGCTGGTCCTCCAGCATGGAAAATTCGCATACCCGCTTGCCCAGGTGCAGGTCAGATAAATGCAGAAAACGCAAACAGGAACACCGCCTTTCAAAAGGGTTTTCTTTATTATACTGCATTTGTAGTTTTGTGTGCAAGAAAAACTCCCTCAGTCACGTCTTGCGCCGTGCCAGCTCCCTCAGGAGGGAGCCTTCAACCAGGCGGAAAACCTTCCGGCCCGACCAAAGGCCCCCTCGCCGAGGGGGCTGTCTGCGCCAGCAGACCGGGGGAGTTTTGTTTTACATCAGAACATCTTTTCCCAGGTGGCCTGGCCCACGCTGCCATCCGCCGTCAGGCCGTTACGGCGCTGAAACCGCTGCACGGCAGCTGCCGTGGCGGCCCCGTATCTGCCATCGGCGGTCAGACGCTCGCCCAGGGAGTTGAGTTTCTGCTGCACCAGCCGCACGGTGCCGCCCGCACTGCCGCTGCGCAGCACAATGCCGGGGTAGGGAACGTTCAGCCCGTGCTTGGCGGTGTAGCGGGTGTAGAGCACGTTCCAGGTGTTGGCCCCCACCTTGCCGTCCACATTCATCTTGTTTTTGAGCTGGAACTCCTTCACCGCATTCTCACTGGCAAGGCCGAACTTGCCGTCCACTTTCAGCTCCTCGTACCAGGTGCACGCATCGCGCACACCGTTGAGCCAGGTCTGCACCAGGGCCACATCCGGGCCGGAGGAGCCCCGATGGATCAGGGAATAATACGCAGGAATTGCCATAAAGATCACACGCTCCTTTCCCCCCCATGCTATGCACGGGGGCGGGGCGGTGTCACCCGGCCAGCACCCGGTCCTCCCGGCGGGCGGTGTGCTGCTGCACCCAGTCCACCAGCCGGAAGCGCAGAATGCAGTCTCCGCACACCAGATCATTTTCTTCCGGCAGGGCGTAGCCGCCGCAGGCCGAGCGGCACAGCCCGGGGTACAGCACGCACCACCAGTTCTGCCCGCTGCCGGAGCCGATGCAGATGCGCACCGCATCGTACCGCCCGGCGGGCAGCGCGGCCCCGGCGTACTGCCGGGCGGGAAAGTACATGTTCACCAGCTGCACCTGCACGGGGGCATCCACGCCGCAGGCGGCCAGGGCGTGCCGGGCCGCCAGCTGCAGCGTCAGCAGGTTCCGGGCCGCCCAGCTGCAGGCATCCGCCTGATCCTGCGCGGGGCAGGCGGCGTCCAGGCAGGCCAGCACGGCGTCCCGCACCCGCAGCTTGGCGCTTTGGTCGGCCACGGCATCGCTTGCGGCCCGGATGTGCAGCCGCAGGGTGTCGGCACACACGGCCTGCCCGGTGCGCAGCTGGGCGCGGCCCCACGCGGCGGCCTGCCCGGCACCGCACAGCAAAAGCCCCAGTGCAAGGCTGGCGCATAAGAGCCGCATCTGCGGCCTGGAAAGCAGTTTCTTCATAAAAAACAGACCCTTCTTCTGGAAATGATATCCAGAGGATGGGTCTGTTGGAGGGCGTTTATACACGGCCAACCTTAAGCCGTCCGATTACTCTATGATACACAAGACGTCTGAAGGGTTAAGAACTGCCTGCGGAAAAGCTGCAGTTATCACAGCAAATAAGAGCAGATTTCCTTAACACGTCAAATTGAAGCCTTAAGAAAATAACCTATCAAAGCGCAAAATACTTAAGACTTCAAATAAATCAAGTTATAATAACGTTCTTAACCCTTCAGGTTTGACGTCTTAAGAAGGGCTTAGTTCTTCAGCGACTGCATGGGAGCGGGCAGGCGGCCGCCGCGGTTGATGAACACCGAGGGGTCGTGGCTGTTCACCGGCATGATGGGGCCGTAGCCCAGCAGGCCGCCAAAGTCCAGCACCTCGCCTGCCTTGCGGCCGATGGCGGGGATCACGCGCACGGCGGTGGTCTTGCTGTTCACCATGCCAATGGCGGCTTCGTCCGCGATCAAGGCGCTGATGACGGCCGGGGTGGTGTCGCCGGGGATGATGACCATGTCGATGCCCACAGAGCAGACGGCGGTCATGGCTTCCAGCTTTTCAATGGTCAGGCAGCCGATCTCGGCAGCGTGGATCATTCCGGCGTCCTCGCTGACCGGGATAAAGGCACCGGACAGGCCGCCCACGTGGTTGGAGGCCATCACGCCGCCCTTCTTCACGGCATCGTTCAGCAGGGCCAGGCAGGCGGTGGTGCCGCAGCAGCCGCAGGTCTCCAGGCCCATCTCTTCCAGAATGTTGGCCACGCTGTCACCCACGGCAGGGGTGGGAGCCAGCGACAGGTCGATGATGCCGGCGGGCACGCCCAGGGCCTGGGAAGCCAGGTTGGCCACCAGCTGGCCCACGCGGGTGATTTTGAAGGCGGTGCGCTTGACCAGCTCCGCCACCTCGTCAATGGGGGCGTCCTTGGGCAGGCGGGCCAGAGCGGCGCGCACCGCACCGGGGCCGGAAACGCCCACGTGGATCTCGCAGTCCGGCTCGCCGGGGCCATGGAAGGCGCCGGCCATGAAGGGGTTGTCCTCCGGGGCATTGCAGAACACCACCAGCTTGGCCGCGCCGATGCACTGGCGGTCGGCGGTCAGCTCGCTGGCCTTCTTTACGGCTTCGCCCATCAGCTTGATGGCGTCCATGTTCAGGCCGGCCTTGGTGGCACCAATGTTCACCGAGCTGCACACGATATCGGTCTCGGCCAGGGCGCGGGGAATGGACTCGATCAAGCGGCGGTCACCGGCAGAAAAGCCCTTGTGCACCAGGGCGCTGTAGCCGCCCACAAAGTTCACGCCCACCTTTTTGCCGGCGGCGTCCAGGGTCTTGGCAAAGTCCACGGGGTCGGCATCCGGGCAGGCACCCAGCAGCATGGCAATGGGGGTGACGCTGATGCGCTTGTTGATGATGGGAATGCCGTACTCTGCGCTGATGTGCTCCACAGCGGGCACCAGGTTGGCAGCCTTGGTGGTGATTTTATTGTAGATGTTCTCGCAGGCCTTTTTGGGGTCCGGGTCAATGCAGTCCAGCAGGCTGATGCCCATGGTCACCGTGCGCACATCCAGATTGTCCTGGGTGAACATCTCAATGGTCTCAAGGATGTCACCGGTATTAAACATACTCATTGCAGTGTACTCCCTCCATCAAATGGTGTGCATGGCGTCAAACACTTCCTGGCGGGTCACATTGATTTGCATCCCCATTTCAGCGGCCAGGGCATCGGTGCGCTTGTGCAGCTGGTCGTGGTCAACATTGCAGTTGGAAAGATCCACCAGCATGATCATGGCAAACATGCCCTGCAGGATGCTCTGGGTTACATCCTCGATGTTGATGTTCAGCTCGCTGCACAGGCCGGAGACCTTTGCCACCACGCCCACAGTATCGTGCCCCATAACGGTAATAAATGCTTTCATTGTTTCCACCCTCGTTTTCCATAGTAAACGGTGCCGCAAACGGTTCCGGCACACTCTTGCCCTTTCAGTATAGCAGATTTAGCAAATTTTGAACACACTTTTTGTAAAAAAGAGCGGAATGCGGCGGCAAAAGACATTCTATGCAGCCATATCGGCTGCGGAGGAACCCGCTCCCTGCAGAAATACCGGAACCTGCCCGGTGGAAAAATTGACATGGAAATCATTTTTTGCAGCTTGAGTCAAAGCGAAAGCCTTCATTCGAAAAATTGATTTTTATAGGTGAAATCTTTTACGGACTGTGCTATACTAAACTATAATTTCTGATTTCCACATCCTGGGCTGAGAAGGAGTAACTGCTATGGAACAGCTTTTGAAAATTCTGGAAGACAATGCGCGGCTGCCCGTGGAGGACATTGCCACCATGCTGAATAAATCCCCCGCCGAGGTGGCGGCCATGATCGACCTGGCCCGGGCGCAGGGCATCATCAAGGGCTACAAGACCCTGGTGGACTGGGAAAAGGCCGGGGTGAACCGGGTGGAAGCGGTGATCGAGCTGAACGTCAGCCCTAAGAAGAGCCGCGGCTTTGACGAGATCGCTGCCACCATTGCCGCCTTTGACGAGGTGGAGAGCGTGCTGCTGATGAGCGGCGGCTACGACCTGCAGCTGGTGATCAAGGGCCAGACCTTCCAGGAGATCGCCCTGTTTGTGGCAAAGCGGCTGAGCCCGCTGGACGATGTGCTGTCCACCGCCACCCACTTTGTGCTGCGCACCTATAA
>CAKTGS010000005.1 GCA_934561485.1 uncultured Faecalibacterium sp.
AGGAAAGTCCGGGCCTCACAGAGCACGGTAACTGCTAACGGCAGCCGAGGGTGACCTCAGGGAAAGTGCAACAGAAAACAAACCGCCGCAGCAATGCGGTAAGGATGAAACGGCGAGGTAAGAGCTCACCAGCGCATGGGTGACCATGCGGCTTTGTAAACCCTACCGGAAGCAACGCCTATATGGGACGTACAGCGCTGCTCGCGTGTCCCGAAGGCGGCACGAACCTGTCAGCAATGGCAGGTCTAGACAGATCGTCGTTTAATACAGAACCCGGCTTACGGTCCATCTCATTTTCCGCTTTTGGATTTTTCAGGCTCCTGCACAATGCCTTGTGCGGGAGCTTTTTTATCTTTGTTACAGTTCTTTTACTAAGCTGTTACTTTCCGTTTGCGTCCATTTGTGGTATACTATGGGCACTGCAATGCCTTGCAGTCAACATTGAAAGACAGGATGTGAAAATCCTCCGATGAAAGATGGTTTTTTGAAAGCAGCCGCCTTCTCCCCCGCCCTGCGGGTGGCGGACTGCACCTATAACGCCCAGCAGATCCTGGCAGCGCTGCGCGATGCTGCGGCCCGCGGGGTCAAGCTTGCCGTATTCCCCGAGTTCTGCCTCACCGGCTACACCTGCGGCGATCTGTTTTTGCAGCGCCCCCTGCAGCAGGGCGCGCTGACCGCACTGCAGACGCTGCTGGACGAGAGCCGGGAGCTGGACACCGTGGCCCTGGTAGGTCTGCCGCTGCTGGTGCACGGCAAGCTGTACAACTGCGCTGCCGTGCTGTGCCATGGGCAGCTGCTGGGCCTTGTGCCCAAGACCTATCTGCCCAACTACGGCGAATTTTACGAGAAGCGTCAGTTCACCCCCGGCAGCACCGAGGTGGAAGTGATCTCCGTCTGCGGCCAGCAGGTGCCTTTTGGCACGTCCCTGCTGTTCCGCTGCCGCCAGATGCCCAGCTTTGTACTGGGGGTGGAGCTGTGCGAAGATCTGTGGAGCGCACTGCCGCCGTCCACCTTCCACGCCCTGGCCGGGGCCACCGTCATTGCCAACCTTTCGGCCAGCGATGAAACCGTAGGCAAAGCCGAATACCGCCGGGCACTGGTGGCAAACCAGTCCGCCCGCCTGCTGTGCGGCTACCTGTACGCTTCCGCCGGGCACGGCGAAAGCACCCAGGACATGGTGTTTGCCGGGCACGATCTGATCGCAGAGAACGGTACGCTCCTGGCCGAGACCGCTCCCTTTGCGGGCGGCACTGCCGAAACGGAGATCGACTGCCAGCGCATGGAGGCCGAACGCGCCCGCAACACCAGCTTTGAGCTCAGCACAGAGGGCTACACCACCGTGGAGTTCGATCTGCAGCCTGCCGAAACGGTGCTGACCCGCTGGATCGACCCGGCCCCCTTTGTGCCCAGTGACCCCAAGCGCCGAGCCGAGCGCTGCGAGCTGATCCTGAAGATGCAGGCAGACGGCCTGGCCAAGCGGCTGGAGCACGCCCACGCCAAAACGGCGGTCATCGGCATTTCCGGCGGACTGGACAGCTGCCTGGCCCTGCTGGTGGCCGTGCGCGCCATGAAGCAGCTGGGCCGCCCCACCACGGACGTGCTGGCCGTGACCATGCCCTGCTTCGGCACCACCCACCGCACCCGCAGCAACGCCGAGATCCTGTGCGAGGAGCTGCAGGTTTCCTTTCAGGAGATCGACATCGCCAACACGGTGCACAGCCACTTCAAGGATATCGGCCAGGACGAAAGCGTGCTGGACGTGACCTTTGAAAACGGCCAGGCCCGCGTGCGCACCCTGGAGCTGATGGACACCGCCAACCGCACCGGCGGCCTTGTGGTGGGCACCGGCGATCTTTCTGAGCTGGCACTGGGCTGGGCTACCTACAACGGCGATCACATGAGCATGTACGGCGTGAATGCCGGTGTGCCTAAAACGCTGGTGCGCCACCTGGTGCAGTACGAAGCTGACATTGCCGCCACCGCCGCCCTGCGCACCGTGCTGCTGGACATTCTGGACACCCCCGTTTCCCCGGAGCTGCTGCCCGCCAAAGACGGCGAGATCGCGCAGAAAACCGAGGACCTGGTGGGGCCCTACGAGCTGCACGATTTTTACCTGTACCAGGTGCTGCGTTTCGGCTTTGGCCCGGCCAAGATCTTCCGTTTGGCAAAAGCCGCCTTTGCAGGCCGCCCCGAATACCCGGACAGCGTGCTGTACAAGTGGCTGCGCAACTTCTATTGGCGGTTCTTTGCCCAGCAATTCAAGCGCAGCTGCCTGCCGGACGGCCCCAAAGTGGGCAGCGTGACCCTTTCGCCCCGCGGCGATTGGCGTATGCCCAGCGATGCCTGCGCAGCTTTGTGGCTGGCCGAACTGGAACAGCTTTTGATCAAGGACTGACCCTATGAAACAACACAAAAAGCTCTGGACGAACCTGGTGTTTGCCGCGGTGATCCTGGCCATAGCCGCCGTGCTGCTGGTGGTGCGCAATGCACATGCAGGCAGCAGCGCGCTGCGGGCCGAACTGATCTACGGCGACAGCAACACCACCCTGTACATTCCCTTGGACAAAAATGATACCTATGACGTGGACACCGGTTACTACACGGTGCACATCGAGGTGCAGGACGGCGCAGCCCGCTTTGTGGATTCTCCCTGCCCGGATCACATCTGTGAAGGCTTTGGCTGGATTTCCCACGAAGATCAGACTGCAACCTGTCTGCCCGCCCGCGCGGTGCTGACCATTGTTCCTGCTGCCTGAGCAAAAAGGAGAATTTTCCATGAAGGATGAAAACAACCGTTCCCTGCGGCGCATTCACCGCAGGGCTGATGACACGGGCAACCGCACCGTTGAGGTGGATAGCTCCGCCTTTTTCTCGGAAACGCCGCCGGCCCCCGCTCCCCACAGACAGGCCGAGCCGCCCCGCAAGCAGCCGGGCAAGGCCCCCCATGGCCATCGCCCTGTTTCCGGCAGCGGTGCCGCCGCCCCCACCACCTTCGGCCGGGTGCTGCTGGCTGTGCAGGCGGTGCTGAGCGTGGCCGCTTTGATACAGCTCTGGCGCACCCAGATGCTGCCGGTGCTGTATCTTGTGGTGCTGGCCGCCCTGCTGGCGCTGCTGTGGCTGCTGGTCAAGCGCTGCCAGGAATACAAGGTGCCTGGCACCGTGTCCCGCGTGTTCTCGGTGTTTCTGTGCGCCGCCATGGCGCTGGGCTGCGTCTGGGCGCAGCAGGGACTTTCGGCCCTGGGCAACATGACTTCCGGCCTGCTGACGGGTGCAGAAGCCAATAAGATCACCAAGGAGCCGTTCGCAGTCTACCTGAGCGGCGTGGACACCCGCGGCGAGCTGACCGAAAAGGCCCGCAGCGATGTGAACATTCTGGCCGTGGTAAACCCCCAGACCAAGCAGGTCGCGCTCATCAACACTCCCCGCGACTACTACGTGGATCTGGCCGGTACCAACAGCAAGGACAAACTGACCCATGCCGGCCTGTACGGCGTAGAGACCAGCATGGCCACCCTGGGCAACCTCTACGGCATCACCGTAGACCACTACATCCGCATCAACTTTTCCGGCTTTATGAACATCGTGGATGCGCTGGGCGGCGTGGATGTTTACTCCGACTACGCCTTTACCTCGGTGGGCAGCCCCGGCTACTACGACCCCACCACCTTTGTGGAAGGCTGGAACCATCTGAACGGGCAGGCCGCCTTGGCCTTTGCCCGGGAGCGCCACGCCTTTGCGTCCGGCGATATCCAGCGCGGCATCAACCAGATGAAGGTGATCGATGCCATGCTGAACAAGATCAAATCCCCCGCCCTGCTCATGGGCTTTTCCAAGATCATGGACGCCGCAGCGGACTGCTTTGTGACCAACTTCTCCCAGGATCAGATCAGTGCGCTGGTGCGGATGCAGCTGAGCGACCTGGCCGACTGGGACATTCAGAGCTACACCGTGACCGGTTCCTCCGCCACCAGCACCCAGTGCTACTCCGCCAAGGGGCAGAAACTCTACGTGATGAAGCCGGATGACGCTGCCGTGGCCAAGGCCAAGGAGATGATCGCGGCAGTTCTGGGCGGTGAGGGCACGGTCAGCTCCACCAGCCAGTCCCCGGAAAAGACGGAGGTCTACACCCCCAGCACCAACCCCAATGCCGCTGTATCGGTGCCGGAAGAATCCGCTGAAAGCGTGATCGTGGAGACCCCGGCGGAAGAGGTTCCGGCGGATGAGACGCCTGCCGAGGAGCAGCCTGCAGAAGAACCCGCTGCCACCGAGCCGCAGGAACCGGAAACCCCGGCCGAGACCCCCGCAGAGGGCGGTGAGACCGGCGGGGATGCGGAAGCTCCTTCCCTCTCCATGCCCACGCAGGAACAGGTGGAACAGGCCGCATCCTCCATTTACAATGCCGCTTCCACCATTCTGGGAGCCATTATGGATGCTGCTTCCCAGAGCCAGGCTTCCTGACCGCACAACCACAACCAAAAACTCCCGGTCTGCAGTGCAGACCGGGAGTTTTTTTGTTTGAGAGTCCTTATGCCTTGATCTCGTTCCAGACGCTCTTGCCGTCCAGAGAAGAAGCATCCACGTCCAGATACTCGCAGATGGTCTGGGCAATGGTGCCGAAGCACAGGTGGGTGCCCAGGTCCGTGCCGGGCTTGACACCCTTGCCGCAGATCAGATACGGCACATACTCACGGGTATGGTCGGTGGTTTTGGTGTAGGAGGGGTCGCAGCCGTGGTCGGCGGTGACCATCAGCAGGTCGCCTTCCCGCATACCGGGGATAAAGTCCGCCAGGAAGCGGTCAAACTCGGCGGCGGCAGCCGCGTAACCCGCCACATCGCGGCGGTGGCCGTACAGCATATCAAAGTCCACCAGGTTGACAAAGGCCAGGCCCTCAAAGTCACGGGTCTGCAGGGCCTTGGTAAAGGCAATGCCGTTGGTGTTGCCGGTGGTCTTGATCTTTTCGGTCACGCCCTCGCCGTCAAAGATATCAAAGATCTTGCCCACTGCGATCACATCCTTGCCGGCATCTTTCAGCAGATCCAGCATGGTGGCGCGGGGCGGCTTCAGGCTCAGGTCGTGGCGGTTGGTGGTGCGGTAGAAGGTGTCGGCAGTATGGCCCAGGAAGGGGCGCGCGATGACACGGCCCACGCCGTACTCGCCCTTGAGCATCTCACGGGCGATCTCGCAGTAGCGGTACAGCTCGTGCACCGGCACCAGTTCCTCGTTGGCCGCCACCTGGAACACGCTGTCGGCACTGGTGTACACGATCAGGGCGTTTTCCTTCATGGCCTGCTCGCCATAGTCCTTCAGCACCTGGGTGCCGGAATAAGGCTTGTTGCACAGCACCTTGTGGCCGGTCTTTTCCTCAAACTCGTGGATGAGTGCATCAGGGAAGCCATTGGGGAAGGTGGGCAGCGGCTTGGGGCTGACCACACCGGCGATCTCCCAGTGGCCGATGGTGGTGTCCTTGCCCATGCTCTGCTCCTGCAGGCGGGCAAAGGCACCGATGGGGGCTTCGGCCTTTTCGCCGGCCGTCACGCCGTCAATGTTGAACATCCCCAGCCTGCGCAGGTTGGGGCAATTAAAGTTGGGGTGCTTTGCAATGGCCCCCAGCGTATTGGTGCCTTCATCGCCAAAGGCAGCGGCATCCGGCTCTGCGCCAATGCCAAAGCTATCCAGAACGATCAGAAAAACACGTTTTTCCATATAGGTCACTCCTTTTTCTCCGGGAAGCATTCTCCCGGAATAGTGATACTTCCTGTTCCTATTATAAGCAAAACGCACACTGGATGCAAGGCCCGTTTGCCCCGGACGCACACTGTCCGCCGGGGTAGAATCTTAGCCATTTCTTTAACGATCCCGGTCGGTCCAGCTCTTCAAAACGCGCGAAAGACCGCTTGTTTTTGTTGATACGGCCGAATCTGCCAAAAAAGTTGTATTCAACCTAAAATTTCTCTTGCTCTCTTGCACAGGAGCGATTATAATAGTAGTTGGTAAAGTTTCGGATTTTTGCTTTGCCAGTGATCTCAACCCACTGTATGGGGGCGTTCTGCCCCTGTTGGTCGTGCGCAGCTTGTCTGCAGGACAGCGGACGGCTTGCCGCAAAATAGAGCGTGAGAATGTAGACGGAGGTATTTTGAATGAGAAAAACGAAAATCATCTGCACCCTGGGTCCTTCCACGGACAAAGAGGGCGTTCTGTGTGAGCTGGTTGCCAACGGCATGAACGTGGCCCGCTTCAACTTCTCCCACGGCTCCCACGAGGAGCACCAGGGCCGCCTGGAAAAGCTCAAGGCCATCCGTGAGGAGCTGGGCCTGCCCGTGGCTGCTCTGCTGGACACCAAAGGCCCCGAGATCCGCCTGAAGGACTTCAAAAACGGTGTGGAAATGCTGGAAGCCGGCCAGCTCTTTACCCTGACCACCCGTGACGTGGAAGGCACTAAGGAGATCTGCTCCATCACCTACAAGGACCTGCCCCAGGACGTGCAGCCCGGCGGTGCCATTATGCTGGACGATGGCCTGATCAAGCTGCAGGTCCAGACCGTGAACGACACCGACATCGTGTGCAAGGTGCTGAACAACGGCAAGATCAAGAACAAGAAGGGCGTCAATGTGCCCGGCGTGCATCTGTCCATGCCGTATATGAGCCAGCGCGACCGCGATGACATCATCTTCGGCGTGCAGCAGGGCTTCGACTTCATCGCCGCTTCCTTTGTGCGCACCGCACAGGACGTGTACGACATCCGCAACCTGCTGAACGAGTACGATTCCGACATCCGCATCATCGCCAAGATCGAGAACCGCGAGGGCGTGAACAACATCGACAGCATTCTGGCTGCCGCCGATGCCGTCATGGTTGCCCGCGGCGACCTGGGCGTGGAGATCGACTTCACCGAGCTGCCCGGCATCCAGAAAACCATCATCGACCGCTCCTTCTCCTTCGGCAAGCCCATCGTAACGGCCACCCAGATGCTGGACAGCATGATGGTCAACCCCCGCCCCACCCGCGCCGAGATCTCGGACGTGGCAAACGCCATCTACGATGGCACCTCTGCCATTATGCTGTCCGGTGAGACCGCTGCCGGTGCCTACCCCGTGGAGGCTCTCAAGACCATGTCCGCCATTGCAGAGCGCACCGAACAGGAGAGCCACTACCTGCGCGGCCGCCTGGTGGAGGCCAACAACGGCAAGATCAGCGTGAGCGATGCAACCGCACATGCTGCCTGCCTGACCGCCAAGGACGTGAACGCCGCCGCCATCGTCACCGTGTCGGAGTCCGGCACCACTGCCCGCCTGCTGAGCAAGTACCGCCCGGAGCAGCCCATCATTGCCTGCGTGATGAAGGAGCAGGTGCAGCGCCAGCTGGCCCTGAGCTGGGGCATTACCCCGCTGATGATGCCCCTGGCCCACAGCACCGATGAACTGATCGAGATGTCCACCTCTCTGGCCAAGGAGAACGGCTACCTGCACAACGGCGAGCTGGCTGTTGTGACCGCCGGCGTGCCGGTGGGTGTGTCCGGCACCACCAACATGATCAAGATCCACATGGTGGGCAACTGCCTGGCCACCGGTGTGGGCGTGGGCCGCGAGGGTGCCGATGTTACCAGCGCCACCGGCAAGGCCTGCGTCTGCCGCACACTGGAAGAAGTGCGCGCCAAGTTCAAGCCCGGCATGGTGCTGGTGGTGCCTTCCACCACCAATGAGATGCTGAGTTATGTGCGTGACGCTGCCGCTCTGATCGTGGAAGAGCCGGGCCTGAACAGCCATGCTGCCATTGCCGGCAAGGCCCTGCTGAAGCCCACCGTGGTGGGTGCTGCCGGCGCCACCAGCCACATCCGCGATGGCCTGATGATCGCTGTGGACTGCGCACACGGCAGTGTGCAGAGCCTGCAGGCTTGAGCGAGGGACTGCTGATGGAACGCATTGCAAGCTTTTGCGTGGACCATACCAAGCTGAATCGCGGCATGTACCTGAGCCGCCAGGACGGCGATGTGCTGACCTGGGACATCCGCATGAAAAAGCCCAACCAGGGCGATTACCTGTCCACCGGCGCGGCGCATACGCTGGAGCATCTGTTTGCCACCTACGCCCGCAACAGCGCCGTGAAGGACGGTGTGATCTACGTTGGCCCCATGGGCTGCCGCACCGGCTTTTACCTGCTCACCCGGGGGCTGACCCCGGCGCAGGCGCTGCAGCTGACGGTGGATGCCTTCCGCTTCATGGCCGCTTTTGAGGGCGCTGTGCCCGGTGCCAGCGAGGTGGAGTGCGGCAACTACCGCGACATGGACCTGCCCGCCGCCAAGGCGGAAGCAGCCGCCATGCTGCCCGTGCTGGAAGCACTGACCGCAGACGACCTGCACTACTAAAATTCATTCCTATCAAAAAAGCACCTGCAATTGGTTTTGCAGGTGCTTTTTTCAACCCTTTCCGTCATCACTGCGGGATGCCTGCTCCCATGAAAGGGGATCTTTTTGCGATAAAAAAAAAAAAAACTCTCCCTTTCGGGAGAGGTGGATCTGCCCAGCAAAGACGGAGAGGATTCGTCCTTAAATCAGGCCCAGCGCCGCAAACTCTCTGGCAATGCCATCGTCATACACCGAGGGAGCAATGCGGTCGCAGAGCTTTTTCAGGTGTTCCGAGCCATTGCCCATGCACACGCTGACGCCCACGACATCTGTCATCTGCAGGTCGTTGTCGCTGTCGCCAAAGCCAATGGTGTCGGACAGCGGCTTGCCCAAATAACGGCAGACCGCCCGGATGCCGGTACCCTTATCAAACTTCCGGTTGATGAGTTCCCCGTTCACCATTTCGGCTCCCAGTGCGTCCAGCTTGCTCTCGCAGAATACGAACCGGTCTCCATACAGGCGCTTGGCCTCGTCCAGGTCCTGTTCCTGTTCCGCAATGAACACGATCTTGTAGATCGGCTGCCCCCGGTAGTCGCTCAGCGGCTGGATGCTCATGCCGTCCTGCATGGCCTTGCGCCAGCGCTCAGCTTCGCTGTTCACAGCCCCCGCCGGCTTTTCGGTAAAGTTCCAGCGCTGGATCATCTGCATTCCGCCAAAGGTCTCGTCTTTGGCTTCCAGCGTGCACTCCACGCCATGGCGCTCCAGCGCCGCCTGCACCCCGGCAGCCAGCTCCGGCTCCATGGGAATATCCACCAGCACCTGCCCGTCACACAGCACATAGCCGCCTGCGCTGCACACCGCACCGTCAAAGCAGTCGTGGCCCAGCAGGGGCGCGGTCATACGGTGGTTGCGCCCGGTGCACAAAAACAGTTTGTGCCCGTTGGCCTTGGCACGGTACAGCGCCTCCAGCGTGCTCTGGGGCACCAGCATATCGCCCGGCGGCAGCAGAGTGCCGTCAATGTCCAGAAAAATCAGTTTTTGCTCCATCGTTTTCTCCTCTCAGATGGAGCCGCGCTCCACCACACTGTAGCCAAGGGTCATCTGCCGCACCGGGCCGCGCTGTTCCGGCTGTTCCAGCATCTGCAGCAGCATTCGGGCCGCTTCGGCCCCCACCTGCTTCTGATAAAACCGCACTGTGGTCAGCCCCGGCTCGATCACGCTGCCCATCCAGCTGTCCCCAATGCCGGCCAGGCTCACATCCTGGCCCACACGGCGGCGGGCGGCCCTGAGGGCGCGCATGGCCCCCAGCGCCACAGTATCGGTCACGCAGACCACACCATCCAGCTCGGGGCAACAGGCCAGCAGTTCCACCATGCAGCGCTCGCCTTCCTCCATGGTAAAGGCATTGCAGCAAAGGCGCGGCAGGCTCTCGGCCGGCTGGCCTGCAGCCTGCAAAGCATCCTGCACACCCAGGCGGCGGGCCAGACCGGCGGCCTGGTCCCGCTCGGTGCCGCCAATGTACACCAGCTTTTTGCGGCCGCGGGCCAGCATCCGCTGTGCCAGCTCCCGGGCCGCGCTGCGGTCATCGTTGTACACGCAGGGCACCTCGGGGAAGTGCTGGCCCGTGACCACCAACGGCACCCTGCAGGTCTGAAAAGCCTGCGCCAGCTGCGGGCTGTAGTAGCTGCCCATCAGGATGATGCCCGCCACGTGGTTGTGCTGCATGGCGGCAAGGTAGCCCAGCTCCCGCTGCTCGTCCAGTTCTGTGTTGCCCAGCAGCATCAGGTAATTGCGGGTATCCAGCTCTTCGGCAATGCCCGCTGTGATCTGCCCCACAGACTGGGAGCTGATGCTGGGGGCGATCACGCCCACCTGATGCATCCGCCCGGTGCGCAGGGTCTGTGCAGCTGCATCCGGCCGGTAGCCGGTCTTTTCCACTACGGCATGGATCGCTGCGCGCTTCTGCTCGCTGAGCGGCCCGCCGTTGAGGTACCGGCTGACCGCCGCACTGGATACCCCTGCCATTCTGGCAATATCACTGATGGTCATGGCTTTGCTTGCTCCCTCTGTGCTGTGCTTTTGGTGTAAACGATTTCAGCTTCTCCGCTTTATTATACGTCCCTTTGGCACATCCTTCAAGGGGCTTTATTCCCGTTTTGTCCCGGGATGCTCCCCGCATTTTTATTGCTTGTGCACAAGAAGCCGCAAATTCCGTCCTGTTACTGCGCCCCGCCCATGGTAACTGCCCGGAACAGCAGCCCCAGCACCAGCACAACCAGCAGAACCGCCAGAATGGTCCGATCCTTTGCGGCTCTTTTCTTCTGCTGCCGGCCGCGGGCCGTGCTGCGGCTCCGGGTGCCGGGATCTGCCCGGCTGCCGGAGCGGGAAGCCGACCCGCTCTTGGCGGTGCGGGGCTTTGCGGTGCGGGCGGCAGCCTTTGCTTCCGGTGCGTGGCTGCGCCCGGCCGAAGGCTCCCGTGCGCCGCACCGCTCCAGGAACTGCTCGGCTTCCCGGTAATACTGCGCCAGCTCCGTCTCCCGGAAAGCGGTGCCCGCATACCCTTCTTCCAGGCTCTCGACCGCCTCGTTGAACAGCAGTGCAGCCTGGGCTGCATCCTGCACATCCGCCGCGTGGGCCGCCGCATTGCGGGCCGTGCGCACAGCGTTGCAGGCGCGGCGGGCCGCTGCCGGGCGGGCAGTGTTCCCCAGCAGATCCAGGGGCCGGGCTGCGTCCTTTTCGGGGTCCAGCAGCACCCGCATACACAGGGTGGTATCCAGCTGCTGCCAGCTGTTTTTGCCGCTCAGGTCCGGCATCCGGTCGTAGTAATCCGGGCTTTCCTTCTGGCGCTGCGCTATATGCCGGAGCAATGCATCCAGGCTGTGGCTGCCCGGCTTTTGCTCCCAATGCCAGCGCAGCAGCCTGCGGCTGATCTCATCGCAGGCTGCCTTGATCTCAAATGCAGCTTGTAATGCTTCGTCCTGCATAATGGTTCTCCTTTGCCTTTCTGTCTGTGCAAAAAGCGGAGGAAGCGTTTTGCCTCCTCCGCCCAAGCGGTTGTTATTACAGCAAGAACTGGTAGTAGATGAAGCCGCACAGGGCCACACCGGCGCACACAATGGCGGTAATGGGCGGTACCCAGCGGATCAGCGTTTCGGCCACACCATCGCGCTCATCCTCATCGTCCTCATCTTCGTCCTCGTAATATTCCTCGTCCGGCTCTTCCCGCACCGGCTGTGCGCGGCGGGAAACCGGCGGAATGATCCGGGTGCCTTCCTCTTCTTCATCGGCTTCTTCCGCAGCCGAGCCGGTGCTTGCGCCGCCCAGCACACGGGTGTGCCCGGCGTCATCGGCCAGCGGCGGGGTCAGCACAGGGCCGGCGGGGCGTGCATCCCCTGCCCCCACGATGCGGGTCGGCTCCTCCTGGGAGGCACCCACAATACGGGTCGGCTCTTCTTCCGGCACCAGCGGCGTATCCAGAGCGCTGTCGTCCGGGGTCTCCTTCTGCGGCTGCAGCAGGGTGTTCAGGGCGTTTTGCAGCAGGATGCGGTCACAGCCGCACTCCGAGCAGTACACCGTATCCTCTTCCTTCGGGTGGAAGGCACCGCAGGCGCAGTACCAGCCGTTTTCAAACACCTGGGGCTGATACTTCAGGTCGGTGCGGTTCATGCGGCTTTCCAGCGCCTTCTGCAGTTCCGGGGTCAGGCGGCGGGGGGCCGGCAGACGCACACGCTTGATGCCGTCCAAATGCACCACCCGCTTGCCGTTGTACACGTTGTACAGCGACACATCTACGCTGGTAATGGCCTTGGCCGTGATGAACACGGCATCGTCCATGCCAAACAACTCCCCGGGCTTTACTTCCAGGTCGCGGTACTCAAACTCGTCCTCGCACAGGATCACTCCGTCCACGCCTTTGCACTTGAAGTGGACCTCCAGAGCAGTCAGGGTCACGCGGGAAATATTCTTAAAGGTCAGGCAGACGGCGTTTTCGCCGCTGACATCGCCCCGCAGCAGCTCCACGCAGACAAACTGCACCGGGCTGCCGGGGGTATAATAGTTGGCACGGGTTCTGGCCACCGGGTTAAAATTTTCCTCCACGACACTCGCTCCTTTCAGCGTTTAATCCTCAGCTTTCGGGGTTTCCTCTGCCGGAGCATCCACCGGCATCTGCTCGGCCTGCTGGGCAGGTTCGGCAGGCTGCGCCTGCTCTGCCGGCTCTGCAGCTTCCGCCTGTTCTGCAGTTTCGGCCTGCACGGTCCGGGCCGGTTCCTCACCTTCACGCAGGGGCAGTTTGCCGCCAGCCATAATGGTGTTGAACTCCTGCTCGTTGAGCTTCTCGCGCTCCATCAGAGCCTGGGCCAGCGCGTGCAGCTGGTCAATGTGCTCGGTCAGGGTGCGGCGGCAGGTCTCATAGGCTTCGTCAATGATATCCCGCATTTCGCCGTCAATTTCGGCTGCGGTGGTCTCGCTGTAGCCTTTGCCCTGGCCAATGTCACGGCCCAGGAAGGTCTCCTCCTGCGAGGTGCCGTACACCACGGGGCCGAGCCGCTCCGAGAAGCCATACTTGGTGATCATCTGGCGGGCAATGTTGGTAGCCTGCTGCAGGTCGTTGGAAGCACCGGTGGAGATGTCGTCCAGGATCAGCTGCTCGGCCACACGGCCGCCCAGGCTGGACACAATGTCCTCGAACATTTCGCCCTTGGTCACATAGCTGCGGTCTTTTTCAGGCAGGTACATGGTGTAGCCGCCGGCCTGGCCGCGCGGAATGATGGTGATCTCATGCACGCGGGGGTGGTGCTTGCAGTAGAAGCCCGCCACCGCATGGCCTGCCTCGTGGTAGGCGGTGAGCTTTTTCTCTTCCGGGGTGACCACGCGGCTCTTCTTTTCGGGACCGGCCATCACCTTCATAGATGCTTCCTCAATGTCCTCCATGGTAATGGCCTTGCGGCTGCGGCGGGCAGCCAGCAGAGCGGCCTCATTGACCAGGTTTTCCAGGTCAGCACCGGCAAAACCGGCGGTACGCTGGGCAATCACCTTGAGGGACACATCCGGTGCCAGAGGCTTGTTCTTCGTGTGGACACGCAGGATCTCTTCGCGGCCCTTCACATCCGGCAGGCCCACATACACCTGGCGGTCAAAACGGCCGGGACGCAGCAGAGCCTTATCCAGGATATCTGCACGGTTGGTGGCAGCCATGACAATGATGCCATCGTTGGCTTCAAAGCCGTCCATTTCCACCAGCAGCTGGTTCAGCGTCTGTTCCCGTTCATCGTGGCCGCCGCCCAGGCCGGCACCGCGCTGACGGCCCACTGCATCAATCTCATCAATGAAGATGATGCAGGGCATCGTCTTTTTGGCTTTGTCGAACAGGTCACGCACACGGGATGCGCCCACGCCGACATACATTTCCACAAAGTCCGAGCCGGAGATGGAGTAGAACGGCACACCGGCCTCACCGGCACAGGCACGGGCCAGCAGGGTCTTGCCGGTACCCGGAGGGCCTACCAGTAGCACGCCGTGGGGGATGCGGGCACCCAGAGAGTTGAACTTGTCGGGGCTTTTCAGGAACTCCACAACTTCCTTCAGCTCTTCCTTTTCTTCGTCCTCACCGGCCACATCGGCAAAGGTAGCCGTCTTTTTGTTTTCGTGCTCGTCCTTCACCTTGGCCTTGCCCACGTTCATGATGCCGCCGCCGGCACCGCCGCCGCGCATCATGGAGAACAGCAGGAAGCCGGTGCAGCCCAGCATGGCCAGATAGAACAGGATCTCCATCCAGGGGATGCTCTCCTTGACCGGGGTATAATCATACTCCATGGGAGCGTCCGGATTTGCGGCATCGTAGGCCTGGATATAATCGTTGACATACTTGACGAACATAGAGGCATAGGGCAGGCGGTAGCGCACTGTCACCGTGCCATCGCTGTTTTTCTGGGTGCTGGTGCTGTCTGTAGAAGAAGAGGACAGCATTCCGCTCAGCAGCCCGCCGGTGGACTGGGTCGTGCTCTGGGCTGTGGTGTCCGGCAGCGCGATCTTGCCCTCCTTCAGGTTCATGGTCAGCACGCCGGTGTTGAGGTCCAGCGTGAACTTGGTCACCTGCAGGTTTTCAAAGTACTGCACCGCTGTGGAATAGGCCATGGAGGACGAGCTGCTGCTGTCGCCGCTGCCGCCCAGCACCGACCACACCATCAGCACGGCGGCCAGCACCAGTGCCAGGATCAGCGGGTTCAAGCGAGGTTTCTTTGGTTGCAAAAAAAATCAACTCCAGTTCTGGATGAAATTTGGTGGAAACTTACTTTGCGTAAATTTCGGGTTTCAGAACGCCCACGTAGGGCAGATTGCGGTATTTTTCATCGTAGTCCAGGCCATAGCCCACCACGAACTCGTCCGGCACCTGGAAGCCCTCGTAGTCGGGCTGGATGTCGGCCTTGCGGCGGCTGGGTTTGTCCAGGATGGTGCAGATCTTGACGGAATTGGGATTGCGCATCTTGAGCATGGGCACCAGTTTCGAGAGGGTCACACCGGTGTCCAGGATGTCCTCCACGATCAGCACGTCCTTACCGGACAGGTCACCGTCCAGGTCCTTGATGATCTTGACCAGGCCGCTGGTGGTGGTGTTGCTGCCGCCGTAGCTGGAAACGACCATGAAGTCGATGCTGCAGGGAATGGTCACAGCGCGCATCAGGTCGGCCATAAAAACCACCGACCCTTTCAGGATGGACACCAGCACCAGGTTGGTGCCTGCATAGTCCTTGCTGATCCGGGCACCCAGCTCAGCCACCTTTGCCTTCAGCTCTTCTTCCGAGACCAGAACGGTCTTGATATCATCATTCATGCTCATGATTGTTTTCCTCCATGTTTTCAATTTCCATCCGCAGGATCTGCGTGGTCATGCTGTCCGGGGCAAGGCCTTCTGCAAAGCCTGCACCGCAGACCCATAGCACCTCACTGCCCGCCGCCAGCAGCGGCAGTGTGTCCCGCTGCTGTGCCGGAACGCCCGCTTCGTTCATCCATTTGCGCAGCCGGTTGTGCACCTGCCGCCCGGCGGGGCGGTAGATATCTCCCGGCTGGCGGGTGCGCAAAGCAAGGCCAGCATACAACGTAGTTATTCTAGCATAATCTGCCAGATTTTTTAAGTCTTTTTTATGAACGACCTGTATTTTTTCTTCAAAATTCCCCAAAAGCACCGCTGCCGTCAGCTTTTTGCCCTCCGGCAGGGCAATTTCGGCCCTGCCGGTGCGCTGCAGCCGGGTACAGAAGTCCGCCGCTGCTGCGGCATTCCACGCCGCCGGTACGGGCTGCGTCTCCTGCCACAACAAGCCGTTCCCCGCGCAAAAGCGCACCGTTCCAGTCAGCTGCACCGCACCGCTGCCGCGCCGCACCAGGCCGCACAGCAGCTGCACGTATTTTTCCTCCGGGTCCCGCACAGGCGCGACCAGCCCATGCAGCGCCGTTTCCAGCACAAAGGGGTCTGCCGCAGCCAGCGGCTCCAGCCGCCAGGCTGCCTGCACCGGGGGCCGCAGTGCATCCGAAGGCTGCACCGCCCCCGCCAGCAGCCGGGCCGCCTGCGCCGCCGCATACTGCTGCGCCCGCTGCGCTTTTTCGCAGAAGGCAGCCAGGTTTTCCACAGCGGCTTCGTTCACGCTCTGCAGTGCCGGCACCGCGTGGTGGCGCAGCCGGTTGCGGGCATAATCGTCCGTTTCGTTGGTCTCATCCTGCACCCAGGCCGCACCGCACGCCCGGCAGACTTCTTCGGTCTCCGCCCGGGTCAGGCAGAGCAGCGGGTGCAGATACCAGCCGTTTTCCGGCCGGATGCCCCCTGCCCCCTGCAGCCCGGTGCCCCGGGCCAGCCGGAACAGCAGCGTTTCGGCCTGATCATTTGCAGTATGGGCGGTTGCAAGGGCGTCTATCCCCTCTGCGTGCAGCCGTGCAAAACAGGCATGGCGCAGGCGGCGCGCCCAGTCCTCACTGGCATGGGGCGGCGGTGCACCCACCTCTCCGGCCAGCTCGGCGGCGCGGAACACCCGCAGCGGCACCCCCAGCCCGGCGCAGGCATCCCGCACAAAGGCTTCGTCCCGGTCTGCCGCCGCGCCCCGCAGGCCGTGGTTGACGTGGCAGGCCGAGAGGGTGTAGCCGAATTCCGGCTGCAGCGCCTGCAGGATGTGCAGCAGGGCCATGCTGTCGGCCCCGCCGGAAACTGCCGCCGCCAGCCGCAGCGGCCGCCCGGGGCAGAGGAGCCGGTTCTGCAGGCAGTAGGCCCGCACCCGGCCAAAAATATCTTCTTTCATCGGATCAGCGCTTGAAATCCACATCCATAAAGCGGGTATGGGCACCATCCCAGCCCAGCGGCACCGTGCTGGTCTCGCCGTGGCGGTTCTTGGCCACGATGCACTCGGCGGTGTCGGCGTCCACCTCAGCACCGTCCGGGTTCTGGCTGGCATAATAGGAATCGCGGTACAGGAACAGAACGCAGTCGGCATCCTGTTCGATGGAGCCGGAATCACGCAGGTCGGACAGCTGGGGCCGGTGGCTGGAGTTGTTGCCCTGCTTTTCCACTGCACGGGACAGCTGGCTCAGCGCAATGATGGGCACGTTCATTTCCTTGGCCATGATCTTGAGGTTCCGGGTGATGGAGCTGATCTCCTGCACACGGTTCTCGGAGCGCTGGCCGGTGGTCATCAGCTGCAGATAATCGATGACGATCAGGCCCACGTTGGGTCGAGCAGGGTCCTGGTTCACCCGGCGGATCTTGGCCTTCATCTCGGTGATGGTAATGCCGGAAGTATCGTCCATATAAATCGGTGCATCGTGCAGTTTTTCCGTTGCCAGGGCCAGATACTCCCAGTCCTCGGCGCGCAGGGCACCGGTGCGAAAAGCCTGGCTGTCGATACCGGCTTCCGCCGACAGAATGCGGTTGGTCAGCTGTTCCTTGGTCATTTCCAGGCTGAAAATGGCCACCGGCACCTTTTGCTGCATGGCTACGCGGGTGGCAATGTTCAGCGCAAAACTGGTTTTGCCCATACCGGGGCGGGCAGCCAGAATGATCAGGTCGCCGCGGCCCAGGCCGGTCAGCACCGTATCCAGCAGGCGGAACCCGGTGGGAATGCCCTTGTACTTGTCGGCATCCGGGCCGCTGATCTTCTGCAGGTTGGTCAGGGTCTCCACCATGCTGGAAGAAAGCGGCGTCAATGCGCTGGAATCCCGCCCGGAGCGGATCTCGTAAATGCGCTGCTCGGCGTTTTCCAGCAGCAGGTCTGCGTCCGGCTCATCGTTTGCGTCCTGTAGAATGTCCTTGGCCACATCCATCAGCTGGCGCACCTGGTATTTTTCCTGCACGATCTGGGCGTAAGCCTTTACATTGGAGATGCTGGGCACCGTTTCGGCCAGGCCGGTCAGGTACACCTTGGCCTCGTCCGCACTGGGGAACACGCCATCTGAGATCACGGCGTCCAGCAGGGTGACAAAGTCGATGGTCTGATCGTTGGTGAACAGGCGCAGCATCTCGGAGTAGATCTGCGCGTTCTGCCGGGTGTAGAACATCTCCGGCCGGATGATCTCTACCAGGTCGGTGAGGGTGTCGGGCTTGAGCAGCACTGCGCCCAGAACGCTCTGTTCGGCCTGCATGTTGAACGGCTGGTTGATGCCTACGCTCTCCAGATTCAGTTCATTGGAATAATGTCGTTCGTTCGGCATGGTCTTTATCCTTATGCATTATTTGCTGAAAAGCCAAAAAGCGCCCCCTGCCATGAGGGGGCGCAGACAGGCTATGGGGGGTCTGATCAGGCCTGTTCCACTTCCACCTGGATCTTGAAGGACGCAGCTACGCCCACATGCAGGCGCACCTTGGCGTTGAACACACCGGCATCCTTGATATCCTTGGTTTCCAGCTCGATTTTTTTCTTGTCGATGGGGGCACCGGCCAGCACGGCCAGCGCTTCGGCTACTTCCTTGCCGGTCACCTTGCCGTGCAGACGGCCGGATGCGCCGCCCTTGGCCTTGATGACCACGGTCTTGCCCTCGATCTTGGCAGCCAGTGCCTTGGCAGCAGCCACGGTCTCAGCCTCGTGGAAGTCGGCAGCAGCTTCCTTGCTGCGGGCCACGTTCACAGCGCTGGCATCGGCCACAGCCGCCAGCTTGCGCGGGAACAGATAGTTGCGGGCATAGCCGTCCGAGACCTCGTGGATCTCGTCCTTTTTGCCAATGCCCTTGATATCCTGCTTGAGAATCACTTTCATGTTTATCCCTCACTTTTCACCGGAAAACCGGTGCAGTTCTTGTAGTTTATAGTATAGCGCATTTGTCGCTTTTGAGCAAGAGGAAGCGCCTGACCATTTAAAATGGCCGCCGCTTTGCTCTGGCCATTTTCAGCGGAAATTTTATTTTTAACTTGTAAATCAGAAAAATCTGCGGATTTTTCTGATTTACTTTTTCACGGGAGAGGTCGTAACAGCAAACAGCATTTGCTGCTGTCGGCCTGTGACCGTCGCGCAGCGACTTCAAATCGGAGAAGCGAGAAAAAAGCGTTAAGCGCAGCGGCTAGCTTTTTTCCGGTTCGACTTCTTCTTTGGGATCATCAAGGGCGAGCAGCCCTTGATTCGTGGGTCCAGCGCGTCGAAATCGCTGGTGGTTTTCTGGTTCTCTTTTGCCATCAAAAGAGAACATCCCCGGCGGAAATGCTGTTGGCAAAAGCCATCAAAATCTGCTCCACTCGAAAACGCTCTTGCAGGAAGCATTACTCCAGCTCTTTTGCCGCCACGCTCAGCGCCGCCTCGATGACCTTGTCCATATCGTAGTACTTGTACTCGCCCAGGCGGCCGCCGAAGATCACATTCTGCTCGGCATCGGCCAGCTTCTTGTACTCGGCGTACAGGGCGCCGTTCTTTTCGTCATTGACGGGGTAGTACGGCTCATCGCCCTTTTTCCACTCAGCGCTGTACTCGCGGCTGATGACCGTTTTGGGCTGGGTGCCAAATTCAAAGTGCTTGTGCTCAATGATGCGGGTGTAGGGGGTCTCGGCATCGGTGTAGTTCACCACGGCGTTGCCCTGGTAATTGTCGGTGTCCAGCACCTCGGTCTCAAAACGGACGCTGCGGTACTGCAGGGCACCCAGCTTGTAATCAAAGTAGGCGTCCACCGGGCCGGTGTAAACCACCTTTTCGGCCAGAGCGTTCAGTGCTTCACGGTCCGCCAGGTAGTCCACGCCCAGGCGCACCTCCGTGTCGCCCAGCATTTTTTCCACCATGGCAGTGTAGCCGCCGTTGGGGATGCCCTGATACAGTGCATTGAAGTAGTTGTCATCGTAGGTGAAGCGCACCGGCAGGCGCTTGATGATAAAGGCCGGCAGCTCGGTGCAGGGGCGGCCCCACTGCTTGCCGGTGTAGCCCTTGACGAGCTTTTCGTAAATGTCGGTGCCCACCAGGCTGATGGCCTGCTCTTCCAGGTTTTGCGGGTCGGTAATGCCGGCCTCTGCCTTCTGCTGCTCGATCTTGGCCTTGGCCTCGGCCGGGGTCACCACGCCCCACATCTTGTTAAAGGTGTTCATGTTGAAGGGCAGGTTGTAGATCTCGCCATGGTAGTTGGCCACCGGGCTGTTGGTATAGCGGTTGAACTCTGCAAACTGGTTCACATACTGCCACACAGCCTTGTTGTTGGTGTGGAAGATGTGGGCACCGTAGCGGTGCACATTGATGCCTTCCACAGGCTCGGTGTAAATGTTGCCGGCAATGTGGTTGCGCTTGTCGATGACAAGGCACTTTTTGCCGGCCTTTTTGGCTTCGTGTGCAAACACGGCACCGTACAGGCCTGCGCCTACGATCAGATAATCATACTGTTTCATCTTCAAAACCCTTTCTGTGTTCAAGCATCCTCGACTGCGCTCTTTTTTTGCGATGCCCAGTACTGGTCAATCGCAGACTCAATGCGGGCGCGTGCCGCCTGCGGGGTAATATGTTTGAGCTGTACCGCCGCCATGGTCTGATGGCCGCCGCCGCCCATGGATTCCATAATGATCTGTACGTTCACAGCGCCCAGGCTGCGGGCCGAGATATTCACCCCGGTGCCCACCTGTACCGCCACAAAGCTGGCATCCACGTTCTGAATGGTCAGCAGGTCGTTGGCAGCCTGCGCCACCGCCACCCGGGCTTCGGGTGCCACCTCACTGCCCACCGAAATGGCACAGTTCTTGTACATCTGTGCCGCTTCCACCAGGGCCGCCTTGGCATTGTACTCCACCATGGTCACATCAAACAGCTGGCGCACCCGCTCCGTCTCGGCACCGTAGCGGCGCAGAGCTGCCGCCGCTTCAAAGGTGCGCACACCGGTATGCAGGGTAAAATCGCGGGTATCCAGCATAATGCCGGACAGCAGGCCCTCGGCCTCCACGCGGTTGGGCTTGTCATCCCGCTCACCCACGTACTGCAAAAGCTCGGTGACCAGCTCGCTGGCCGAAGAGGAATACGGCTCGTGGCAGACCAGCGCCGGGTTCTCGATGTACCCCACGCCCTTGCGGTGATGGTCAATGACAGCCACCTTGCCACATTTTTCCAGAATGTCCTTGCTTTCCACCAGGCCTACCTGGTATGTATCCACTACGATGCACAGCGTCCGTTTGGAGATGATGGGCAGTGCATCCTTCGGGTCAATAAAATCATCCTTCTGGCCCGCTTTGCACAAAGCATCGATCAGGCTGCCCGCCAGGGTGGCGTCCCGCCGGACGGCGATCACTGCCGGAACATCGCAGATCTTGCAAATGCGCAGTACACCCTCGGCAGAGCCAATGGCGTCCAGATCGCTCATGCGGTGACCCATGATGACCACATGGTCCGCTTCCTTGATCAGCTTGACCAGCTGATCCGCCACGATGCGGCTGCGCACCTTGCTGCGCTTTTCCACGCCGTGGCTCACACCGCCGTAAAAGGTAAAGCCGTCCGGCGTCATTTCGGCCGCCTGGTCACCGCCGCGCCCCTGCGCCATATCCAGCGCCTGCACGGCCATATCCTGGGCTTCCCGCAGGGTCTTGGCTCCGCGCCCGATGCCGATGGACAGCGACAGATTCACGCTGGGGTCCAAGGAACGGATCTTGTCCAGCACATCGTAGCCGCGTTTGGCAAACTGCTCCAGCTGGCGCTCTTCCACCACAGCAATGTAGCGGCCGCTGGCCACACGGCGCAGAAAGCCGCTGCCCCGGCCGATCATATCTTCCAGAATGCGGTTGATGCCCTCCAGCAGGCGGGCACGCTCGCTGTCCAGCATGTCGCCGAACACATCATCGTAGCCGTCCACCAGGAACACCAGGTACCCCGGGCGGCTGGCCTTATACTCCGCTTCCACCCGGCGCAGCGCAGTCTCTTCGTTCAGCACCAGCAGGGTCATGCTCTCGGCATTGCCGGGCACCGTGGAGCTGTGCACGCTCCAGGCACCCTCTGCCAGGGTCAGCAGCTGGCCCGCCTGGGTGCGGCACTGCTGCAGGTCCAGCCCGGGCAGCACCTTTTGCACCCGGCTGGTCAGCAGGTCGGTGCCGCCCAGAATGCGGGTGCGGAACTGCGCGTTGTACCACAGCACCGTCTCGCCGGAAAGCATGGCCGCCGGCTGCGAGAGCGGTTCCAGGCTGAATTTTGTTTTGGATTTTTCAAAGGTTCCGCCGCACATCCAGCGAGCCACCCAGCGGCGCAGCCGATAGCGGAACGCCGCCATGCAGATGCCCCACGCCACCACCAGTGCCAGCAGCACCGGCCAGATGCTGGGCCGCTGGATCAGCAGGACCAGCGTGAGCAGGGCGCAAAGCACCGCCAGCGCTGCGGTCAGCATCTCCATGGTCCATCTTGGTTTCTGTTTCATGAGCGTTCTGCCTCCTGGTCAAATGCTGTGCTGCCGCCCGGCGGCGGGGTGCCCGGGTCAGACCTCCATCAGAATGGGAAGGATCATCGGGCTGCGCTTGGTGCGCCGGTAAATATAGCTGCTCAGTGCCTCACGCACCCGGGTCTTGACGCTGTTCCAATCCCGCACGTGCTCTTCCACGCAGCGGTCCAGGGCGTTTTCCACAATGCTCTGGGCACCGTCCATCAGGCTCTCGTTCTCACGCACGTACACAAAGCCGCGGCTCACCAGGTCTGGCCCGGCCAGCACCTTGCCGGTCTTGCTGTCCACGGTGGCCACAATGATCACCAGGCCGTCCTCCGACAGGTGCTTGCGGTCCCGCAGGACCACATTGCCCACATCGCCCACGCCCAGGCCGTCCACCATGACGGCACCGGCGGTCACCGGCTCGCCCAGCTTGATCTCGTCCCGGCTCAGGATGACATTGGAGCCGTTCTCCGCGATCAGGATATTACTGGTGGGAATGCCCAGGCTGGCCGCCGTGAGGGCGTGCTTTTTGAGCTGTTTGTACTCGCCGTGCACCGGCAGAAAATACTTGGGGTTGGTCAGGGTGAGCATCAGCTTCTGCTCCTCCTGGCAGGCGTGGCCGGACACATGCACATCGTACATGCTCTCGTAGATCACCTCTGCGCCCAGCAGCAGCAGACCGTTGACGATCTTGGTCACGCTCTTCTCGTTGCCGGGGATGGGGTTGGCCGAAATGATGATGAAGTCTCCGGGGCCGACCCGCACCTGGCGGTGGCTGCAGGAAGCCATACGGGAAAGCGCGCTCAGCGGCTCTCCCTGGCTGCCGGTGGTGATCAGCACCACCTGCTCCGGCGGGTACTGGTTCAGCTCGTCCACGCTGATCAGGGTGCCCTCCGGGATGTGCATATAGCCCAGTTCCTGGGCCATGGCCGTGTTGTTGACCATGCTGCGGCCGCTGAAAGCCACCTTGCGGCCATCCTCTACGGCCAGATCAATGATCTGCTGCACGCGGTAGATGTTGGACGCAAAGGTTGCAATGATGATGCGCTTGTTGCGGGCGCGGGCAAACAGGCTGCGCACACCGGCGGCCACCTTCTGCTCGGTCGCCGTAAAGCCCGGGCGCTCGGAATTGGTGGAGTCGCTCAGCAGGGCCAGCACGCCGCGCTGACCATACTCGGCCAGGGTGGCCAGGTCGGTCACGCCGCAGGCCAGCGGGGTGTAGTCGATTTTAAAGTCGCCGGTCTGGATGATGGTGCCCGCCGGGCTGTCGATGGCAAAGGCCACGGCATCCGGGATGGAGTGGTTCACATGGATCGGCTCCACGGTAAAGCAGCCCAGCTTGATCTTCTGTTTGGGGGTGATCTCCACAAATTTGGTCTTGCCTGCCAGGCCGAACTCTTCCAGCTTGTTCTTGATCAGGCCGCAGGTCAGGCGGGTGCCGTAAATAGGCAGGTCGATCTTCTGCAGCAGATACGGAATGCTGCCGATGTGGTCCTCGTGGCCGTGGGTGATGAGCAGGCCCTTGATCCGGTCCTTGTTCTGCACCACAAAGGCAAAATCCGGAATCACCATGTCCACGCCGTACATGTCGCTGTCCGGGAACACCAGGCCGCAGTCCACAATGATCATGTCGCCGTTGCACTCGTACACTGTCATGTTCTTGCCCACTTCGCCCAGGCCGCCCAGCGGATAAATGTGGATGGGCACAGCGGCCTCCTTGGGCTGCTGCGGACGGCGGGGGCGCCGGTTATAATACGGGCGGCGGGTGGTGCGGGGGCGTTTTTCCCCTGCCGGAGCATTGGCTGCGCCGGATGCTGCATTCTGCTTGGTTTGTGCCGCTTCGCGGGTGTTTTCTTTTGTCTGAGCCATTCTTGACCTCCAAAATAATAATGGCAGCGCCCGCCGTTCCCCTGCCGGGGCCAGCTGCGCTTTGCACGGGGAAGCACCTTGAACCAATCGCATCGGCTCCCCTTGGATGCACCGTATAGAATTTTTTTGTCAGCGTGCTTTTTGCACGGCTGTTTGTTCCGTAAGAATCTGTCTGCCCGTACCAGTCCATCTGCTCGATGCGACCGCGGCTTTTCTGCGGGAACCCCTGAGCGCACGCCTATGGTGCGCCCCTATACGCATTTTGTTACAACAAGTATAGTATTTCCCGGCCTTTTTGTCAATTCCAAGGTTTGGCAGGCAGGTCCTGCGCTATACATTGGCTCTTGACATCCCAGCCAAAATGGCGCTAAATAAAGGTACTATCTTTCCAAAGGAGAACCCCATGAAGCAGGTTGAAGTCTACACCGATGGTGCGTGCAGCGGCAACCCCGGCCCGGGCGGCTGGGGGGCGGTGCTGCGCTACCGTTTCAATGGCAAGGTCTACGAAAAGGAGCTGAGCGGCGGCGAGGCCAGCACCACCAACAACCGCATGGAGCTGACCGCCTTCATCGAAGCACTGCGCCAGCTCAAGGAGCCGTGCGAGGTGCGGCTGTGCTCCGACAGCCAGTATGTGATCAACGGGCTGGAAAAGGGCTGGGCCAAAGGCTGGAAGCGCCGCGGCTGGAAAAAGTCCGATGGCTCCCCTGCCCTGAACCCGGACCTCTGGGAGCAGGCATTGCAGCAGGAAGCCCGGCACAAGATCACCTATGTCTGGGTCAAAGGCCACGCAGGCCACCCGGAAAACGAACGCTGCGACCAGCTGGCCGTGGCACAAAGCAAAGCACATGGCGGGAGGCAGGGAACATGAACGACACATTTTTGCCCGGCAGCGGGTTTGACACTTACGAGAGCCAGGACAAGGTCCTGGTGCAGATGGACGGCAGCACGGCCTGCGCCGTGGCGGTGCGCATTTTGCAGCAGCAGGGGTTTGCGGTGGCCGGTGCTGCCGTGCGCCTGGCCGCAGAGCAGGCCGCACAGGTCGAAGCCGCCAAAAAGGCTGCAGAGGCCCTGGGCATCGAGTGCATCGTGCTGAACGCCGAAGCACTGGCCGGGCAGGAGGCCGATTCCCTGGGCGAGGGCGGCACGCCGCTGTTTGCTGCCCTGCTGACGGCTGCCGACAAGCTGGGAATGCAGTATGTGGCAACGGCCCACCGCGCCCGGATCGAGACCGGTGCGGACGGGGTGCACACCGTCTGCCCCGCCGTAGATGCCGCACAGGACGAGAGCGCACAGCTTTCTGCTCTGCCGCAGGAAACGCTGGCCCGCCTGCTGCTGCCGCTTGGCGAATTTACCGCCGCCGATGTGCAGGAGATGGCCGAGGAGTTTGAGATCTGACGCTTCCCGGCGGTCTGCATCCACATCGTTCGCCTTGAACAATGTGAAGGATGTTATCTTCTATGATTCCTTTTTATATTGGAACAGTGTGTAAAAAGCAACGAACCTATATTGTATTTTCACATTGTTCAGCCTGAACAGTGTGCGTATATAACGTACACATTGTTCATTTCATCTGTGTATCATAGGACCATAAGATTCTGCTGAACAATGTGTCGGTCCTTTCCGCAGTCTCACAAGCAAAAGGCGCTGTATCGTTTGCACGATACAGCGCCTTTTTTATGATCTTCAGTTCTGCGGATGGACGATATCGCGCCAATCCAGGTCGCCGCGCTCCAGGCCGTGGATCAGCACCTCAGCCGTGGCAATGTTGGTGGCCATGGGAATGTTGTGCACATCGCACAGGCGCAGCAGGGTCATTTCGTTCGGCTCGCTGGGCTTTGCATTGATGGGGTCGCGGAAGAACAGCAAAAGGTCGATTTCGTTGCAGGCAATGCGGGAAGCGATCTGCTGGTCGCCGCCCTGCACACCGGCCAGGAAACGCTGCACCTGCAGCCCGGTCGCTTCCGCAATCAGCTTGCCCGTTGTACCGGTCGCTACCAGCTTATGCTGGCTCAGAATACGGCAGTAAGCCGTACAGAACTGAACCATCAACTCCTTTTTGGAGTCATGCGCAATCAGTGCAATCGTCATCCGTTACCCTCTCCTCTGCTGAAACGATTTCCATAAAAAGCAAAAAGTCCTTTGTAAAAAATAATATCACAAAAACCGATCTTTTACAACTGGTTTTTATACATATTATTCAATTTTGTTTTTAAATTCCGCCGCCAGTCATTCAAATTGACGTTCGTGCGTTCTTCCAGCCGCTCACTCGGCTGCCTGTTCCGCATCCGGCTGTTGCGCTGCAGCATCCTCCGCCGCAGCATCGGTGCCATCCTCTGCCGTGTCGGCTGTGCCGGCGGCATCCTGTGCCGCCGTGAGCGGATTGACGTAGGGTTCCACTTCCAGCGTGCCGTCCTTCATGGCAAAGTAGGCGTTGGCAATGTCCACCACCAGGTCGCCGGTGCGGGCACCGTAACCGCCGTACTCAATGCTGATGCCAATGGCGATCTGCGGGTCGTCTGCCGGAAGATACGCAATCATCATCGCGTTCAGGTAATGCTTGCCCGGGGCATAGGTCTCGCTGCGCTGAGGAGTGCCAGTCTTGCAGGCAATGGCGATGGGATAGCTGGAAATTTTGCCGCTGATGGTGCTGGCCACCTGGCTCATGCCCTGCCGCACCAGTTCAAAGGTAGTGCCGTTGTCCTCGATCACGTCCATGACCTCGGGCTTGGTCTCCTGCAGCACCTCGCCGGTGTTGGAGTCCAGAATGGCCTTGACAAAGTGGGTGCGGTACCGCACGCCATTGTTGGCCAGCGTGGCCGCATAGGTTGCCAGCTGAACGGGCGACACCACCGTGTTGCCCTGGCCGATGGCGGCCTGCACATCCAGCGAAGCGGTGTAGTTTTTGTCATTCTTGGTGGTCAGGCGGCCCTGTGCCTCGCTTACCTCCACACCGGTGCGCTGACCCAGGCCCAGCTTGTAGGCATAGGCATCGTACACATCGCTGGTCAGGCGGCGGCCCACATCGTAGAAGAAGATGTTGCAGCTCCACTTGATGGCCGTGACCACATCAATATTGCCGCTGTGGCCGTGCCGGGTGCACTTGGGGTGGTAATCTTTATAATAGGTGTACACACCGTTGCAGTACACGGTGGAATATTGGTTGATCAGGCCGCTGTCCAGTGCAGCCACCGCCACCGAGGGCTTGAAGGTGGAACCGGGCGTGTACAGGCCCTGCAGGGCACGGTTGAACAACGGCAGGCTCTCATCCTGGCTGTACTCGGTGTAGTTGGTGGCGTACAGATTCTGATCGTAGCTGGGGTAGTTGGAGGATGCCAGCACGCTGCCGTCCTTCACATCCAGCACCACCACTGCACCGGCGGCTGCTTTCATGGTGCCGGTGTTGTACACCCGGTTGATCATGTCGATGTTGTCGGCCAGGGCCTTGTCCACCGCCCGCTGGAAATCGCTGTTGATGGTCAGCTGAATGGTGTGGCCCGGCTCCGGCACGGTGGTCAGCTGGGTGTCCACGATCACGCCGTCCGAGTTGCGGGTGATGGTTTCCACGCCGTCCTTGCCGCGCAGCTCGTCCTCGTAGGCCGATTCCAGGCCCGAAATGCCCAGCACATCGTTCATGCTGTAGCCCTTTTCTTTCAGCGGATAGGTCACCTGGCCGTTTTCATCGGTCACCTTCCACTTTTCGGCGGTGATCTTGCCCACACGCCCCAGCACAGCGGGCACGATGTCCCCCTGCTCATAGCTGCGGGTGCTGGTTTCCACGATCTCTACGCCGGGCAGCGAAAGGCTGTTTTCCTTGATGGTGGCCACCGTCACATCGCTGACGTTTTCTGCCATGACAAAGTTGTTCACGTTGGAAAAAGCCTGCCGGTCCATCTCATAATGGATCCCCGCCAGCACCCGCTGCCAGTACAGCGGCAGACTCTGCAGGTCGTTCTTTTCCACCAGCATCTCCATCACATCGTTGGCGGTGGCATACTGCTGCAGGCCCAGGTTCTCCTTCATGTCTGTCAGCAGCTTTTGGTCGCTGGTACTGGACGCATCATCGGTAAAGGTGTAGTTTCCGGCAGCATCCGGCTCGCTGATCAGCAGGGTATCGTTCCAGCTTTCGCCGTTTTTCTGCAGCAGTTCCACAATGCGCTGCAGCATTTCGTCCAGATCTTCATCGCCCATCAGCAGCTTGTTGAGCACCAGGTTATGGCTGGTGGTGCTGGACGCGATCCGCTTGCCGTTGCTGTCCACAATGTCCCCGCGCGCTGCCGTGACCGTGAACTTGTAATCGGTGGTGTTCACCGCAAGGGCCTTGAAGTCATCGCCGTTGACCAGCTGCAAAAAGATCAGCCGCAGCGCATACAGGCCCATGATCAGTGCCGCCACAGCAATGAGCAGCACCATCCGGCGCATGACCGTTTTCCGTTCGTTTTGGTTCATCCGCGTATCCTCCGGCGCTCAGACCACGCCGTTGTCGATCTTGAATTCGGTGTAGAGCCACCGTACCACAAAAAATTCCGCCAGAGCCGGCGGCACCGTCAGGGCTGCCGAGGGCAGCACAAACAGCAGGTAGCGCTGCGCCGCGCCGCTGTAGCCCGGCATGTAGTAAAAAAACAGCCAGTCGCAGGAAAGCACCAGCAGCGCTGCTGCCGCACAGATCACAGCAAAGTTGCCCGGGGCACTTTGCAGGTACAGCTGCACCAGCACGCCCACGGCAAAGCAGACCACCATGATCTCCAGCGCCAGCATACCCACGGTGCGCCCGGCGGTGTAGTCCCACAGCAGGCCGCACACCATGCCGAACAGCGCCCCGGCAAACTCGCCCTCAAACACGGCCACTGCCAGGCACAGGGGCAGGATGAACAGCGGTTTTGCTGCGCCAAATTGAAAAAGGCCCGGCGTGGTCTGCAAGGCAGCGCACACAAACAGCGCCAGAACGTAGCAGATCCACTTCAGGACCTGGCTGCGGCTGCGCTTGCGGCGTGATTCCATACAAGAGCCTCCTTAATAATCGGTAATGATAAAAACATGCTTGACCGTGCGGGGGTCTGCACCCGGCTTGACCACTGCAATGGAGGACTTGCCGCTTTGTTCCGGCACCACTTCCTGCACGGTGCCCACCAGCAGATCCGGCGGGAACACGCCGCCCAGGCCGGTGGTGATCACCTGATCTCCCTTGCGGCTTTCGGCGTTGCGGTCCAGGTTGGTCAACGCGCACAGGCCATCTGCCGCGTAGTCCGCACTGCCGTTGAGGATGCCGTTTTCCCGCGTGCGGGACACCACGACAGCCGCATTGAAGCTGGGGTGCAGAACGGTCATTACCTTGCAGCTGGTGGCATCGGCTTCCACCACCATGCCCAGCAGGTAGCCCCGGTCGCTGATGATGGCGTCATTCACCGCCACACCGTCCGTTGTGCCTTTGTCCAGGGTAAAACCGCCGAACTCATCCAGCGGGTCGCGCCCGATGACAAAGCCGGAAACATAGGTCATTTCGGCGTTTTTATCCTGTATGCGGGCCAGCGCCTTGTAGGCTTCATTCTCGGCCTTCATGCGGTCGTAGTCCACCATCTGCTGGCGCAGCTCAGCGTTTTCTTCTTCCAACAGCTCGTTTTGCGCAATCACGCTGTCCAGGCTGGTGTACTTTTCCCACACCGAAGCCACCTCGCTGCTGATGGAAGCCGTCAGCTTCTGCAGCGGGGCCAGCGCCACACTGAGCAGCTCCTGCGGGGCAGCCGTCAGGCGGCCGTTGGCACCGGCATAGGCCATGATGCCCACCAGGAACACTGCCACAACCACCAGGAGCTTGAATTTCCAGGTATCAAAAAAATCTTTCAAGGGGTCCCCTCCTGTCCGGGAGCGCACCTGCACCGATCCTGTGCGATAAAAAAGCGCGGACAGCCGTGCCATCCGCGCAAGGAATCTTGTTTGCAGCGGAAAACAGCGCAGGTGCAACGTAGAAAGCTTTTCCGCAATAGATTGTCACTTACATGTGGCCGCCATCGGTGTCCAGCACATCGTGCAGCACGTCTACATGATCCAGCACTGCACCGGCACCCTTGGCCACGCAGTCCAGCGGGTCCTCCGCAATGTGTACGTCAATGCCGGTCTCGCTCTGGATCAGCTGATCCAGGCCGCGCAGCAGGGCGCCGCCGCCGGTCAGGGTAATACCGCGGTCGATGATGTCGGCGCTCAGTTCCGGCGGGGTGCGCTCCAGCGTTTCCTTGATGGCACTGGTGATCTTTACCAGGCATTCCAGCAGCGCTTCGCGCACATCCTCGCTGTGCACCACAATGTTCTTGGGCAGGCCGTCCACCAGGTTGCGGCCCTTGATCTCCATGGTCATCTCCGGGTCCAGCGGGTAAGCGGAACCGATCTCGATCTTGATCTGCTCGGCGGTGCGCTCACCGATGAGCAGGTTGTACTTGCGCTTGATGAAGGCGATGATGGCCTGGTCGAACATATCACCAGCCATGCGCACGCTGCGGGAGGCCACGATGCCGCCCAGCGAGATCACGGCGATCTCAGCCGTGCCGCCGCCGATGTCTACGATCATGCTGCCGGTAGGCTCACTGATGGGCAGGCCCGCACCAATGGCGGCCGCCATCGGCTCCTCGATCACCGACACCTGACGGGCACCGGCCTTCAGGGTGGCTTCACGCACTGCGCGGCGCTCCACCTCGGTCACGCCCGAGGGAATGCAGATGACCACGCGGGGGCGGGAGAACATGCTGTTGCCGCAGGCCTTCTTCAGGAAGTTTTCCAGCATGTTTGCCGTAATGTCAAAATCGGCAATGACGCCGTCCTTCAGCGGGCGCACCGCCACGATGCTGCCGGGGGTACGGCCGATGACGGCCTTTGCCTCGGCACCCACACAGCGCACCTCATCGGTCTTGGTGTCCACCGCCACCACAGACGGCTCCCGCATGATGATGCCCTTGCCTTTCATATAAACCAGGGTATTGGCGGTACCCAGGTCAATGCCAACGTCCTTCGACAGAAAACCCATTGTTCCAAATCTCCTTATAATCTTCCGATAAATCTATCCCTCAACGCCTGGCAGATGCACGGAATGCACCGCCCTTCGCAGAATAACACGCTATTATTATAGCCCTAAGCGGGCATTTTCTCAAGCGTTTCGCTCAGGTTTGTTTCATTTTTCTATTTTTTCACACAAAACGTTCCAACAGCTGTACAGTACGGCTGAGCGGCAGGCCCATAATAGTGTAGTAATCGCCCTCCATACGGTCCAGCCACAGGGCGGCGCGGCCCTGAATGGCATAGGCCCCGGCCTTATCGTAGGGTTCCGCCGTTGCGGCGTAGCGGTCGATCTCCTCTTCCGAGATGGGGAAAAACCGCACCTTGCAGCTGTCCACAAAATGCTCCGCATGGCTGCCGCAGGCAATGCACACCCCGGTATGTACCTCGTGGACGGCACCGGACAGCGCCCGCAGCATCCATTTGGCTTCCTCCACGCTGTGGGGCTTGCCAAACACCTCGCCGTTCACGTCCACCACGGTGTCGCAGCCGATGACCACCGCACCCGGATGGTCCTTGGCCACAGCAAGGCACTTGCCGCAGGCCAGCTGCTCCACCAGCAGAGCCGGGGTGGCGGCAGTCACCGCGCTTTCGTCAAAGTCGCTGACGCAGACGGTAAAATCGGTGGTGTACAGGGAAAGCAGTTCCCGGCGGCGGGGGCTGCCGGAAGCCAGGATCAGTTCCATGGTCTCCTCACTTTCCCGTAGAGCCAAAGCCGCCCGCACCGCGGGTGGTGTCATCCAGCTCCTCCGCCTGCACAAAGGCAGCCGTATATACCGGGGCGATGCACAGCTGCGCCACCCGCTCCCCGGGCTGGATGGTGTAGGCTTCTTTGCCCAGGTTGACCATGGGCACCTTCAGTTCACCACGGTAGTCGCTGTCCACCACGCCCACGCCATTGGCCATGCACAGGCCGTGCTTGATGGACAGGCCGCTGCGGGCATACACCAGCGCCACGCTGTGGGCACCGGGCAACTCAATGGCCAGGCCGGTGGGCACCAGCACCCGCTCCAGCGGAGCCACCGTGAGCGGCTCATCCAGCACGGCGCACAGGTCGGCAGCGGCAGAACCGGGGGTGGCATAGGCGGGCACCTTGGCCCGCGGGTCCAGTACTTTATATTTTACAGTGATGGGTTCCATAGTATACCTCTTTCCGTTTTATAAGCCTTCCCCCTCGGGGGAAGGTGGCGAGGAGCTTGCAACGAGACGAATGAGGGGCAGTCATCTTCTGCCAGCGTTTTGACAAAACAGCATCTGGCCACAGCTTCCCCTCATCCGCTTCACTTCGTTCAGCACCTTCCCCCAAGGGGGAAGGCTTTACGTCAGTTCATCTTAGTTTGTTCCCTTAAAATACAGCCCGCGTGTGAAATCCTCTTCAAAGGGTGCATGAACGCGGATCATGTCCAGGATCTTTGCCGCTTCCTCGCGGGATTCCAGCGTGAAGTAGGCCACACCGTAATCCACGGCCAGCGCACCGGGCTTATCGCCCATATAGATGGGCACCGGGTTGTAGATGGTGCGCATTCCCAGGCCGCACCGCACCGGGAACTTTTTGGCCTTGCGGTCGGTCAGCTCGCCGGTCTTGTCGCAGTGAGCGCAGTCGTGGATGTTCTGCAGCGGGCAGGCGCGGGTGAGCATAAGGGGCATGTGACCGTAGATCATCACGCCCGTGGGCACCGGCCTGCCATCCTTCACGGGAGCAATGGACGCAATGTCGCTGTCCTTCACTTCCGGCAGGATGAGCAGGCTGTTCAGGCCCTGATCCGCATAAAACTGCGCAGCCACGTTGTTCGTGATGTTCAGGCCAAAGCCGCCGGACAGTGGCAGACCCCGGCACAGCCGCAGGTGGGCAATGTTGCCGGCCTCATAGCCCGCAAAGCCCGCGTCCTGGGTGGCCGCAATGCGGCGGGCGGTATCCTGTTCCAGCGCACCGAACATGGCCCGGGGCAGCTCCAGAATGGTCTTGCTGCGCCACTCCCGGGGCACGCGGTCCGCCTGGGCAATGGGCAGGATCAGACATTCCACCCCGCTCAGAGCCTGTTCCGGCACCTGGTCCCAGCGCTCGAACCGGGCGCGCAGGGTGCGGCGGGGCGGCAGCGTGCGCTGCGGCAGGGGCGGCACGTGCTCCTCGGTGGTGGGCCAGGGGCGCAGCACTTCCCGCTTTTGCAGCAGGGCGTCCAGTGCTTCGCGGCGCAGCTCGTTGACCGTGCTGCCAGGCACAAACCACGGCCCGCCGTCCATTTCCACCGTGATCTCCGCCGCTTCAAAGGGGGTGCCGCCGGTCTTGGCCAGGCTGCGGCGCAGGCTCTCGGTGGGGTCAGTACGGGCAGGCTGCGGCTCAAAATCGCCGTAGGCAAAGGCCTTGTTGCCGTCTGCATCGGTCACGGTGAGCTTTTCGCCGCCCTCTTCGATCTCCAGCTTCATCCGCACCGACACCCGGGAACGCTCCCGGCGGTAGAGTTCGCGCAGCAGGGGCAGGGTCTTTTTGGTCAGCTCGGTGTCCGCTTCGCTGCGCACGCCAAACATGGTGCCGTCAATTTTTCCGTCCAGGTAGCCGGATGTGAACCCGGAGCGGCTGAAAGCGTTCTTCAGCAGATCCCGGTCATAGGCGCGGCCTTCGCGGCCCGCCAGGCAGGCGCTGACCGCTGCCGCCACATATTCGGGTGTGCGCAGACGTCCTTCGATCTTGGCCGAAGCCACCCCCAGCGCCTGCAGCTTGTCCAGCTTGTCAATGACCGAGTTGTCCTTGAGGGACAGGTGATGCAGGCGGCCCGGCTTGCCTTCCGGCAGAGCGTTGGCTTCAAACGGCAGGCGGCAGGGGCCGGCGCAGGAGCCGCGGTTGCCGCTGCGGCCGCCCAGAAAAGCCGACATATAACACTGGCCGCTCATGCTCATGCACAGCGCACCATGCACGAAGCACTCGGTCTCAATGCCGCAGTGCTTTGTGATGTGCTCCACCTCAGGCAGGCTCAGCTCACGGGCCAGCACCACCCGGGTAAAGCCCAGTTCTTTCAGTTCCAGTGCCCCCTGCAGGGTGTGCACGCTCATCTGGGTGGAGCCGTGCCGGGGCAGCTGCGGGGCAATTTTGCCGATCAGGGTCCCCACTGCCAGATCCTGGCAGATCACGGCATCGGCCCCGCTGGCAGCCACCGCCCGGATAGCCCGTTCCAGATCCTGCAGCTCGGTGCCGTACACGGTGGTGTTCAGCGCCACATGCACAGCCACGCCCCGGGCATGGCAGAAGCGCACCGCATCCTTCAGGCTCTCTGCATCAAAATTTCCGGCTCCCGTGCGGGCGTTAAAGCCCGAAAAGCCAAGGTACACCGCATCCGCACCGCTGAACACTGCGGCACGGAGCATCTCTTCACTGCCCACCGGGGCAAGGATCTCGATCTTCGCCATAATTCTCCTTTACCTTTATTATATAAGGTATCCCTCAGCTGTTTTCCGGTTCCGCGGCGGCCGCCTGGGCTGCCTGCTCGGCCCGTTCTTCCCGGCGGGTCTCGCGGCGGCGCTCCTTGGCCAGCTGCTCCCGCAGAGCGGCGGCTTCCCGGCGCAGCACCTCGTTTTCAGCCTTTGCCTTGTCCTCGGCCAGCTTGGCCCGGGTGGCATCCGCAATGTAATCCTGGATCTGGCTGCGCATGTTCTCGGCGCTGCCGGTGCTCTTGCGGTATTCATCCAGATAGTCCATGGCGCAGAACACCGCCGCCCTGGTCACCGAAAGGTTTTCGTTCTCGTCCAGCAGTTTTGTAATGTCCTCATCCAGCTTTTTTGCCAGAGAAAGGATGTATTTTTCCGAGTCGGTCGTTGCAATGGCATACGGCGTCCCCGCGATATTCACCCGTACTTTGTTGACCATGGTTCAATTCCCCTTTTATCCATTTCCGCCCGGCTGCGGGCGGTTATTTCCTGTTTTCCGGTAGAAACGGCACCGTTTCCGGGAACGTTTCAGCGTCTTGACGTCTGCCGGAGCGAGTTTCCCGGCACATTTCTCCCGGAGTTACCTGCTGCAAAGCCGGCCCGGGCCGCAGAGCAGTGCTTTTTTCTCCCTTTATTATAATATAAACGTGCGCGAAGAAAAAGTGGAATTTTTGAATTTTCAGCATATTTGTCAGAAAGTTGGTTCAAAAAATGGCAGTTACGGAAAAAAACACCGGATTCCTTGCATTTGCCAAATCTTCATATTATAATATCTTTGTTATGTTGGCAGCCTGTATCAGAGAGGGAAAGTACCTGCTGCCGTGAAATCGTTCAAGAAACTTAACAATTCATGCACTTATGCGGATAGGAGTACAGTTATGACATCGAAAGAATTTGGCAAAATTCTTCAGGACAAGCTGACCAGCGAATACGGCGTGGAGCTGAGCGTGGCCTCCAAGCAGCAGATCTACCGGTCCCTTGCGCTGATCTGCCGCCAGATGATGAGCGAGAACCACAAAAAGTTCCAGTCCAAGGCCATTGGCACCGGTACCAAGCAGGTTTATTACCTCTGCATGGAGTTCCTGATGGGCCGCAGCCTGAAAACCAGCCTGCTGAACCTGGGCCTGGACGATGTGGCAAAGAAGGCCCTGGCCGATGCCGACATCAGCATCGACAGCATCTTTGAGGAAGAGCCGGATGCCGGCCTGGGCAATGGCGGTCTGGGCCGCCTGGCTGCCTGCTACCTGGACGGCATGGCCACCACCGGCATCTGCGGCACCGGCTACTCCATCCTGTATGAGTACGGCATTTTCAAGCAGAAGATCGTGGACGGCTGGCAGCAGGAGCGTGCTGACAACTGGCTGCCCGGCGGTCAGGTCTGGCTGAAGAGCCACCCGGACCAGGCCGTGGAAGTGCGCTTTGACGGCGAGATCCGCGAGAACTGGGACAATGGCTTCCATTATATCCAGCACACCAACTACAACAGCGTCATGGCCATTCCCTCCGATATGTACGTGCAGGGTTATGACGGCAAGGGCGTTGCCAAGCTGCGTCTGTGGCAGGCCAAGGCGCCGGACTTTGATATGTCCAGCTTCTCTCTGGGCAACTACAACACTGCCATGAGCAAAAACGCCAATGCAGAGCTGATCTCCAAGGTGCTGTACCCCAACGACAACCACGTGGAAGGCAAGATCCTGCGCCTGCGCCAGCAGTACTTCCTGTCGGCTGCTTCCATCGGCGATATCGTGCAGAACCACCTGTCCAGCTATGCAACGCTGGAGAACCTGCCCGATAAGGTCGCCATCCAGCTGAACGATACCCACCCCACTCTGGCCATCCCCGAGATGATGCGCATCCTGCTGGATGAGTGCGGCTTTGACTGGGACAAGGCCTTCGGCATCTGCCAGAAGGTATTCTCCTACACCAACCACACCGTTATGGCCGAGGCTCTGGAGAAGTGGAATGTGGACATCTTCAAGATGACCCTGCCCCGCATCTATCAGATCGTGGTCGAGATGGACCGCCGCGCCCGCGAAGAGCTGGCCAAGGTGTTCCCTGGCGACCAGGGCAAGATCGACTATATGGCACTGATCGGTGACAACCAGGTGCGCATGGCCAACATCTGCGCCTACACCGCCAACAGCATCAACGGCGTGTCCAAGCTGCACAGCGAGATCATCAAGGACAGCGTATTCCACGACTACTACCTGTTCAAGCCCCGGGCCTTCAAGAACGTGACCAACGGCATTGCTTACCGCCGCTGGCTGCTGGCCTCCAACCCGGAGCTGTGCAAGCTGCTGGACGAGACCATTGGCGAGGACTACAAGCACGATGCTTCCAACCTGTCCAAGCTGAACAAGTTTGAGAACGACAAGACCGTGCTCAAGCGCCTGAACGAGATCAAGCTGGAAAACAAGAAGAACTTTGCCAACTACCTGTCCAAGAGCACCGGCCAGGTGATCGACCCGGGCTCCATCTTCGACTGCCAGGTCAAGCGTATGCACGAGTACAAGCGCCAGCACCTGAATGCGCTGAACATCGCTGCCCAGTACCTGTACCTGAAGGAGAACCCCAACGCCGACTTCATCCCCAAGACTTATATCTTCGGCGCAAAGGCTGCCCCCGGTTACTACATGGCCAAGCAGATGATCCGCATGATCTGCAAGCTGGGCGACCTGATCAACAACGACCCCGCCGTGCGCGACAAGCTGCGCGTGGTCTACCTGGAAGAGTACTGCGTGTCCCTGAGCGAGCACCTGATGCCCGCCGCCGAGGTGTCCGAGCAGATCTCTCTGGCAGGCACTGAGGCTTCCGGTACCGGCAACATGAAGTTCATGCTGAACGGTGCTATCACCCTGGGCACCCTGGACGGCGCAAACGTGGAGATCGCAGACGCTGCCGGCAAGGAGAACGAGCTGATCTTTGGTATGCTGACCCCCGAGGTGAACAACCTGAAGCAGGTGGGCTACCATCCCAAGGCCTTCATCATGGGCGATGATGTTGCCAACAACGCCCTGAACTTCCTGGAGCGCGGCTGGAACGGCGAGAACTTCCACGAAGTGACCGAGAATCTGCGCAGCAGCGACCCGTATATGGTCATGGCCGACTTTGCGGATTACCGCCGTGCACAGGCCGACCTGCAGAAGCTGTATGCCGACCGTGAAAAGTGGGCACACATGAGCCTGAAGAACATTGCCAACAGCGGCATCTTCAGCGCCGACCGCTCTGTGCTGGATTACGCACACGACATCTGGTATGCTTCTCCGGTGCCCATGGGTAAGTAATCAGAACCCTGTAAAATCCATCAGCCCCGGCGGCATTTGGCCCGCCGGGGCTTTTTTGAGAAAGGACGACCGCTTTTGTCTTGTCTGTTCAACAGCTATGATCCCTATTTCAAGCAGCCCTTTGGTGCTGTGCGTGCCGGGCAGACCGTGCACCTGACCCTGTGCATTCCGGAAGAGCTGGGCTATGTGGACCCGCACCTGGTTCTCCAAAAGGAGGGCAAGTACGATGTGCCCGTGCACTACCGCATGAAGTTTGACGGCCAGACGCCCAAACAGAACCACTTTTCGGTGGACGTGACCCTGGGCGATGTGGGCCTGTACTTCTATTATTTTGACCTGTACACCGACTTCCGCCGCATTGTGCGCGGGCCGGACAACTGCGGCGTGGTGAGCTGGCAGGATGGTGAAAAGTGGCAGATCACCGTATACGATGCCGGGTTCCAGTCCCCCGAGTGCATCAAGGGCAAGGTGTTCTACCAGATCTTCCCGGACCGCTTCTGCGAAGGCATCGAGAACAAGCCCATGCCTTTTCCGGACCGGCTGTACCAGGCCGACAAGCACGCTGAGCCCTTCTGGCAGCCCAACGAGACCGGCGGCCACCTGAACGAGGACTATTTTGGCGGCGATCTGGAGGGCATCCGCATCAAGCTGCCCTACCTGCACGAGATGGGCGTGGACTACATTTATCTCAACCCCATCTTCGAGGCCCACTCCAACCACCGCTACAACACCGCCGACTACCTCAACGTGGACCCGCTGCTGGGCACCAACGAGGAATTTGAGGTGCTGTGCAAAGAAGCCGCCAAGTACGGCATTGGCCTTGTGCTGGACGGTGTATTCAGCCACACCGGCTCCGACAGCCGCTACTTCAACCGCGAGGGCCGCTACGGCGAGGGCGGTGCCTACCGCGACCCCAATTCCCCCTACCGCAGCTGGTACGACTTTGACCCCAAGTATAAGGGCGGCTACCGCAGCTGGTGGGGCTTCGAGACCCTGCCGGAGGTCAACGAAGAGAATCCCTCCTATGTGGAATTCATCACCGGCGAAGGCGGCGTGATCGACACCTGGCTGCGCCGCGGTGCCGCCGGCTTCCGGCTGGATGTGGCCGATGAGCTACCGGACGACTTCATTGAAAAGATCCGCGCTGCCGTCAAGCGGGTCAGCCCGGAAAAGTTCCTGCTGGGTGAAGTGTGGGAGGACGCTACCACCAAATACGGCTTTGGCCAGCGCCGCACCTACCTACTGGGCAAAGGGCTGGACAGCGTAATGAACTACCCGTTCAAGAACGCCGTGCTGGATTTTGTCAAGGGCAAGCCCGCCGACCAGGCCATGGGCGAGATTTTGTCCATCTGCGAGCACTACCCTGCCCCTGCTCTGGACACTGCCCTGAACTTTCTGTCCACCCACGACACCGAACGCGCACTGACCGTGATCGCGGACGAACCGGCCAACGGCCGGGGCCGCGAGTGGCAGAGCGGCCGCAGCGTGACCGGCGATGCCTACGAGGAGGGCATGCTGCGCCTGCGCATGGCCTATGCCATCATCTACACCCTGCCCGGTGTGCCCTGCCTGTACTACGGCGATGAGATTGGAATGCAGGGCTACCGCGACCCCTTCAACCGGGCATTCTACTGCTGGGACAGCCACGAAGAGCGCCTGCGCCCGGTGCTTGCCCAGCTGGCCCAGCTGCGCCGCACCTGCGAAGCCTTCCGCACCGGCGGACTTCGGGTGCTGCGGGCCGAAGGCGGTGTGCTGCACTACCAGCGCGTGGGCGATTTTGAAACTGCCGAGATCATCGTGAACCGCTCGGAACACATCATTGTGGAGCCGCTGGCCTCCGGCAAGCACACCGAGGTAAACCCCATGGGCTTTACCATTGTGGTGGAAGAAAACGGTCATAATCCGAACCACAGCTATTACGACATTCAGTGATGCCTGCGGGGCTGTAACGATTTAAAATGCTCTCCGCTTGCGCTCTGAGCATCTATAGTGGAATTTTATTTTTTATCTGTAAGTCGGGAAGATCTGCGGATCTTCCCGACTTACTTTTTCACGGGGAGGGACGCAACGGCTGACGGACCGTTTTTTTCCACACGGCCTTCTTCCGTGAAAATGCGTTTGTGTCAACTCTGAACGCGGCATTTCTTTCAGGCTTTTTCCCCATTTTAGTCTATATTTTGTTTTCTGCGCAACGTTCCAGTAAAAAACGCTTGACCTTCCCCCAAGGGGATGCCGTATAATAGCAGCATAAGGAGGGACCCGCAATGCAAATCGATCCATTCTTCTGGCTCATCGCCGCCGTGGGCTTTCTGGTTCTGGAAGCAGCCACGGTCAACATGACCTCTGTATGGTTTGCCATCGGCGCAGCTGCCGCCTTGATCAGCTGCCTGTTCACCGGCTCGTTCCGGGTACAGGCTGTGATCTTTTTGGTGGTCAGCATCCTGTGCCTGCTGGCATTCCGCCCGCTGGCCGCCCGGCTGCGCACCAAACCTACCGCCACCAACGGGGACCGTGCCCTGGGCCGGGAAGCCATCGTGCTCACCCCGGTCACCTTCGACACCCCTGGCCGCGTCCGCCTGGACGGCGTGGACTGGAATGCCCGTTGCGTGACCCCCGGCGATGTTCTGGCACCCGGCAGCCGCTGCCGCGTGACCGAGATCCACAGCACCCTGCTTGTGGTTGAGCCGATCCTGACCGAAAGCCGCCAGGGCTGACGCCTTGCAGCAGACACACCCATTGAAAAAGGAGAAGCACTATGATCCCGTTCTTTCTGATCCTCGCGCTGGTCTTTGTGGTTCTGTTGGTGGTGATCACCAACATTGTCATTGTTCCGCAGTCCATGGTCTACGTCATCGAGCGGCTGGGCAGCTACTCCGCCACCTGGTCTGCCGGCCTGCATGTCAAGATCCCGTTTGTTGAGCGCATTGCCAAAAAGGTAAGCCTGAAAGAGCAGGTCGCCGATTTTCCCCCTCAGCCGGTCATTACCCGCGATAACGTGACCATGCAGATCGACACCGTGGTGTTCTTCCAGGTCATGGACGCAAAGCTGTATACCTACGGCGTCAACCAGCCCATTGCCGCCATTGAGAGCCTGTCCGCCACCACCCTGCGCAACATCATTGGTGAAATGGAGCTGGACCACACCCTGACCAGCCGCGATGTGATCAACGGCAAGATCACCGCCATTCTGGACGAAGCCACCGACAAGTGGGGCATCAAGGTGAACCGCGTGGAAGTGAAGAACATCATTCCCCCGCGGGAGATCCAGGAAGCCATGGAAAAGCAGATGAAGGCCGAGCGCGAAAAGCGCGCCGTCATTTTGAAGGCTGATGGTGAAAAGCAGGCTGCCATCACCGCCGCCGAAGGCGAAAAGGAAGCCGCCATCCTGCGGGCCGATGCCGTCAAGCAGCAGCGCATTCTGGAAGCCGAAGGCGAAGCCCAGGCCATTCTGGCCGTGCAGAAGGCCAACGCCGATGCCATCCGCCTGCTGAACGAGGCCATGCCCAGCGACAAGGTGCTGGCCATCCGCAGCCTGGAAGCTCTGGCCAAGGTGGCCAATGGCAAGGCTACCAAGATCATCATTCCTTCGGAGCTGCAGAACCTGGGCGGCGTGATCCCCAGCATCAAAGAGCTGGTCACCGAGCCGAAGGACGCCGAGTAAACACTTTATAAAAGGATACCTTCCTCGCCCTCTCAGCCTCACTTCGTTCGGCAGCTCCCCCAAAGTGGGAGCCTTTGGCAGTCCGGTAAAGTTTCTGTTTCTGCCAAAGCCTCTCCCTTTGGGAGAGGTGTCACGGAACGTGACGGAGAGGGCGAGGCCGTTTGTGGAGGAACATTTTTATGATCTACGATACTCTGAACAACCTGCCCAACTATCTGGGCGTCAGCGACAATCTGGACACCGTCATCGAGTACATCATGGCCCGGGATATTACCACCCTGCCCGCCGGGCGCACCCGCATTGACGGCGAAAAAGCCGTGGTCACCGTGAGCACCGTCACGCCCCAGAGCTCCGACAAGGCGCTGTTCCAGCGCCACGATGCCCACATCGTGCTGGAAACCGATCTGGACGGCAGCGAGCTGTTTGAGGTGAGCCTGGCCGAGCTGACCCCCACCAAACCCACCGATGAAGCCGCGGATACCACCGTGGGCACCGCCGGCACCAGCATTGCCGGTATGCTGTGCGAGGGCCGTTTTGCCCTGTATCTGGCCGGGGAGCCCTACAAATCCGGCCTGAAAGCCCAGGGCTGCGGCAAGCTGAAAAAGGCCGTGTTCACCATTGAACTGGACCCGGACGAAGAAGAGCCCGAGGAATAACCCACACAAACAACACCGCCCCTGCCGGAAAAGCTTTTCCGGCAGGGGCGGCGCATTTTTTTACACCTTACTTTTTATCCTGCGGGTCATCCAATCCTTGGAACATCACTATGCCCAGACTTGTAAAGCTGGCGCCCAGCGCAAAACCCACTGTCCCCATCGACACGCTGAACAAAACGCCCATAGCAACGCCGAACAGGATGCCCGCGATTTGACTTTTCTTCATTTTACTGCTCTGCCTTTCCGTACCATGCAACGGACAGCCGCCAAGAGAGGGCATACAGCACAAGTGCTGCCGCTGTAATGCCCAGCAGAGCCAGCGGAGGAACGCCCTGCGGCAGAAGATTCCGGGCCAGGCCGTCCTCATTGGCGGACACACCAAACCCCATCAGGGCCGCAACCAGGCCAACCATAAGATAAAACGCATATTTTGCCTTTTCGTAGCCAAAACGGTAATTCAGCGGCAGCAGGATGGCACTGTTCAGCAGCGTTGTCATGCCCACCTGCACCAGCGTGGAAACCACAAACGCACCGTCCACAGCCGTCCAGTGCAGGCTTGCCACGCCAAGGGCTGCGGCGGCGAAGAGTTCCGCCAGCACCAACCCGCACAGGCCAATGATGTATTTGCAGCCCACCAGCTGTTCTTTCGTCACCGGAAGCACAGCGCTGTACTCGCTGAATTTGCTGGCCTGATCATACGCCAGCAGGGTCATGGGCATCATGCCCATCAGAAAGCCCGCATATACAATAAAGAAATTTGCACCATTCATGATGGCAACCACGCCTGCGCCCATCATGACCACGGCGGCCACAATGACACCTTTGGCATAGTGCCATATCTGATAAGCATCCTTCCGCAGCAAGCCTTTCATTCTGCACACTCCCCTTTCACCATCAGCACAAACAATTCTTCGATGCTCACCGGGGAAAGATTGGCCCCGGCAGGCACGGCATCCCGCCGCACCAGCGCCTCGGCCCCGTAGGGCGTTACCCGTTTGCTGTACACCGCCCCGGCGTCCAGTTCGACCAGCTGCGCCGCCGTGCCGTGCCACAGGGCGTATTCCTCCCGCAGGGCGTCCTTTTCTTCGCACAGCAGCAGCCTGCCCTTGTGCAGGAATGCAATGGTATCGCACAGCTTTTCCAGGTCGCTGACGATGTGGGAGGAGATGAGGATGGAGTGGTTTTCGTCCCGGGCAAAATCCAGCAGGATATCCACCACTTCATCCCGCACCACCGGGTCCAGCCCATTGGTGGCTTCATCCAGCAGCAGCAGCTTTGCGTGGTGGGAAAGCGCCACCGCAATGCACAGCTTCCTCTGCATTCCGGCGGAGTAATCCTTATACTTTTTGTCCGGCGGCAGGTCAAATTTCCGGCAAAACGCCGTGTAGGCACCGGCGTCCCAGTTGCGGTAGATGCCCGCCATCACCTTGCCCACCTCCACAGCGTTCAGGCACTGCGGAATGCCATCGCTGCCCAGCACCACGCCGATCTCCTCTTTGGTGCGCACAAAGCCGGTACGGTTGTCCCTGCCCAGAACGGTCACCGTTCCGCCGTCTCGCCGAACCATGTCCAGGATCAGCTTGATGGTGGTGCTCTTGCCCGCGCCGTTCTCGCCGATCAGGCCGCAGATGGTGCCGCCGGGCAAGGTCAGGTCCAGCGGGCCAAGGGTAAAGTCCTTATAGTGTTTTGTAAGCCCCTGCAATTCCAGTGCGTTCATATTCAGCCCTCCCATAGCAGTTCCAGCATCTCCCGCAGCTCTTCCCTGCCCAGCCCGCAGGACGCGGACAGGCGCACGGCCTCGGTGAGATGCGCTTCGATCTTTTTCAGGTTCTCTTCCCGCAGCAGCTCGGTGTTCTTCGGGGCTACAAAAAAGCCTTTGGCCGGTACCGCGTACAAAAAGCCTTCTTTTTCCAGCTCATCATAGGCGCGCTTGGTGGTGATCACACTGATGCGCAGATCCCGTGCAAGCCCCCGGATGGAGGGCATGGCCTCGTCCGGCTGCAGGTTCCCCTGAATGATCTGATCCTTGATCTGGGTGTAGATCTGATCATAGATGGGTGCACCGCTTTTGTTGTCGATAAACAGCTCCATAGCATCGCCCCTTTCCGTTCGTCTGTACATGTACAGTATATACAGTAAGCACGATTCTGTCAAGTGCTTTTTCCGGCTTTCTGCCCCTGGTACACAAAAAAACAACACCCGAAGCACGGCTGTGCTCCAGGTGTTGCTTTTTATCCGGCAAGGGGAAGCGGCTGCTTAGTATGCCACGCCCCAGTAAACCATCTTCTGGGCAGGCTTGCCGCAGCAGGGGCACACATCGCTCAGGTGCTCCTGCTCAAAGGGCATGCAGCGGCTGGACAGGCCAGCTTCTTCCTTCATCTTCATTTCGCAGGCCAGATCACCGCACCACATGGTCTTGATGTAGCCGGTGTTTGCCTTGGCCAGTGCCTTCACCTCGTCCATGGTGGTGGCCGTCCAGGTGCGCTCCACGCGGTTCTTCAGCGCACGCTCGTACAGGTCCTTGCGCAGAGCTTCCAGCTGAGCGGGGATCGCGGTCTCCAGCTCGTCCAGGCTCACAAAGGTCTTTTCACGGGTGTCGCGGCGCACCAGCACGCACTGGTTCTTTTCCAGATCCTTGGGGCCGATCTCCAGGCGCAGGGGCACGCCCTTCATTTCCCACTGGGCAAACTTCCAGCCCGGGGCGTTGTCGCTGTCGTCCAGCTTCACGCGGGCGTACTTGCTGATCTTTTCGGCCAGCTCGGCAGCCTTTTCCGAAACGCCGGGCTTGTGGGCAGCAATGGGCACCACAACCACCTGGATGGGGGCCACTGCCGGGGGCAGGATCAGGCCATCGTCATCGCCGTGGGTCATGATGATGGCACCCACCAGGCGGGTGGATACGCCCCAGCTGGTCTGGAACGGATGATGCAGCTGGTTGTCGCGGCCGGTAAAGGTCACGTCATAGGCCTTGCTGAACTTATCGCCAAAGTAGTGGCTGGTGCCGCTCTGCAGGGCCTTGCCGTCCTTCATCATGGCCTCGATGGTGTAGGTAGCCTCGGCACCGGCAAATTTTTCCTTGTCGGTCTTGCGGCCCTTCACCACGGGAATGGCCAGATCCTGCTCGCAGACGTCTGCGTAGCAGTTCAGCTGCTGCTGGGTCTCAGCCTCGGCCTCGGCGGCAGTCTCGTGGATGGTGTGGCCTTCCTGCCACCAGAACTCGCGGCTGCGCAGGAAGGGACGGGTGGTCTTTTCCCAGCGCACCACGCTGCACCACTGGTTGTACTTCATCGGAAGCTCGCGGTAGCTGTGCAGCACGCGGGACCAGTGATCGCAGAACATGGTCTCACTGGTGGGACGCACTGCCAGGCGCTCTTCCAGCTTGTCGGAGCCGCCCATCGTGACCCACGCCACCTCCGGCGCGAAGCCATTGACAAGCTCGCCCTCTTTCTGCAGCAGGCTCTCGGGGATCAGCACGGGCATGGCCACGTTCTCATGGCCGGTGGCCTTGAAACGGGCATCCATGTCCTTCTGGATCAGCTCCCAGATGGCCTGGCCGTAGGGGCGCAGGATGATGAAACCCTTCACACTGGAATATTCCACCAGCTCTGCCTTCACGCAGATGTCGGTGTACCACTGTGCAAAGTTTTCTTCCTGGCTGGTGATCGCCTGCACGAGCTTCTTGTTGTCTTTTGCCATTTT